>NZ_JACCFY010000001.1:3000000-3300000 GCF_013410745.1 Nesterenkonia xinjiangensis | reverse complement strand
GGCGTAGGAGAAGGAGTCCTCGAGCAGCTTCATGACCGGGATGACCCCGGAGGACTGGTTCTCGATCTGCTTGATCGGAGCACCGTGCTCACGGATGTTCGTCAGCGACAGGGCCACCCCGCCGCCGCGCTTGGAGAGCTGCAGGGCGGAGTTGATGCCGCGGGCGATGGACTCCATGTTGTCCTCGATGCGCAGCAGGAAGCAGGAGACGAGCTCTCCGCGCTGCTTCTTCCCGGCATTGAGGAAGGTCGGCGTGGCCGGCTGGAAGCGCCCGGAGATGATCTCCTCCATGATCTGCGACGCCAGCTTCTCCTCACCGCGGGCCAGGTGCAGAGCGACCATGCAGACTCGGTCCTCGAACCGCTCGAGGTAGCGCTTGCCGTCGAAGGTCTTCAGCGCGTAGGAGGTGTAGAACTTGAAGGCGCCCAGGAAGGTCGGGAAGCGGAACCGACGGGCGTAGGCCTCGTCCCAGAGACCGTTGATGAACTCCCGGCTGTACTGCTCGAGCGTCTCGATCTCGTAGTAGTCCTTCTCGACCAGGTACTTCAGCTTCTCGTCCAGGTCGTGGAAGAACACCGTGTTGGTGTTCACATGGTCGAGGAAGTACTGGCGTGCGGCGAGCTGGTCGGCCTCGAACTGGATCTCTCCGTCGGAGCCGTAGAGGTTCAGCATGGCGTTGAGCTCGTGGTAGCTCAGCCCCTGCCACTGCGGGGGCATCTCCTTGGCCAGCGACGGCTCTCCGGCGGCACGCGGGTGCTCGTCGCGGTCCTTCAGCGGCATGACTGCTGTTTCCAAAACTCTTCCAATCCCTGGTGGACGGTGGACACGTCATCCTCAGTGCCCATCAGCTCGAACCTGTACAGATGAGGGACTCCGCATTTGGCGGCGACGATGTCACCGGCGATGCAGTAGCTCTCGTGGAAATTCGTGTTGCCCGCGCCGATCACACCGCGCAGGAGGTCCCGGTTGGACTCCACGTTGAGGAACTTGATGACCTGTTTGGGCACCGAGCCTTCGCCGCCGCCGGCCCCGTAGGTGGGCAGGATCAGCACGAAGGGCTCGGTCGCCCGGAGGGTGTCCTCCTGGGTGCGGAGCGGGAGCCTGGCGATCTCATCATCCGGCAGTCCCAGTTTCATCACGAACCGGTGAGTATTGTCAGAGACCGAGGAGAAGTAGATCAGCGAGGCCGAGGTGGTTCCTCCGGAGAACGTGTCCCCCGGCGATCCGGCACTGAGCCGGGAGGTCTCCGTGGCTGCTGCGGTCATCATCGGTGCTCCTCGATGCTGCTCCGTGCTGGTTCCTGGCGGCCCTGTGGGCCATCCGTCCGGGTGAGGGCTCCTCCCCCGGTCGCAGAGCGCGTCTCAGGCGACGGAGGTGGCCTCTGCGCGGGCGACGAGGCCGGAGATCTTGTCCGGACGGAAGCCGGACCAGTGGTCGTCGTCCGTGATGACGACGGGAGCCTGCATGTAGCCCAGGGCCCGCACCCGCTCGAGCGCCTCGGCGTCCTGCGAGATGTCGACGGACCGGTAGGTGAGGCCGTTCTTGTCCAGGGCACGGTACGTGGCGTTGCACTGGACGCATGCGGGCTTGGTGTAGACGGTGACGGACATGGTCCTCCCCTTCTCTCCCGCCCTCGGTGAGGGCCGGGCGTCGTCATCTGGCGTTCCTGCTGAAGCTGTGCCTCAATACTACATCTTGGGTCTAGGCATGGAAGTCACCACTAGATGCTGTACTCACACCAGTGTAGTTCGTCCACCGGTGAGTGCACAGCCCCTGTGGATCGACGGATGCCCGGATTCACGCGGATCCACCCACCTGCACCCTCATTGCTCCACAGCTGTGGAGATCCGCCTCTCCACGGAGGGGATGATCTTTCTCACCGCGTGTCGCGGCGTGTCGTCTCCCCTCGGACCGAAGATGTGCCACCACGACACCGGGCCGACCGCAACATCTTGTGCTGCGGCCGGCCCGGTGGGGTGACGAGCGGCCCCCGCGGCGGTCCTGCTCCACGGTGGGCGGCTCCCCTCTCTTCTCTCAGCTCCAGGGTGCGCTGATCACCTTCCCGGAGCTCGCGGAGTCCCGAGCGGCGGAGAAGAGCCCCTCCGGGTCCTCCGGAGGCAGCTCATGGGTGATGACAGCCTCTATCTGCGGGCGTCGGGCGAGGAGGCTGATCGCGGCGTCGATCTCCTCATGGAACCGGAAGGTGCCCACGTAGCGCACCTCCTTGGCGATGAACGGCGAGAGGTCCACGGGTCGGGGCTCCGCAGGGACCATCCCCACCTGGACCACGACGCCGGCAGGGCGCACTGCCTGGAGCACAGAGCCGATCGCGGCCGTGGCCCCGGAGCACTCCAGCACGACGTCGAAGCTGCTCTGCGGCAGCGCGTCCGTAGAGACGTCCACAGTGTCCTGGGCGCCCTGCCCGCGCGCCCGCTCCAGCGGACCGGGAAGCACGTCGGCCGCGGTCACCGCGGCCGCTCCGGCGTCGACGGCGGCGGCCACCGCGAGCAGTCCGATCGGACCCGCACCGGTGACCAGCACCCTCGCACCCTCCAGCTGCGCTCCCGCGGCCTTGGCCTGGGCCAGCGCGTGCAGGGAGACCGCCAACGGCTCGGCCAGCACCGCGCGTCGCACGGGGAGCTCCGGAGGCAGCGGCCGCACCATGTCCCGCTCGACCACCAGCAGCTCGCTGAGCGCCCCCTGGGTGTGCGGCCAGGTCGAGGCGCTGCCGAGATAGGAGCCGCCGCGCCACAGGTGCGGGGCGTCGGCGAACCGGGCGTCCCTCTCGCCGAACCGGGCTGGATGCACGGTGACCGGGGTGCCCGGCGCCAGCTCGCCGGCGGGGTCGTGCTCGACGACGCCGGAGAGCTCATGGCCGGGGATCAGTGGCTCCCGCACCACGAAGGCACCGTTGGCGCCCTCGAAGTAATAGTGCAGATCCGAGCCGCAGATGCCCACATGGTGCACCTCCAGGCGCACCTGGCCCGCCTCAGGGGCGGGGACGTCCACTCTCCGCACGGCCGCCTGCTCCGCCGCGTCGATGAACAGTGCGCGGACCTCGCGGCTGCTCGGCATGCTGTGGTCCTGCATCAGACCACCGCCGTCATGCCGCCGTCGACGAACAGGTTCTGTCCCGAGATGAAGCTGGAGGCCGGTGAGGCGAAGAACAGCAGCGCCCCGGAGAGCTCGTCGAAGGAGCCCCAGCGGCGCGCCGGAGTCCGGTTGACCAGCCAGGAGTTGAAGGTCTCGTCCTCCACCAGCGCCCGGTTCATCTCCGTGGCGAAGTACCCCGGGGAGATCGCATTGACCTGGATGTCGTGGCGAGCGAGGTCGGCGGCCATGCCCTTGGTCAGCTGGACCACGGCGCCCTTGGTGGCCGAGTACGGGGCGATGGTCTCTCGGGCCAGCAGAGACTGGACCGAGCCGATGTTGATGATCTTGCCCGAGCCGCGTTCCACCATCCCCGGCACCACATGTCGGGAGACGTAGAACACGCTGTCCAGGTTCGAGGCGACCAGGGCGTCCCAATCCTGCGGGTCGAAGGTCTCGAAGGGCGCCCGGCGCTGCAGTCCTGCGTTGTTGACCAGGATGTCCGGCACGCCGTGCTCGGAGACCAGATCCTCCACCCCCGCGCGGACCGCGTCGACGTCCGTGACGTCGAACCGGACGCTGACGGCCTCGTGCCGGGATCGTTCGGAGGCCTCGCGTCGGACCTCCTCCAGCGCCTGCGCGTTGCGCCCGTGGACGACGACCCGGGCACCGGCGTCCGCCAGAGCCAGCGCCAGGGAGCGACCGAGCCCCCGCGACGAGCCGGTCACCAGGGCCAGGCGGTCGCGGACGTCGAAGAGACCTGAGGGCAGGTCTGGGGTCTGTGCGGCGTCGGGGTCACCGATGTGCTGCTGTTCATCCATCATGATGTTCCTCCTCAGAGCGCGCTGGCGGCCAGATAGACGATACCGACCAGCAGGAATCCGACGACTGACTGCAGCGCCTGCTGCACGGTCCAGGTCTTCAGAGTGGTCTTCACGTCCATGCCCATCAGGCGACCCACCAGCCAGAAGCCGGAGTCGTTGACGTGTCCGGCGAAGACCGATCCCGCGGCGGTGGCCAGGACGATGCAGGCGACCTGCAGCGGGTTGAAGTCACCGGCGAGCACGGCTGGCGAGGCCAGACCGGCGGCGGTCACCAGTGCGACGGTGGCCGAGCCCTGAGCCAGACGCAGCGCCACGGCGATCAGGTAGGCGGCCACGATCACCGGCAGGCCGACGCCGCTGAGCGTGTCGGCCAGCGCGTCACCGATGCCCGAGGCTCGCAGCACACCGCCGAACATGCCGCCTGCACCGGTGATCAGGATGACGGAGCAGACCGGGCCGAGCGCGGAGTCCAGCAGCTTCTCCAGGGCCGTGCCCTTCTCGCCGCGACGATGGCCGAGCACGACGGTGGCCACGATGACGGTGATCAGCAGCGCCATGGCGGAGGTGCCCAGGAAGGTCAGGGTCTGCACCCAGAGGGCCTCGTCGTCGACCACGCCCACCGAGGCGAGGCTGCTCAGGCCGGTGTTGAGGAAGATCAGGAACATCGGCAGCAGGAGCAAGCCGATGACGGTCCGCACCCGCGGCGGGTTCCTCGGCTGGTCGTCGTCGACGTCTCCGAAGAGGCTCGGCACCGGAAGCATGATGCGCTCCCCGACCAGCCGGCCCCACATCGCGCCGGCGAGGTACCACAGCGGGTAGGCGATGAGCAGACCGACCAGCAGGACCAGGCCCAGGTTGGCCTCGTAGAACTCAGAGGCCGAGACCGGCCCGGGGTGCGGCGGCAGGAACACGTGCATCACCGAGAACGCGGCCGCGGTCGGGATGCCGAAGAGCAGCACTGACTTGTTGCCGGAGACGCGCCGCGCCACGGCGAAGACGATCGGCAGCATCATCACCAGGCCGGCGTCGAAGAACATCGGGAAGCCGAGGATCAGCGCGGCGATGCCCAGGGCGAACGGTGCGCGCTTCTCGCCGAAGGTGGTGACCATCCGGTCCGCCAGCGCCTGCGCGCCGCCGGAGTGCTCCACCAGGCGCCCGAGCATGGCACCCAGGGCCACCAGGATCGCCACCGAGGCCAGGGTCGAGCCGAATCCGTCCATGAGGGTGTCCGAGATGGCCCCCATGGGCACCCCGGCGACGATCGCGGTCAGCGCGGAGACCACGACCAGTGTGATGAAGGCGTGGACCTTGAAGCGGATGATGAGGATGAGGATGAGGGCGATGGCGCCGGCGGCGATCGCCAGCAGCGGGCCCGTGCCCAGGGTCTGGGTCCAGTTGTCCATGTGACTCTCCATTGATGTGCGGGGACGGAGCAGAGGAGCGGATCAAGTGTCCTGCCTCACACGCTGCGATCGATGCGAGCTTGCCATATAGATCACACCTTTCGCAAGGAGTCGTCATACCTATGCGTGTCAGTCATCACGGGGTGATCCTGGTGACCTAGTGTTGTGGTGATCAGCGCAGTCGCATCCCTAAGGCAGGCCCCGTGGCATCTCACGACTCCGTCCTCGACCACCTCGGACGTCGGATCGCCGGCGGAGAACTGACCCCCGGCACAGTGCTGACCCTGGCCGGACTGGAGGGCGAGTACGGAGTCTCCCGCACAGTAATCCGTGAGGCGGTCCGTGTCCTCGAGGCCAAGGGCATGGTGGCGTCCAAGCGACGCATCGGTGTCACTGTCAGCGCGATGCGGCAATGGAACGTGCTCGACCCCGGACTCATCCGCTGGCGCCTGCGCAGTGCCGCCCGTGCCCAGCAGATCGTCGCGCTCACGGAGCTGCGCCTGGCCGTCGAGCCCGCCGCGGCTCGGCTCACGGCACTGCGCGCCACAGAGGACCAGCGGGCCGAGATCGGCCGGCTTTCGGCAGAGCTCAAGCGCCTGGGCGACGACGGACGCGGGGACAGCCCCGAGTACCTCGCCGCCGACATCGCCTTCCATGACTGCCTGCTCGACTCCTGCGGCAACCTCATGCTGACGGCGATCAGAGGGCCCATCGCCGAGGTGCTCACCGGTCGCCAGGACGCCGGGCTCACCCCGGCCCACCCCGTGCATGAGGCGCTGCACAACCACGTGGAGGCCGCCGCGGCGATCGTGCGCGGCGACGCCGACGCGGCAGAACGGCATGTGCGCGGCTACGTGGAGGCGATCCTGGCTGAGGTCCGCGCCTACCCCTGACTCCGGCTCCTCCGCCCTCAGACCACCCGGTGATCACAAGGTCGGCCCTGGAGCAGCGCGAGCAGGTTCTCCACCGAGGTGTCGGCCATCCGGGTGACCGCCTCGGCAGTGTGCGCGCCGCTGTGCGGGGTGGCCACCACGCGAGGGTGGCCCACGAGGGGAGACTCCTGCGGCGGCTCGCTCTCATAGGCGTCCACGGCCACACCGTGCAGCCTCCCCACCTCCAGGGCACGCCATGCCGCCTGCTCGTCGAGCAGGCCTCCACGTGCCGTGTTGACCACGATCGCCCCCTCCGGCAGCAGGCCCAGGCGCCGGGCGTCGAGCAGGTGGCGCGTCCCCTCGGTCAGCGGCACGTGGAGGGTCAGCACGTCGGCACGTGCGCAGACGTCGTCCAGGGAGCCGGGGACGATGCCCAGGTCGCGAATCTGCCGCTCCCCCATCGCTGGGTCACAGCCATGGACCTCCATGCCCAGACCTGCGGCCGCCCGGGCCACCTGACGGCCGATGGCCCCCAGGCCGATCACCCCGAGCCGTCGCCCTCCGAGCTCGATTCCGTCGGCGCGGGGCCACCCGCCGTCGGCGACGGCCGCGTCGAGCATCGGGATGCGGCGCGCCACGGCGAACATGAGGCCCACGGTCAGTTCGGCCACGGACCGGGAGTTGGCCCCGGGGGCGTTGGCCACCGCCACGCCGGCGGCGCGGGCGGCCTCCAGATCGACCCGGTCGGTGCCGACCCCGTACCGGGAGATGACCTTCAGCCGAGGGGCATCGGCGATGATCTCGGCGGTGTAGTGGTCCAGACCGGCGACGACGCCGTCGACATCGGTGAGGAGCACGCCGAGCTCAGCGGGGGTCAGCGGTCGGCCGTGCGGGTTGATGACCACCTTCGCGCCGGCGTCGCGCAGGCGTCGCATGGCGGCGGCCTCCGGGGACCGGCTCAGTGAGGTCGGTGTCACGAGGATCTTCATCGGAGGCCTCCTCGGACGTCCTGGTCAGGGCTGGTGCGGGCGTAGCCCTCCAGATAGCGTTCGAACTCGGCGGCATAGCGGCGGCTCCTTGTCAGTTCCGGGACGACCGATGCCCGGTGAGAGTCCGTCAGCGCCGGCTGGGCCGCAGGCAGACCGGCGGCGCGCAGCGCCATCTTCACCGCGCCGACCGTGGAACTGTGCTGAAGGGCGGAGAGCTCCATCTCCACCCCGAAGACGTCAGCGGTCAGCTGGGTCCAGAACGGCGAGGAGAGCACCCCGCCGGAGAGGATGATGCGTTCGGGTTCCCCGTTGAGCGCGATCAGCTCGCGGTAGCAGTGGTAGAGGGAGAAGGTCACCCCGTGGAGGACCGACTGGTACAGGTCCTCCTTGCCATGGCTCGGGTGCAGGTCCAGGAAGCCGCCCCGGCGCTGGTCCTGCCAGCCGGGACAGCGCTCCCCGAAGAGGAACGGCATGAACAGCGGCATGTCCCGCTCCCGGGTGCTCAGCATCGGCTCGAGCTGATTGTAGGTCGTGGACCCGCCGAAGAGCTGATCCTTGGCCCAGTCCACGCAGTTCGTGCACCCCGAGGTGGCCGCCCCGGAGAGCCACCCCGTGGGCGAGCGGTAGGCCCAGGTGCTCATCTGCGGGGAGAGCGACGGCGCCTCGACGGCGCAGCGCAGGGCGCCTGAGGTTCCCATCGAGAAGGTCATCTCCCCGGGGGTCGTGGCATCCTCGCCCACCTGGTTGAGCCCCCCGTCGGGGCCAGGCAGGACCACCGGGGTCCCGGCGGCTACGCCCAGCATGCTGGCGGCCTCGCGGGTCAGCGGGGCGGTCTCCTCGCCATGATGCAGCTCAGGCAGCAGGATTCCGTCGAGTCCGAGGCGGCTGATCACCTCCCGGTCCCAGTCATCCTCGGCGGTGCTGAGCAGTCCGGTGCCGGAGGCCTGGGAGTAGGAGGTCCAGACGCGGCCGGTCAGCCGAGCGAAGGTGTAGCTGTTCTGATCCAGCACCAGACCGCCGGCGACCTGCATGCCCTGGCGACGCAGGAGCATGAGCTTGAAGGCCGGATAGCTCGCATTGACCATGCACCCGGTGCGGACGTAGAACCAGCGGGTGAACTCCTGGTCTTCGCGCAGCTGGGCGCAGAGGTCCTGGGCGCCGGTGTAGGGCCATTCCTGCACGGCGGTGATCGGAGCCAGGTCCGGCTCGCGCAGGGTCATCCCGTGCCAGGTGCCGGACAGGGCGATCATGTCGACCGCGCGCCCTGCCGCAGCTTCTGCGCCGAGCTGGACGAGCTGGACGAAGATGCCCTCAGCCTCACGGACGGCCGGATCCTCTCCCCCGATGACGAACCGGCGGGTGCGGACCGTCACCTCCTGGGTCTCCGTGTCGAAGAGCATGGTCTTCGCCGAGGTGGTGCTTGCTTCAAGGGCAAGGATGAGCATCCGTCTCGCCTCCGGGGTCGACGCTGAGGGTGGAGGCGAGCCGACCGAGGCGGCACCGCCTGAGTCCAATGATATGATCATTTCCGGTCAAAAGTGAACCGGGCCACTCTGACACCCGGCGGAAAGGCCCCTCATGTCCTCCGTGCTCTCCCGGATCTGCGGCCACGGCGTGGTGCCCGTGGTCACGCTCGACGACGCCGCCCATGCCCCCACCCTCGGGCGCGCGCTGCTGACCGGCGGACTGCCGGTCGCCGAGGTCACCTTTCGCACACACGCCGCCGAGGCCGCCGTCGCCGCACTCAGCCAGGAGCCCGAGCTCCTGGTGGGAGCCGGCACGATCATCACCGCGGATCAGGTGGACCGAGCCGCCGCGGCCGGCGCACGATTCATCGTCTCCCCCGGCCTGTCCCGCAGCGTCGTCGCGCGCGCTGCCGCACATGATCTGCCGGTGATCCCAGGGGCCGTCACCGCCACGGAGGTGCAGGCCGCCCTCGAGCTCGGGCTCACCGCGCTGAAATTCTTCCCCGCCGCCAGCTCCGGCGGTCCGGCTGTCATCAGCGCCCTGGCGGCCCCCTTCCCTCAGGTGCGGTTCATGCCGACCGGCGGAGTGAGCCCGCAGAACCTCTCCGACTACCTCACGATCCCGTGCGTGATGGCCGCAGGCGGCTCCTGGATGGTGCCGCAGCACCTGGTCGCCGCACAGGACGAGGCCGCGCTGTCCGAGCAGGCTCGGCGCAGCGCGGCCCTGGTCGCGCAGATCCGCGGGTGATACCCGCTCGTCAGCTCAGCTGTCGACGTCCTCGTCCACCCAGTCGAAGGACCTGGTGACGGCCTTCTTCCACAGCCGCAGGGCCTGCTCCCGGTCCGCCTGGTCCATGTTCGGCGTCCAGCGCTTGTCCTCGGCCCAGTTCGCGGTGACCTCTTCGGTGCCCTTCCAGAAGCCCACCGCCAGGCCGGCCGCATAGGCCGCACCCAGGGCTGTGGTCTCGATCACCTGCGGACGGACCACGTCCACCCCGAGAATGTCGGCCTGGAACTGCATGAGGGTCTCGTTGACCACCATGCCGCCGTCGACCTTGAGCTCGGTCAGCGCACGTCCGGCGTCCTCGTCCATGGACTCCACGACCTCGGCGCTCTGGTACGCCACAGACTCCAGAGCCGCCCGGCAGAGGTGGTTCTGGTTGACGTAGCGCGTCAGTCCGACGATCACACCGCGGGCGTCGGACTTCCAATAGGGTGCGAAGAGCCCGGAGAAGGCCGGCACGATGTAGGCGCCGCCGTTGTCCTCGACCTTCTTGGCCTTCTCCTCGGACTCCGGCGCCGAGCTGATGATGCCCAGGTTGTCGCGGAGCCACTGGACCAGCGAGCCGGTCACCGCCACCGCACCCTCGAGCGCGTAGACGGTCTTCTCCTCCCCGAGCTTGTAGGCCACAGTGGTCAGCAGCCCATTGTCGGAGCGGACCGCCTCGGTGCCGGTGTTCATCAGCATGAAGTTTCCGGTGCCATAGGTGTTCTTGCCCATGCCGGGCTCGAAGCAGGCCTGCCCGAAGGTCGCCGCCTGCTGGTCGCCGAGGATTCCGGTGATCGGGGTGTCGATCAGCAGACCCTGCTTGTGGCCATGGCCGTACACCTCGGACGAGGACCGGATCTCCGGCAGCAGGGACATCGGGATGCCCATGTCCGCGCAGATCTGCTCGTTCCAGTCCAAGGTGTCGATGTTCATCAGCAGGGTGCGCGAGGCGTTGGTGACATCCGTGATGTGAGTCCCCCCGTTGGGGCCCCCGGTCATGTTCCACACCAGCCAGGAGTCCATGGTGCCGAACATCAGATCCCCGGCCTCGGCCAGCTCCCGGGCACCCTCGACGTTGTCGAGGATCCAGCGGATCTTCGGCCCGGCGAAGTAGGTGGCCAGCGGCAGTCCGACCCGCTCCTTGTAGCGCTCCGGCCCGGCGTCCCCTGCCAGCTCGTCACAGATCTTCTGCGTGCGGGTGTCCTGCCAGACGATGGCGTTGTAGACCGGCTCACCGGTGCGGCGGTCCCAGACCGCCGTGGTCTCACGCTGATTGGTGATGCCCACGGCGGCGAGGCTGTGCCGGTTGATGTTGGCATCCGCCAGGGCGAGTCCGACGACCTCGCGGGTGTTGCGCCAGATCTCCAGCGGGTCATGCTCGACCCAGCCGGCCCGCGGCAGGATCTGCTCGTGCTCCTTCTGGCCGCTGCCGACGATCTGTCCGCCGTGGTCGAAGACCACCGCGCGCGTCGACGTCGTGCCCTGGTCGATCGAGAGGACGTAGTCATTCATGGGCTTGTTCCTTCCCAATGGTGTGCCGTGCTGGTTCGGACCCGCTCCGACGGCCGGTCAGCCGACCGGAACGGGGTGCTGCTGCTGTCTCGAGGGTACGCCTCAGCGGATTCTCAGGCTCCGAGCAGCGGCAGCACCTGGACGGTGGAGCCGGCCAGGATGGCGCCGAGGATCGGCCCCACGATCGGGACCCATGAGTAGGCCCAGTCGCTGGAGCCCTTGTTGCCGATCGGCAGCAGCGCGTGCGCGATGCGCGGGCCGAGGTCACGAGCGGGGTTGATGGCGTAGCCGGTGGGCCCACCGAGTGAGGCGCCGATGCCGACGACGACCAGGGCCACCGCCAGGGGTCCGAGCTCGGCAGGTGTCTCACCGAACATCAGCACCAGCAGGACCAGCACGTAGGTGCCGATGACCTCGGTGACCACGTTCCACCCGTAGGCCCGCTTCTCCGGGCCGGTGGAGAACACCCCGAGGATCTTGCCGGGGTCGGTCTCATCGTCGAAGTGCTTCTTGTAGGCGAGCCAGGCGCCGACGGCCCCCAGGAAGGCGCCGATCATCTGCGCGGAGAAGTAGGCCAGCATGTTCTGCAGGTTCGCCGCGATGCCCGGAGCGAACTCCTCGGCCCCTGAGGTCATCAGACCCACAGTGACGGCCGGGTTGATGTGCGCACCGGAGCCGTAGGCCACGTAGACACCGGCGAAGACGCCGAGCCCCCAGCCGAAGTTGATCAGCAGCCAGCCGCCGCCCATGCCCTTGGTGCCGACGAGGATCGCGTTGGCGACCACGCCGGCACCCAGCAGGATGAGCATGGCCGTCCCCATGATCTCAAACAGGAAGATTGTTCCCATGGTTTCCTCTCAGAAGATATTCGTCTTTGAATACGATGCGAATGATGTACCCGTCAAGCTTTCTCGACCCCTATCAGCCTCTCGTTCAGTGTCGCCCATCACACCGCCCAGCGGATACACGAATGCCCGCCCCCGGCGGGGCCACAGAGCTGCGGTGATGCTGCCGCCGCCGGGAGCTCCCGGCGGCGGCGGCACCTCGGACTAGCCGGGCAGGTATTCGGGCGTCGCCGCGGAGACCAGTCCGGCCGCCTCGGCGTCGCTGCTGGAGCGCTCGGCGGCCAGATGCGCCTCCACCACTCCGGTGAAGGCCGCCTTCTCTCGGGCGACGGTCTCCTCATCCCAAGCCAGGATCGGGGCGACCAGCTCGACGACGGTCTCCATGGCCCGGAGACCACGGTCCGGCACCTCGTGGAAGACCCGTGTGCGACGCTCCAAGAGATCCTCCACGTGCAGGGCTCCCTCGGCGCGGGCGGCGTAGACGAACTCCACGCGGAGGTGGCCCCCGCTGTCCGGGACCTCCTCGCCGAGATCGGCGTCCTGGTCCACCAGGGCGAGCAGCTCGGCCAGCAGGGCGCCATAGCGGTTCAGCAGGCGGTCCACGGTCTCGTCGGACCAGCCGTAGTCGCGGGCGATCTCTGGGGCACGGGACTCCCATTCGCTGTAGCCCTGCGCGCCCAACAGCGGCATCGCATGGGTGAGGCTCTCGCGGTGGACCTGGCGGTCTCCGAGCGCGAAGGAGATGATGTCCTCGGCCATCACCCGATAGGTGGTGAGCTTGCCCCCGGCCACTGCGGAGAGTCCCGGAGAGAGCTGCATGACGGTGTGCTCGCGGGAGACCTTGGAGCTCTTGGACTCGTCAGTCTCCATCGGCTGCAGCAGCGGCCGCAGGCCCGCCCAGCTGCCGATGACGTCCTCCCGGCTGAGATCCGCCTCCAGCACGGCGTTGGCGTGCTCGAGCACGTAGTCGATGTCCTCCGAGGTCGGTGCAGGCGTGTCGACGTCCTCGTGCCAGGCGGTGTCGGTGGTGCCGATCGACCAGTAGTTCCCCATGGGAATGATGAACAGGACCGACTTCTCGGTCTGCGTGATCACTCCGACATGGTCGTCCGCGGCGATCCGGTCCTTGGGCACGGTGATGTGGATGCCCTTGGAGGCGAGCACCTTCAGCCCAGACGGCACGTCGGCGGCCTCCTGCTGACGTCCGGTCCAGACGCCGGCGGCCAGGATCGTCTCCCGGGCGTGGATCTCCAGGCGTCGCCCGGTCTCCTTGTCCCGCACGGTCACTCCCTGGACCGGGGCGTCCTCGGCGGCGGCCTGATCGGCGTCGTCGACGTCGGGAGCCTCCGCACGCAGATACTCGATCACCTCGGTACGGGTGGCGATCTGGGCGCCGAGGCTGTGGGCGCTCCGAGCCAGAGTCATCACCAGGCGAGCATCGTCGACCTGGGCGTCGTAGTACTCCAGCGCACCGATGAACTTCTCGTGGTCCAGGCCGGCGAAGCGCTGGCGCAGGCGGGTGCGGGAGAGATGGCGGTGGAACGGCACCGGACGCTTCTCCCCCGGCCGCATGGACATCGCATCATAGAGCGAGACGCCGGAGCCGATGAAGGCGCGGTCGACCACACGCTTCTCGAAGGGAAAGACGAACGGCAGGGCACGGACCAGGTGCGGCGCGGTGTGCTTCAGCAGCAGGTCGCGCTCGCGCAGGGCCTCGGCGACGAGCTTGAAGTCCAGCATCTGCAGATAGCGCAGACCACCGTGGACGAGCTTCGAGGAACGGGAGGATGTACCCTGGGCCAGATCCTGCGACTCCACCAGACCCACACGCAGGCCTCGGGTGGCGGCGTCGAAGGCCGCGGCTGCGCCGACGACACCTCCGCCGACGATCAGGATGTCCAGAGGGTCCTCGGGACTGGTCCCGGCCATGGCGTCCAGCGCCTCACGGCGGGTCTCTGCGCTGAGCGGCTCTGCTCTCACCGGCGATCTCCTTGTCACATGGACGGCGATGTGGGACCCATCTCACCGGGTGTGGTGCATCTTCTCAAGGAATCTGCACATACGTGCAGAAATAGGGGATACTGCGCCCTATGAAGACCACGTATCGGGAGAAGGCCGAGTACCACGCTGCACGGATGTACTACGGGGAACATCGCACGATGCAGGCGGTGGCCGCAGAGCTCGGCGTCTCCCGATCGACAGTCTCCCGGCTCCTCCAGCAGGCGCGGCGCGAGGGCATCGTGCGGATTTCCCTGCACCCTCCCGTGGACCGTCCCAGCGCCCTGGAGCACCGGATCGGGGAGCTCTACGGGGTGCGCGCCCATGTGGCCGTCTCCGAACGCGGCGACGCCCCCTCGCGCCGCAGCGACAGCGTGGCGGTGCTCGCCGCCGGCCTGGTCGACCGGCTGGTACGTCCCGACTCCGTGGTCGGCGTCGCCTGGGGCCAGACCATGACCTCAGTGGTGGCCCGGCTGAACAGACGGGAGGTTCCGGACCTGCACGTCGTCCAGCTCAACGGAGCCGTCAACTCCGAGCCGGAGGGCATCGGCGCGCCCCTGGGCACCGGGATCGGCGTGGTCGAGCGATTCGCCGCCGCCTACGGCGCGCGCGCCCATGTCTTCGCCGTGCCCGCGTTCTTCGACTATGAGGAGACCAAGCAGGCGCTGTGGCGCGAACGCTCGACGCGGCGGATCCTGGACATGCACCGTCGCGCCGCGCTGGCGGTCTTCGGCGTCGGCACCTTCGCCGAAGGGCTGCCCTCCCAGGTGTACTCCGGCGGGTACCTCAGCCGCGACGACCTCAACGCGCTCTCCTCAGAGCAGGTGGTCGGCGATGTCTGCACCGTCTTCCTCCGCGCGGACGGCAGCTGGGAGGACATCGCGCTCAACCGCCGCGGCTCCGGTCCGGTGCCCTCGGAGCTGGTCCGCGTCCCGCGCCGGATCTGTGTGGTCAACGGGCCGCACAAGGTTCCGGCGCTGCGGGGAGCCCTCGCCGCCGGGCTCGTCACCGATCTGGTGCTCGACCAGATCTCCGCCGACCGGCTGGCCTACGGGCACCCGCGCGATCAGGCTGCTGGAGGGGCCTGATCAGTGCCCGCACGCCGCAGTTCCCCGCGGCAGTCCATCGAGGTGCAGAAGGTATCGATTCGGCCACAACCGTCGAGGGACTTCACAGGTTCTGCTCCTAGGGTCGAGAATCGAAGGGGTCGAGGTGCACCGACTCGACCTCCCCGGCGAGCAGCTCTGCCCCGGGATGGAATACGAAGGAGTGACCATGTCCGCTGGCCAGTCCACTGAGGCCGACAGCCGTCTCCTGTCGACTGATGGGCGAAGCCCTTCCCCCCGGCAGCAGCCCCGGCCCACCGGCGCCGCCCTCGCCCGGAGCGAGGAGCATGAGGACGACACCTATCAGCAGCTGCTGAAGCAGCTCCACACCAACGCCGGCAAGAACGGCACCACCGGGGTGGTGCCGCGGATGATCGACATCCGCCGACAGCTCACCGAGTTCCAGCTGCACTACAAGTTCGGCATGGACGAGGTCCTCACCAAGATCAACGTGCTGCGTGAGGAGTTCGAGCACACCCGCGACTACTCCCCCATCGAGCACGTGAACTTCCGGCTGAAGTCCCTGGATCGGATCCTGGACAAGGTGCAGCGCTACGGCTGCGAGCCGACGTTGGAGGGCATCCGTGGATCGATCCGAGACATCGCGGGCATCCGCATCACCACCTCTTTCGTCTCCGACGCCTACTGGGTGGCGGAGATGCTGTGCAGCCAGCCGGACCTGCGGGTCGTGGAGGTCAAGGACTACATCCGTAGTCCCAAGCCCAATGGCTACCAGAGTCTGCACGTGATCGTGCAGGTTCCGGTGTTCCTCTCGAATCGCACCGAGTTCGTCTACGTCGAGGTGCAGATCCGCACCGTCGCCATGGACTTCTGGGCCTCCCTGGAGCACAAGATCTACTACACCTACTCCGGCGAGGTCCCGGACGACATTCACGAGGAGCTGCGTGACGCCGCGGAGAAGGCTGCCGCGTTGGATCGCCAGATGGCTGAGATCAGGGACCGCGTGACTCAGCTCAAGGAGCAGGCCCCCACCTCTGGCCAGGGCGCCACCGGCCCCACCCCAGCCGCTGCCGACCGGCCCCGCACCGGGCCGTGGTTCCCGGATGAGGAGCTCTCGGAGGACGAGTTCTCCGGCGAGCAGGCCACCACAGCCGCCTGGAAGTGGGAGGACATCGCCCAGCAGGCCTCCTCTCAGCAGAACTGAGCTCAGAAGCGGCGTTCCCACAGCTGCGCGAAGTGCTGGATGGGTCCGTGGCCGCGGCCGACGTCGAGCCGCTCGGTGTCTCGCAGGGCCGCCGTCATCCATTCCTTGACCACAGGCACCGCCGTCTCCCAGTCCAGTCCACGTGCCCGCAGTGCGGCCAACGCCGAGGACACCGAGCAGCCGGTGCCGTGGGTGTTGGTGGTGCGGATGCGCTCCGAGACGTGCCGCCCCTCGGGCCTGCGCGTGCCGTCGTCCTCGGCCGGGTGGACCAGGATGTCCTCGACCTCGTCGTCGTCGAAATGTCCGCCTTTGGCGAGCACGACGACGTCATGGGCGTCCGCCACGGTGCGGGCCTGGCGGATCAGCGACTCGCCGTCCTCGGAGGGTGGTCCTCCGGCCAGGAGCGCCAGCTCCGGGATGTTCGGGGTGATGAGGTCCGCCCGGTGCAGAAATCCGATGAGCGCCTGCTCCGCGTCCGGTTGGAGCAACCGGTCCCCCGAGGTTGCGACCATCACCGGATCCACCACCAGCCAAGGCCGGCCCGGCAGAGCGTCCCACCAAGTGGAGACGGTCTCGATGACGTCCACCGTTCCGAGCATGCCCACCTTGACCGCGTCCAGAGAGACGTCATCGCTGACCGCCTCCAGCTGCGCCTGCAGGAAGGAGACCGGGGGCAGATGGATCTCCCGGACACCCTGGGTGTTCTGCGCGACCAGCGCAGTCACCACCGCCATCCCGTAGCCGCCGTGGGCGGCGAAGCTCTTCAGGTCCGCGTGGATCCCGGCTCCCCCGGTGGGGTCGGTCCCGGCGATGGAGAGGATGTTGGGAATCTCCCGTGGGGAGCCCGGAGCTGGGCGAGCAGAGGAGGGTGACGTCATCGGGGCATCCCTTCGCGAGCATGATCAGGATCAGGTTCAACGGGTGTGCTCTCAGCCTGAGCCGCTGTGCAGAGTCGCTCCGCAGGCTCAGGCACCCCGTGCCGCTGATCGAGTCTAGTCGACGAGGGCGTGCGGGACCTCACACGGTCTGCCCGACGACGGCACGTCCCGGACGGTGCTCAGAGCACGATCCAGCCCAGGAAGCCTGCACCGATGACGACCGCCCAGGCCGGCACCTTCCAGCTGTTCAACGCGACGAAGCAGGCCACGGCCACGGCCAGGGCGACCAGGCCGACGTCGAGCACTCCGGCGGTGAACACCGGGTCATAGAGCGCGGCCGCGAGGATTCCGACCACCCCGGCGTTGACACCCGTCAATGCCCGCCGTGCCAGCGGCGCACCCCGCAGCGCCTCCCAGAACGGCAGGGCTCCGATGACCAGCAGCGCCGCAGGCAGGAAGATCGCCCCCACGGCGATCAGTGCCCCGGCGGCACCGCCGGGTCCCTCGATCGTCGAGGCGCCCAGGTAGCCGGCGAAGGTGAAGAGCGGGCCGGGTACCGCCTGGGCGGCGCCGTAGCCGGCCAGGAAGACCTCCGAGTCGACCAGCCCGGGCCCGACCATCTCCGCCTCCAGCAGCGGGAGGACCACGTGCCCGCCGCCGAAGACCAGAGAGCCTGCGCGATAGAAGAGGTCCACCAGCTGGGCCGCCCCGTGCCAAGCGGCCGACCCGGCGGAGGCGACCAGCAGCGGCAGCCCCACCAGCAGGGCACCGAAGAGGATCAGCGCACCGGCGGAGACCTTCTTGGAGACCTTGACGGTGAAGGCGTCCTCGTCCCGGGGCTGAGGAGTCTCGGGACGCAGCCACAGCAGGCCGACCAGTCCGGCGACGGCGATCGCCCCCACCTGCACGAAAGGCTGCGGGACGAGCACCACAGTGATCATGGCCCCGGCGGCGATGCTCGCCCGGGGCGCATCCGGGGTGAGCGTCTTCGCCATGCCGAGCACCGCATGGGCGACGACGCCGACGGCGGCGGCCTTGAGCCCGTGGATCCAGCCCGCATCAGAGAAGTCCCCGAGCGTGGCGACACCATAGGCGAAGGCCACCAGGAGCAGCACCGAGGGCAGGGTGAAGGCGAACCATGCCGCGCACATCCCTCCCCAGCCGGCTCGCTGCAGACCCAGGGCCATCCCAACCTGGCTGGAGGCCGGCCCCGGCAGGAACTGGCACAGAGCGACGAGATCCGCATAGGCCTTCTCGCTCAGCCACCGGCGCCGCTCCACGAAGGCCTCACGGAAATAGGCCAGGTGGGCGACCGGACCGCCGAACGAGGTCAGTCCGAGACGGAGGAAGATGAGGAAGACCTCGGCGACGCTGCCGTCATGGCCTCGAGCGGGGACTGAGGGGTGGTGTACGTGGCTCACAGGACTCCAGACTGTCGAAGTCAGGTTAACGGATGGCGAACGTCACCGCCTCGTCCCGTTCTGCGGCCTGCGAGCGACGGGTGGACCCGCAGGCCGGCCACGGGGAGGTCAGTAGACTCTGGAGGCATGACCGAGCTGTCCCAGGCCACTGCCCTGCAGACCACCCGCATCATGGATCACCACCTCCATGGGGCGGTGGAGCTCGTCCCCGGGAGGCACGGGCTCCTGCCCCAGCGTCTGCCTGCCCACGCGCGCGCCCAGCTCCATGATCCGGGCACGGCAGCCGTGGCGGCGGCGCCGGCCGGTGTGCGGCTCCGACTGCGGACCAGCGCCCGACGTCTGTCGATGCAGGTGCTGCCGACCGACCTGGGAGCCCGTCAGGACCCTGTGCGCCCCGCGCCGGTGCATGATGTGCTGGTCGACGGCGTCCTGACCTCACGAGCGGTGGCGCACCCCTGCGACATGCCGGACGCACCATGGACGGTGGAGCTCTCCGATGCGGCGCCGACAGGGCTGCTGCC
This sequence comes from Nesterenkonia xinjiangensis, assembly GCF_013410745.1. NCBI lineage: Bacteria > Bacillati > Actinomycetota > Actinomycetes > Micrococcales > Micrococcaceae > Nesterenkonia > Nesterenkonia xinjiangensis. The sequence continues at coordinate 3,281,141 of NZ_JACCFY010000001.1, read as the reverse complement.
TACCGGAGAGAAGCTCGTGGAGATCTGGCTGCCGTATGAGGAGCCCGCCGAGCTGGTGTCCCTGCAGAGCGACGAGCCTGTGTTCCCGGTGCCGCCGGCCGGACCGCGCTGGGTGCACCACGGCAGCTCCATCAGCCACGGCTCCGATGCGGAAGGCCCCTCCCGGACATGGCCCGCCGTGGCGGCGCGGCTCTCTGGCCACGACGTGGTGAACCTGGGCTTCGGCGGCAATGCGATGCTCGACCAGTTCACCGCCCGCACCATCCGTGACCTGCCGGCCGAGGTGATCACCCTCAAGCTGGGGATCAACGTGGTCAACGGGGACGTCTTCCGGCTGCGCAGCTTCTCTCCGGCGGTCCACGGCTTCCTGGACACGATCCGCGACGGCCATCCGCACACGCCGGTGCACGTGATCACGCCCCTGTGGTGCGGCATCCAGGAGCTCACCCCCGGGCCGGTCGTCGCGACGGACCATACGGATGACGACGGCGGCGTGCGTCGGGTCTTCCACGCCACCGGGGATCCGGCACACGTCTCTGAGGGGCGGCTCGACCTGACGGTGGTGCGGACCGAGCTGACGCGCATCGTGACAGAGCGAGCCTCGACCGACCCGGACCTTCACCTGGTGGACGGCCTGGAGCTCTATGGTCCTGACGACGCACAGACCCGTCCTCTGCCGGATGGCCTGCACCCCGACACTGCGACGCACCGCTTCATCGGGGAACGTTTCGCCCGCGCAGTGCTGGCGAGCCCTTCGGGACGATGAACGACGGCGGGCCGTCCCGACACTGCGTCAGCGTCGCGGACGGCCCGCCGAGACGCTGGTGCGGATGTCCCGTCTTAGCACCTAGCTGGCCCTCACCTCTGGCGGGGCCTTCAGAGCACCTCTGCGTTGTGGGTATCGCTCAGCCGCCGATCATCCCGGCGACCTGGACCTCCACACTGCTTGCCTCGCCGGGAACACCGTTCTCGTCGAATCCGATCACACTGAGCGTGTAGAAACCGGGCTCAAGTCCTATGGTGTCGTACGCGATCGCCCGGTTGCCCTCGTGCGTGAGGCCGCCGTCGACGGTCTCTTCTTCGCTTGCCAGTGACCACCGGTACGTCTCAGCGCCATCCACCGGTTCCCAGGTCACGATCACCAGGTGGTTGAGACGGTTGATCTCGAGAACCGGGGCGTTCGGCGGCTCTTCGGTCTCCGTGAGCACTGGCTCGGGGCTCGGGGCGGGGGCCTCTGGCTCAGCGGGGTGGTGGCCGTCACCGGCAGCGGAGGCGGCTCCTGCTGTGCCGATGGTCAGTGCTGCGGCTGCTGCGGTGGCATAGAAAGTCCGTGTCATCATTGTCTCTCGGCACCCCTTCTGCGGTGTTCTCATTCTTCCGTGTGCTCAGTGAGCGCCGCCGCATCGCCGCACATCGAATGCCTGCGGTCCACGATTCCCGACGGACTCTGCACCCCACACTAGGGAAGATCACTCGCCTTGTTAAGACGTGACGTTCGATTCCATCGTCACGATGATGAGGCCGGTGACGAGTGAGTTCTGGCAGGAGAGCCTGCCGCCTTCACGCGTGCTCAAGCTCGGCCTCCGAAGGGTGATGGTCCCCGACCGACCGTCGCGACCTCCCCTATATCTGCAGCAGCTCGGCGATCATCGGCAACGTCACCACGCTCAGCACGGTGCCTGCCACCAGGATCGCCGCGGCCAGACGACCGTCTCCATCGTATTCCTCGGAGAAGATGAAGACCGTGGTGGACGACGGCATGGCCGCCATCAGCACCAGTGTCGCGGCCCAGACCGGCCCCAAGTGGTCCAGGAAAGGAAGCACCGCCAGCCAGGTGACCCCAGGCAGCAGCAGAAGTTTGACCCCCGTGCCCAGCGCGATCGAACGCTTGGGCACTCCGCCGCTGCGGATGCCCTCCAGTGCGGGGTGCATGGCCAGCCCTACGGCGAACAGCGCCAGCGGGACCGCGGTCTGTCCGATCATCTCCACCCCTTCCGAGAACACCTGGGGCGGGGCCAGCGGGGTCATCACCACCAGCAGTGCAGCGGCCATGGAGAGCGCGATGGGGTTCAGCAGCACCGCTCGGCGGACGATCGGCCAGAGCCGACGTCGCCAGGCAGAGCGGAACCCCACCTCTGAGGAGGTGTCCCCCGCATCCCCGGGACCCGGCGGCGTGGTCTCAGCCCCGCCGAGGGCCGTGCGGACCACCGGATAACCGGTCATGTAGATCATGTTGTGCACCAGATGGATGATGCCGGCAGCCAGTGCGGCCTCAGGCCCGATCGTGCTCAGCGTGATCGGGATGCCGAAGTAGCCGACGTTGCCGAAGGTGGCCGCCAGTGAAGTCGGCGCCGCCCCAGCACGGGCACGCGAACCCAGCAGATGGGCCGTGCCGTAGGTCCCCACGGAGAGCGCCAACGTGACCATCGCGGCGATGATCACCGCCCCCACCGGAAAGCGGCCGGTCGGAGGTGCGGCCACCACGGCGGAGAACACGAAGGCCGGCAGTCCGAAATAGAAGACGAAGGCGTTCAACGCACCCTGGAATCCGCGGAATCGGGAGGCGAAGCCCGCCAGGAATCCGACGACGAGCACGAGGAACATCGGGGCGATCGTCGTGAGCATGGAGAGCACCGTACGATCCTAGGTCATGGGTGGCACTCCCCCGGGCCTCGCCCAGCGGGGGCTCAGAACATGACGTCAGGGGGCCGGATCAGCTCAGGAGAGTCATTGCGGACATTGCCCACCGCACGGTCCACCTCATGCAGCGTCCACCCGCGAGCGACTTCCACAGCCCCGAGCCGCAGCCGCTCCACATCCGCCTCCGTGTCCTCCCGGCTCCGCTCCCCCGGAGCGATCCAGTCGGCCGCCTCGTCGGCGCTCATGGCCAGCGGCAGACGATCGTGCAGCTGGGCCAGCTCGGTGAGCACCGGACGGTCACCGTGGGCCGGGCCTGCGCCGTCCTCGCCGACATCGGGTGACGGGCCGGTGAGGATCGTGGTGGAGAGCACCCAGGCGTCCCGCCCCTGAGCCTCGCGCTCGGGGTCCTTCCACCATTCGTAGAGACCGGCGAAGAGGATCAGCGGCCGTTCACGGTCTCGGACGAGGTGCGGGACACGGACGGTCTTGCCGGTCTGCGGCTCCTGGGACACCTTCCACTCGTAGTATCCCTGGACGGGCACCACGCACCGACGGCGGCGCACCGCAGAGCGGAAGCTGGGTTTGGAGACCACCGTCTCGGAGCGGGCGTTGAAGGTCTTCGAGCTGAACGCGGCGGTCTCCGCCCACCGCGGGAGCAGGCCCCACCGGGCCGGGTGGATCTCCCGCTGTCGCCCCGCGTGCGTCCCGGCCTCGTCCGCACCCTCCTCATATCGCTCCACAAGGATCGGCACAGTGGAGGTGGGCGCGACGTTCCAGGAGACACGCCACGACTGCTCCGGACCCGCCGGCGACGCATCGACGCCGGTGGCCGGGCCGGCCAGGGCGACGTCATCGATCCCGCAGGCCTCGAGTGCATCGATCAGGTCACCGGCGCGCAGTGCCATCACATAGCGTCCACACATGTCTCTCCATTCCCCACGTCCTCCACTTCTCCGGAGCGTACGTGCTCGACGGCGGAGGCAGAAGTCCCGCAGCCCCGAGCACCGTCGGCGGCTGCGGGCAGCACGTGGCCGAGCAGGCCTACCAGCGCAGCCGCAGGTCGGCCGGGCGGCCCAGCCCGGGGAGGGCGAAGGCGTCACCATGGCCGGCGAGCACTCCGGCAAGAGGGTCGTAGGCGTCGTCGGGCGCACCCTGCCGCACCACGTCACGCTCCGGATGCAGGATCTCCCGGACCACCTGCACCATCAGGTAGATCACGGTGGCCATGTGCAGCACGATGCCCAGCCCGTAGGCGGCCTCGATGAGGTGATGCCCGGCGCCGAACTCCCCGCCGGAGGTGATCTTGGCGCTCATCAGCCACACCGCCGCCCAGTGGAACACCTCGGCGGCCTGCCACACCACGAAGCCCCGCACCTGGGGCCGCGCCAGCACCACCAGCGGGATCAGCCACATGACGAACTGTGGCGAGTAGACCTTGCCCAGCAGAATGAAGCTGGCCACGATCAGGAAGCACAGCTGGGCCATCCGAGGCCGTGTGGGAGCCGCCCAGGCCAGGTAGGCCACTCCCATGCAGCACAGCAGGAACAGCCCGTTGGAGAGGAGCGAGAAGCCTTCGCCGTCGAGCCCGAGCCAGCCGAAGGCCAGCCACATCGAGGAGAAGCTGACCTCGCGCTCGGAGGAGAACCGATAGAACAGTGCCCACTGGTCAAATGCGGCGACCATGAACGGCAGGTTGACCGCCAGCCACGTCGCCGCAGCTGCTGACAGGGTGGTCACCGCGGAGCGTAGGCGCCCCGAGCGCACGCACAGCACCAGCACTGCGCCGAAGAAGAACAACGGGTAGAGCTTCATCGCTGCCCCGAGACCGATGAGCACGCCGGCCCAGCCGGGTCGGCCTCGACCCCAGAGCAGAAGTGCCAGCGCGCCGAGGAAGACCGCCCACATGTCCCAGTTCACCGAGAGGGTCAGGACGATGCCCGGGGCCAGGGCCACAAGTATCGCGTCCGAACGACGACGCCCCGCCGAGTAGGCCGTGGCCAGCACGGTGCCCAGCCAGCAGAGCACTACCAGAGCATGGTTGAGATCGTAGAAGGCCAGGACACGCTCGGGCCCCTCGCCGGTGCCCGGGACCAGCCAGGACAGCACGCCCGCGACGACGCCGATGAGCACCGGATACTCCATGGCCTGGCCCTGCGGGGCGTCCCCGAGGAACGGGAAGTGCCCGGCGGCCAGACCCCGTTCGGTGAACAGCAGCGCGAAGTCCGAGTAGCACATGTGCACGTGCTGGCCCGGGTCGGTCCATCCGTTGATCCGGCACCACTGCACAGCCAGCACCGAGAGGACCGCGCCCAGGCAGGTGGCGGCCAGCAGGATCCAGAGCAGCCGAGAGGTACGAGGCGTGGGGCGAATCTCGGCGGTGCTGGTCACCGGGCTCCTTCAGGTCGGTCCGGGGCGTCCGCAGGAGCGGGCAGGTCAGGGCGGGAGGATCTCTCGGAGCCCTCGAGCCGGGGTTCCGCGGGCACGGGGGCCGGGGATCGGGTCAATTGTCCCAGGCCGGTCCACCCGACGGCGGCATTCCAGATCTGTGAGGGGCGCCGCATGTCGAACAGCTCGGTGGTGTTCGGGTCGAAGACCAGCAGGTAGACGAGGTAGACCGTCGCGACGCCGGCCGCGACCGTCTGCACCACAGTGGTGTCGATCCATTGGGCCACGGAGAGCTGGCCGACCAGGGAGATCAGCACCAGCACCGTGATCAGCAGGCTCACCAGCACCAACGCACGGCCGCGGTGGACATGCACCACGGCGAACAGCGGCAGGATCCACAGCAGGTACCAGGGCTGGACGACCGTGGAGCTTAGCACCACCACGATCAGCCCCACGCCGGCCCACAGCACCGGGTTGCCGAGGCGGCGGCGCAGCAGGATCCAGGCCAGCACCGCAGCGGAGACGACACGCGCGCCGGTGTAGATCCAGGAGGCGGTCTGCTGCGGGTCCGCGCCCCAGGCCACGGCCGCCACCAGGCCCAACCCGGTGCCCAGCAGCCCGACCGGTGCGACCGGGGCGATGGCGGATCCGGCGCCCAGCGCCGCGGTGATCCATCCCAGCCCGACGCCGAGCAGCACCCCCGCCCCCACGAGCAGGCCGGCAGCGAGCAGCCCGGCGAGGACCCACTCCCGCAGTCGGGCCCGGTAGTCGCCCACGATGCGTGTGGGGTTCTTCAGGGTGAGCAGCACGGCGAAGGGCAGCACCGTGATCGCGATGGGTTTGACCGCCACCGCGGCGGTGATCAGCAGCACCGCGCCGAGCCGCCGTCGACGCAGTGCGCACCACATGCCCAGCAGCAGCAGCCCGATCATCAGGGCGTCGTTATGGGCCGCCGGCAGGAAGACCAGCAGACTCAGCGGGTTCAGCACGCACAGCCACAACGCCCATGCCGGCTGGGAGCCGAAGGCTCGAGCCAGGCGCGGCACCACCAGCAGCATCATCGCCACCCCTGCGACGCTGAGCAGCCGAAAGAGCATCACGGAGACCTCCGGGACGCCGCCAGAGAGGAACCAGATCAGCTGGGCCACCAGCAGGAACAGCGGCCCATAGGGTGAGGGCGATTCCGCCCACAGCCCGTCGGCGCCCTCCATGAACCATCCGGGCAGCTCCGAGACACCGGATTCATAGGGGTTCAGCCCGGCGTGGAGCACCCGACCCTGGGCCAGATAGGAATAGACGTCCCGGGAGAATATCGGCACGGTGAACAGCAGCGGTGCGCCCCACATGAGCACCGCGCGGCGGATGGTCGACGTCGCGCCCTCGTGCCAGCCACCGACGCGCTGGGAGAGCCGCAGCCAGGAACGCACCAGCAGCATCGCCCCCAGACTCAGCAGCACCGCGCAGGTGATGACACCTGCGGTGGTGGTGCGCAGCGGCAGCAGGAGCGGGTGGACGGCCAGCACCGAGGAGGGAGTCATCGCCAGCCAGCCCACCCCCCACGAGCCGACCATGATCATCAGGGAGGCCAGCAGCCCTTGGCGCAGGGTGTGCGAGGCGGCGGCCTCCTCACCACCGATCAGCCACGCGGTGCCGGGGAAGGAACCGAGCACATCACGTGTCCGGAGGGCGGCGCGCGAGATCAGGGTGTCACGCACTCTCTCTCCTCCGACGCGGCAGTTCGAGCCGCACCGCAGGCAGGTTCCATCCCTCGTAGACGATCCACCGTGTCCCCCGGTCGAACAGGCCCAGCCAGAGCATGCAGGCCCAGGAGATGGCCAGGGAGAGGACGACCATCTGCTGATCCATGTCCAGGAACTGCCAGATGGAGAGCTGGTCCGAGGCGCCGAATGCCAGGAAGAAGCCGACCGTGAAGACGACCCATTTGAACTGCCAGTCCTTCCGGATGCCGGTGACCGCGAACAGCGGGAGCAGCCACAGCAGGTACCACGGTTGGATGATCGGAGAGAGCACCACCAGTGCGGTGAACGCCCAGGTCATCCGCTGCACGACATGCCGGGGGTCGCCGCGGAACATGAGTGCCAGCACGATGATCACCGAGAGCAGTCGGCCGATGAGCTTCAGCGTGTCCAGGGTCCAGTAGCTGGGGATCCCCAGGGAGTTCAGCACGGTGGTGACCATGCCGTCGGCGATGCCCAGCGGGGACCAGAAGACGCTGCCGGTGCCGGTGCCGGCCATCACCGCCAGCCAGCCGAATCCGTAGCCCTGGACGACCCCCACGGCGATCAGGACGACTGCGGCGATCCCCGCGGTCCAGGTCCAGTACAGGAAACGACGGCTCCAGCTCGCCGCCGGGCCGGCCCAGAGCAGCGCGATGAACGGCAGCAGGACCATCGAGATGGGCTTCATCCCGATGGAGACGACCACCAGCAACGTGGCCAGCACTCCGTGGCCACGTGCCGCGGCATGGACCCCGGCCAGGGCGAAGCCCACCATCAGGGCATCATTGTGGGCCGAGGAGATGAAGCTGATGATCAGCAGCGGATTGGCCACCGTGATCCACTGGGCGCGCGCTCCGTCCACGCCGTGCAGCGCCGCCAGCTTCGGCACGTAGACCATGATCAGCACGACGCCGGCCACGCAGGCGAGCCGGAAGAGCAGGATCGCCAGGTCCGGGCTCTCCCCGGTCAGCCTCATCACGACGGCCTCGATCCAGAGGAACAGCGGACCGTAGGGGGTCTCGGACTCTGCCCAGAGGATGTCGGTGCCCAGGTGGAACCAGTTGTCCAGGCTCGAGACTCCGGTGGTGTAGGGGTCTTCACCGGCCAGCACCAGCCGTCCCTGGCCCAGGTAGGCGAAGACGTCGCGGGAGAAGATCGGAAGAGTGACGAGCTGCGGCAGTGACCACAGCACCACCGCCAGGTTGACCGTGCGCAGCGTCTTGGGCCCGAACCCGTCCAGGGCCCGTCCCAGCCGGAGCCAGGCACGGAACATCACCCAGCAGCCCAACGTGAGGGCCACCGTGCAGATGATCACCCCGAGAGACTCGGTGCGCAGCGGGATGATCCACGACAGGCGGGCGATCGGCGAGGTGCTGACCAGCCACCCCACGCCTAGGGAGCCGAAGAGCACCAACAGGGAGCCCACCAGACCTTCGACGATCGGACCGAGAGGGCTCGCCGGGCGGTGCGTGGTGTGCCCGAGCGAGGCCAGCCGGCGCGCACCCTGCGTGACGGTGTCGCTGAGGGCCCCGCCGGGTCTGCGCTGGGCAGAGGCGGAGTTCTCGGCGCCGGCCACGTCGGTCATCCCCACGAAGATACCACCGACCCCTTTCCCGGCTCGGCCCGGATCGGGTGCCGTTCCAACCGCGGACAAGCTGCGGTGTCGGCGTCGGGACCCGGCCGATAGAGTTGGTCCGTGACTGAGACGACTGCAGACGACACCGCCCCCACCACCACCCAGGGCACCCGGCAGGGTACGGCACCTTCGGGATCCAGCGGCGCCGGTGACTGGTCCGGCCGCCTGGTGTGGATCGACTGCGAGATGACGGGACTGGACCCGGATTCGCATGTCCTCATCGAAGCCGCCGCCCTGGTGACCGACAGCGAGCTGAACATCCTCGGCGACGGGGTGTCCGTCGTCATCCGACCTCCGGAGGGCGCCCTGGAGGGAATGGCTCCGGTGGTGCGCCGCATGCACACCGATTCCGGCCTGCTCGAGGAGCTGGACTCCGGAGTCAGCCTCGAAGAGGCCGAACGCCGGGTCCTGGACTATGTGCGGGCCTGGGTCCCGGAGGCGGGTGTGGCGCCGCTGGCCGGAAACACGGTTCATGCGGACAAAGCGTTCCTGCGTCTGGGCATGCCGAAGCTCATGGACCACCTGCACTACCGGATCGTCGACGTCTCCACGATCAAGGAGCTCGCCTCCCGCTGGTACCCCGAAGCCCGCGCCGAGGCGCCGGCGAAGACCGGCAACCACCGTGCCCTAGGTGACATCCGAGACTCCATCGAGGAGCTCAAGCACTACCGCCGAACCGTGTTCCGGACCCTCTGAGGCGGGCGCGACGACACCCTCGCCCAGGTGCGGCCGAGATCACACTCCGCTCCGACCGGGCTCGATGTCTCATCCGGACGGAAATATGTGTAGACTGATTCGCGCTGCTCGAGCGATCCGGACACCGGATCGGTCGAGCAGAGATCCGAGAAGGGCCAAGGGGCCCGGAGCCGGATCATGGTGGGCGTAGCTCAGCTGGTAGAGCATCGCGTTGTGGTCGCGAGGGTCGCGGGTTCAAGCCCCGTCGCTCACCCTGATGTCCTGTCTCAAGAGATGGGAGACACCCCGAACCGTCACCGGTTCGGGGTGTTTTTTCTTTGTAGCCGATGCGTCCGGGACAGGGCGAGGATCAGGTAAGACGCTGGCATCTGCGGCACCTCCGCTCCGACCTCAGAAGCGGTCGGTCTCATGAGCCCACATGGCGAGCTCGACCCGATTGCGCGCGCCGAGCTTGCGCATCAGGCTGGTCAGATGGGTCTTGACGGTGCTGGGACTGATGTAGAGCTCAGCGGCGATCTCGCTGTTGGTTCGCCCGTGAGCCACCGCGAGGAGCACCTGCTCCTCACGGGCGGTGAGCGGCTCGACCGGCTGCGCGGATGGACCGCTCGGCGAGTTGGCGAACGCCGCAAGCAGGCGGACGGTGACGCTCGGAGCGATCAGTGCGTCACCATCGGCAGCCGCGTGGATCGCTTGGGCCAGGAGCGCGGGTCCGGCGTCCTTGAGCAGGAAGCCCCGAGCACCGGCCTTCAACGCCCCGTGGACGTACTCATCGAGATCGAAGGTCGTGATCACCACGATCGGCAGGGGGTCGGCGACGTCAGGGCCGGCGAGCTGGCGGGTGGCTTCGATGCCGTCCATCCACGGCATGCGGATGTCGAACAGGCACACGTCCGGGCGCAGCTGTCGCGCCAGACTCACCGCTTGGCGCCCATCGGTGGCGGCACCCACCACTTCGATGCCGGGTTGGGCGTTCAGGAGCATCGTCAGGCCGGTGCGCACGATGTCCTGGTCATCGGCGATGAGCACCTTGATGCTCATGAGGTGGCCCCGACGCGGGGCAGCATCGCCTCGACCTGCCAGCCGCCGCCGGCGGTCGGGCCGGCGTGAAATGTGCCGCCCAGGAGGGTCGCACGCTCCCGCATGCTGACGAGTCCGTACCCCGCGCGGGCGCCCCCGGCCGGAGTGGGGACCCCGTCGTCACGGACAGTCAGACGCACCCGGTCGACGTCACCCACGACATCGATGTGCACGCGGGTGACGTTGCAGGCGTGGCGCATCGTGTTGGTGAGGGCCTCCTGCGCGATCCGGTAGAGCGCGACGCTGACCTCCGCAGGGAGGTCGTGCAGGTCCGACAGGTCCACCTCGATGCGTGGCGTGCCGGCGGCGCGGGCGAACCGCTCAATGTCAGCAAGGCCGGGTTGAGGGGCGAGATCCGGCTCGGCCCCCACACGCAGGACACCGACGATGGTGCGCATCTCCGCCAGCACCCTCGTCGCTGCCTGCTCGATGGTTTCGAGCACGGCCAGCGCACGATCGGGGTCAGAGGCCGCCAAGGCCCGCCCCGCCTGGGCCTGGATGACGATGCCCGACATGTAGTGACCGATGGTGTCGTGCAGGTCGCGAGCAAGCTCGTGACGCTGCCGGAGCTCGGCCTGCTCGATTTCACGCATGCGAGTGGTCGCGTGGAAGCGGATGGCGGCCCCGAGCGCAGCTGAGAACAGGAAGAACCCGTACCCGGCCACCACCTCTGGAACCGTGGTCGGAACTGCGACAAGCGTGACACTCACCCACACCAGGATGATCCCGAGCCCGATGACGGCCTCACGGCCCGACCCCCACCGCAGCAACGCGTAGGGCAGCACGAGCGCGAGCGCGATGCTCGCCAGTCCGGTCGCATCGCTCGCGACGATCCGTGCCACATCGAAGACGATCAGCGTGCCGAAAGCGACCGCGACCGCAGCCAGCGGCTGGGTCCGCCGCCACAGCACCGCAACGGCGACCACGCCGCTGACGACCAGGGCGGCCAGCAGCCAGGTTCGGTCCGGCCGTAGCACGGCCTCGATCAGCGACGCCGCGACGGCCACGCCGAGCAGTGCCCAGTCCCGCCACACCCGCCGTGGCGGGTTCGCCGGTCGAGGCTCAGCCCACAACGTGCGCAGCGCCTTGGTCACCATCTGTCCAGTGTAGGGACAGCGCGGCAGCGGCGGATCAGCCGAATTGACGAGAGAGAGACCGTGCCATCGGCCAGGTGAACTCCGGCCTCAGGGCCGATGTGCCCGCCGTCGTGGTCAGCGATCGTGGAACTACCGATCCGCCACCCAGCAATGGAGCACTCCATGAAAAAGCATCAACCCACCGCCACCGCACTGGAAGACCTGCGGTTGCCGGTGAAAGTCAAGCTTGCAGCAGCGTGGACGAGTTTCATGTTCTTCTACATCTACGTCGACTACCTCCACCTGTACAAGCCCGGCATCATCGACGACATCCTGGCCGGCATCGTCTTCGAATTCGACACCAGCCAGACATTCGTCGTCAGCGCGCTCGTGCTCGTGGGGATCCCGATCCTCATGATCCTGCTCTCCATGGCGCTGCCCGCCCGTGCGAGCCGCACGATCAACCTCGTCGTGGCATCGCTCTACATCCCCGTCTCGGCGTTCAACCTGGTCGGCGGGTCCTGGCTGTACTTCTTGGGCCTCGGCGTCGTGCTCGAACTGATCATCCTGGCCTACATCCTCCGCTCCGCCTGGACCTGGCCCCGCACCGCACCGTCGGCGACCACGGTGACCCCGGTGACCAACCAGGACCGTGGAGCCCCTCGTGCCCAGCAGCAGGCGTGAACCCCAGCAGTACCCGTCCTGATCGGAGCCAGTCCATCTGAAGTCCGGTGGGGTGTGCCACCGGCCCTTCCCCGAGGTCGACGCTGCGGATCTGAGGCGGTATGTCACCATAGGGCTTCATCGACCACGCACCGAGAGGACCGTCCCGTGCGAGCTGCATTCGTGATCGGGCGCCTTGAAGCCTGGGGCGGCTACGCGTTCCAGGGCGACCCGGAGGTTCGCATTGAAGGCGTCCAGCTGGGGCGGGGCCAAGACAGGATCGCCGACCAGTTCGCCACCATCATCGACGACGAGTGGCACGGTGCGGCACCTGCTCGCATCCGGGAGCAGCAAGAGCATGACCTGGTGGACTGGGTCCGATCTGCGGCGGCGAGCGGTGTCGCCGGCTTCATCACCAGCTCCGCGGGTGCGACTCACCCTGCCCTGGCCGGCCAGAACGTCTTGTCCGGACCTACGGCCCAGGAGACCTTCTACCGTGTGGCTGGTGTCCTGCGCGACTCACGTGGTCTGTCCAAGATCGCCGCCATCACCGGATCCTCCGGCAAGACCACCACCAAGCGGATGCTCGCACACGCATTGCGCGCGGCCGCTCCCAGGGCTCGGGTCAGGTCCAGCCCGAAGTCCTTCAACGTCTCGACAGACGCGGCCAAGTATCTGAGCAGGTCGCCCCAGGTGCGCCACTCCGTCGTCGAGATCGCCGGCGGAGCCTTCGCAGAGTATCTCGCGAACGACTTCACCGTCTCTGCAGACGTCTCGATCGTCACGTCCATCGCCGAGGCCCATCTCGATCAGCATGGCGACCTCGAAGGTGTGGCGACCCGGAAGGCGCACCTCTTCGACCGGCCTCCCGCGGCCGGCACTGCGGTCATCAATCTCGACGCCCCGCACGCGGAGATCCTGGTGGAGCGTGCTGCAGATCAGGGGTGTCAGCTCGTGACCTATGGTGAATCGCCTCATGCGGCGCTCCGCCTCCTCGAGTACAGGCCTGAGACCGGTGAGGTCACAGCCAGAGTCGCCGGAGAGAGCATCGCCTACACGGTCGGGGCGCGCGGGAAGCATATGGCGCTGAACAGCCTGGCGGTCATCGCCACCCTGCGGAGCTACCGGCTCCCCGGCTGGCGGCGCGGCATCGACTCCCTGGCCACCTTCGCCGCCCTGGACGGTCGAGGCGCTTCCCATGCACTGGGCCTGCCATACGGCGGAGCGGTGACGGTGGTCGATGAGGCCTACAACGCGAACCCCGGATCGATGAAGGTCACCTTGCAGGCGGCAGCAGAGGTCCCTGACCTCGGTGCTGGTCGCGTGATCCTGGTTCTCGGTGACATGCTCGAGCTCGGCACCGCGTCTGCTGAACTCCATGCCTCACTGGCCTCGGCCGTGGCAGAGTCCCGTGCCCAGGTCACACACCTGTACGGCGCAGACATGCGGCACCTGCATGCGGCGCTTGCCACAAGGGGGCTCGTCAGCACCCACTGGAGCGATCTCGACGAGCTGGCACGCACCGTGCTGTCTGACCTCAGAGCCGGCGACACTGTCATCGTGAAGTCCTCCCATGGAACCGCCCTCCATGAGCTCGTGAGATCGCTCAGGTCGTCATTGGCCCCGGACCCGGAGACCACGCCACCCGTACCGCCACGCTGAGGATGGCCCTTGATGCCTGGACGACGCTGGCCCAGGGGAAGCCGACTCCCCGCGACGGCCCCCTTACATCGTTGTACATCTTCCTCCTCGAGCACGTCCGATCTGCAAGACTGAGCCATGATCAGGGCAGGGCGCCACCGGCGTCGGGGAGTCCGGCACCGCCGTGGCGAAGCCCTGCCGGACGCGACACCGGCGAACAGCGACAGGCGGAGGACCACGTGGACCAGCACCCGGGGAACACTGAACACCAGGAATCGTCAGCCACGACCAGCAGGCGGCCACAGCGAGGCCGGACGACCCCCGGGCCCGCAGAGCACAACTGGGCAGGCAACCTGACCTATCGGGCACACGAGGTGCTCCACCCGCGCTCCGTCGACGAGCTGAGGGCGGCCATGACGCACCCTGGGCCGAAGCGTCTCCTCGGCTCCCGGCACAGCTTCAACACCATCGCCGACACCGACGGCACATTGATCTGCCTCGATCTGATGCCTCCGGTTCTGGAGGTCCATCGGGACTCCGTCACAGTCGCCGGAGGAATGCGCTACGGCGACCTCGCCCCGACCCTCCACCAGCAGGGCCTGGCTCTGGGCAACCTTGCGTCCCTGCCGCACATCTCGGTGGCCGGCGCAGTGTCCACCGGCACCCACGGCTCCGGCGACCAGATCGGCACACTGGCCTCTGCGGTGCGCACCCTGACGATCATGGCCCCCGACGGGACCACCCACACCCTGCACCGCGGCGAGCCGGATTTCGACGGGGCCGTGGTCAGCCTGGGATCGCTCGGGGCGATACTCACCCTGGAGCTCGATGTGGAGCCCACCTACGAGATCGCCCAGACCGTCTTGGAGCAGCCACGCTGGGAGGCCGTCCTGGAGAACTTCGACGACGTCACCCGCCTCGGTCGCAGCGTGAGCATCTTCACCACCTGGAGCCGCACCGACGTCGCCGACCAGATCTGGGTCAAGTCTGCTGTGCCCGCGCAGGTCACCCAGGCTGAGTCGGATGACCTTGTGGAGCTCCTGGGCGCCCGGCCTGCGACGGAGAAGCGACACCCACTCCCAGGAGTCTCTGCAGAGTCCTGCTCCGAGCAGGGCGGGATCCCCGGCCCCTGGTACGACCGCCTCCCACACTTCCAGTTGGGCTTCACCCCCTCCGCCGGCGCCGAGCTGCAGACCGAGTACCTGGTGCCCCGCAGAGATGCCGCTGCCGCTCTTGAGGCGATCCGCGGACTCGCCACGCAGATCCGTCCCCTGCTGCTGGCCAACGAGCTGCGCACGATGAGCGGAGACAGGCTCTGGCTCAGCCCCGCTCATGAGGAAGACACCGTGGGCTTCCACTTCACCTGGCGTCCGGATCAGGCCGCCGTCACGGCACTCCTGCCCCGACTCGAGGAGGCACTTCCAGCCTCGGCCCGCCCCCACTGGGGCAAGCTGTTCACCTTCCCGGCGAAGGAAGTCCGGTCCCGCTTCCCGCGCTGGGATGACTTCGCCGGTCTGCGCGGCCGCTTCGATCCGGAGGGCGCACTGCGCAACGACTTCCTGGCCTCGATGGGCCTCTGACCTGGAACGTCACGGTGGATCGTGCAGCGGGTCACGAGGCGCGACATCACTCACACGTTTTTCACAGGAACTTAGATCACGAGACGGTAACGAGGGTGGATCGGCATGATTCCGGGGTTTTTGCCCCCGACGCGCCGGATCGGCCAGGTTGACGCAATCGTTCTGAGACCTTTTACTGGGTGGCGGACATCTTCCGTGATGTTGGCGTGATCTGGTTCGCACCGGATCGACGACGCCGGCGCTGCGGAAGTACAGGGGCCGACAGACTCCCCGTCACCGTCCATTGTGTCGGCCCTGGTGAACGTGACCACGATTCGACGTGAATGAAGCTGGACGGTGACATGAGGAAGGCCCGGGAGGGTCCGAGTGTCGGGGACTTCGGAGCTACTGCCTAATGCAGACCAACAAGACTTTCAAGAAGATCGTCGGCGGCAGCCTGGCCGCTGCCACCCTCGCCGGCGCCGGCGTCGCTGCTGCGGCCCCGGCCGCTAACGCCTCCGGTGTCTGGGACCAGCTGGCCCAGTGCGAGTCGGGCGGCGACTGGTCCATCAACACCGGCAACGGTTACTACGGCGGCCTGCAGTTCAACCTGCAGTCCTGGCAGGCCGTGGGCGGCTCCGGCTACCCGCACGAGGCCTCCAAGCAGGAGCAGATCCACCGCGCCGAGAAGCTGCAGGCCATCCAGGGCTGGGGCGCATGGCCGGCATGCACCGCCAGCCTGGGCATCTCGGGCAGCCCGGGCAGCTCCACTCCGGCCGACGACTCCGCTCCGGCTGAGGAGACTCAGCAGGAGGAGGCCCCGGTGCAGGAAGAGGCTCCGGCTGAGGAGACTCAGCAGGAGGAGGCCCCGGTGCAGGAGGAGGCTCCCGTGCAGGAGGAGGCTCCCGTGCAGGAGGAAGCCCCGGTGCAGGAGGAGGCTCCGGCCCCGTCTTCGCCGTCGGCTGAGCCGAACGCTGAGGTCGAGGTCTCGGACGAGACCTACACGATCGCCGCCGGCGACTCGCTGACCAAGATCTCCGACGCTCTCGGTGTCGAGGACTGGCGCGACCTGTGGGGCGCCAACGCTGACCTGATCGACGACCCGAACCTGATCTTCGTCGGCCAGGAGCTCAAGCTCCCGGTCCTCTGATCGAGAGACTGAACACTCAGGACAGCGACGCCGGTCACTGACCCGTCACTGCCGCACCCGAAGGCGGCCTCTGCAGACATCCTCTGCCGAGGCCGCCTTCGGCGCGTCTGGGGCAGGTGGGCTCACGGCACAGCTGCTCCGAGCGACTCAACCTCGATCTCTCCCTCCCCCAGGCGCAGTACGATCCCTCCATGAAGGTCAGTGCGGTAGACGCTCGTTCCCGCCTCCTCCAGGGCACGGCGGATGGAGGGGGCCGGATGCCCGTAGGAGTTGTCCTCCCCGACACCGATGAGAGCGACCTCCGAGGTGGTGCTCTCCAGCGTCTCGGTGCCGCCGTTCGCGGCACCATGATGGGCGACCTTCAGGACGTCCACATGTTCAGGCAGGCCGCCGGTGAGGATCGCCAGCCGGGCCGCGTCCTCCTCGAGGTCACCGGTGGCGAGCAGTCGCCACGGATCATCGCGACCGCCCCGAGACTGCGACTCGGCCTCGCCGTCCACCAGCTCGAAGAGCACGACCAGCGAGTTGTCATTGGGTTCCGGATAGTGCTGGTGGGCAAGCCACACCTGCCAGCGGACCCTGGCCTCCGACAGACCAGATCCCCTCGCCTCTTCTCCCGCCATACCGGGCGGCTCCCCCGACGGCCTCCCAGACTCCGAGGTCTCGCCGGGGCCCACTCGACGCACGGGCACGTCATCGAGCGCGGTCTCCAGCTCCGGCTCGGCCCGAGGCGTCCAGTCCGCGCTGCCGCCGTACAGCACCTCGTGCACAACACGCCCCTCCATCACGCCCGCGACGCCGCCGTAGTGATCGCGGTGCTCATGGGTGATGAAGAGCGTGTCCACGGTCTCCACCTGCAGGCGGCTCAGGCAGTCATCCGCCAGGTGGGGCTCCTCCCCCGCATCGACGACCACGGCGCTTCGCACGCCGCTGCGCACGACCAGCATGTCGCCCTGCCCCACATCGCACATCACCACGCTCCAGCCCTCAGGGGCGCCTGTCGCCCCAGGGAACCTCCCCGGGAGCACCAGGGCCGTCAGCGCCCCTGCCACGGCCGCACAGGACCACACAGGAGCTCCGGAGCGCAGCAGCCCGAGGACAGTCCGGCGAAGAGGCCCTGACCGCGGCCCCGCATGCCGCGGCCCCTCCGACTGAGCCGGCTCACTCGATGGGAGTCCGGTCATAAGCCGTCGGGTCAGCAGCACCACAGCGATGACATAGGCCACCACCAGTGCCGCGCCCGTCAGCCCCTCGGGCCAGGGCGCCACCGCCTGGGGCAAGGCGGCCGCCCGGCGTCCGATCCATCCGATGGCCGCCGCCGGGAACCCGCAGAGCCAGAGCATTCCTCCTGCCAGGCCCGGCACGATCGGGGACAGCAGCGCGCCGAACAGCCCCGGCACCGTCACGAACGGCAGCAGCGGCGAAGCCAGGATGTTGGCCGGCACGGCGTAGGTGGTGACGCCCCCGCTCAGGGGCAGCAGCACGGGAGTGACGAAGAGCTGGGCGGACAGGGCCAGCGCCGCAGGACCGGCAAGGATCCCCGGCAGCACCCGCTTGAGCACGTCCTGGATGCGCGCTCCGGTGAGGATGATTCCTGCCGTCGCCGCAGCTGAGAGCTGCATCGCAGGCTCCACGGCGTAGTGAGGATCCCAGATCAACATGCCGAGCACACACACGCACAGCAGGGAGAACGATGCCCGGCGACGCCCGGAGAACAGGGCCAGGGCTCCCAGGGCACCCATCACCGCCGCCCGGATGACGCTCGGGGCGGGATCGACGAGGCCGACGTAGAGCACCAGCCCGAGCAGCGCCAGGAGCAGACCCAGGAGCCGGGGCGTCCTCAGCAGGCGCAGCAGACCCAGGAACGCTCCCATGACCAGCGCGCAGTGGGTTCCGCTCACCACCGTCAGGTGCGTCATGCCAGCTGCACGCATCGATTCGGTCAGGTCATCATCTTGTCCGCTCCTGTCTCCAAGGATGAGCCCAGGGAGCAGCTCGGGCGCGTCTCCGGCCGCCCGCCCTGAGGCCTCGATGGTGCCCTCACGCACCGACCTGCGGATCTCACTCCACCATTCGACGGCTCTGGACACGGCCCGCCCCTCATGCTCGAGACTTCCGGACGAGGGTGTCAGGGCATCGACGCCGAAAGGTATGAGCAGTGCCGTGGCCCGATCCCCTGGTTCAGTGCCGATGGGTCGCACCAGACCGTGGAGCCGCTCGCCCACCTGCAGCTCCGTAGCCACGTCCGCGTCGAGCAGAAGCACGGCGTCGGTGTGGACACGTCGCCAGGAACGTGACGCTGATGTGCCATGGGCGTCTTCTCCTTGTGCCATGTGGTCATCGGGCGGAGCGGAGCGATGCTCGAAGGCGCTGACCCTGGCCCGGGCCACAGAGCGGCCAGCACCGTCGGGGCCAGGACGGGCCGCCTCGCGGGGTGCTCCGACCACGCGCAGCTCGACCCGGACCGGGACCTCAGCCTCGACCGCCTCCTCCCACCCTGTGACCTCCACCCGCTGGTGCGCCTGATGCGCACTCAGGGCCACGGAGCCCCCGGCCACGAAGCAGACCGCCACCTGCGCCGCGGCGAGGAGCACCCACCGATCCGAAGACATCATCCGATGAAGGAGGACCAGCACACCGAGCAGCAGAGCCCCCACCCCGCCGAGGAGCGCACCCAGGCCGAGAGCCGTGGCCGCCGAAGCCTGGACGGTGATCCATGCGGCGCCCCAAGCCACGAGGGCGGCAGGGAGCAGCCGCAGATCGACCGGCCGGGCCGGGTGACCGACCTCCCTGCCGCGGATGCCGTCTCCGACTGGATCAGGGAGTCGATGGGCCTCCGCGCCGCGGCCGTGCTCACCCTCGGTGACGTGTTCGGGTGGCAGGTGCCTCACCATGTCACCTGGCCAGCGATGTCCTCGAGGATCGCCGGGCCTATCCCCCGCACCCCGGCCAGCTCCTCGAGCGAACCGAAGGGGCCCTGATCGCTGCGATGGTCGACGATCCGCTCGGCCAGGGCGGGTCCGATGCCGGGCAGCTGCTCCAGCTGCCCCGCATCGGACTCGTTGAGGTTGACCGGAGCTTCCTCTGCACCGTCCCCGGGAAACCCATCCGATGGATCCTGGCCCGCAGGGTCCTGGCCCGCACCGTCCTGGGGCCAAATGGGTGGCGGCCCACCGGCGTCGACCTCCTCCTGGGTGGGCACGTGGATCAGGGAACCGTCCACGGCCTCGGCGGCCAGATTGAGCGCCTCCAGTGCGGCGCCTTCGACAGCACCACCCGCCGCCTCCAGCGCGTCATGGATCCGGGAACCGGAGGGCAGCTCGACCACGCCGGGTTCTCTCACCGCACCGGCCACATGGACCACGAGCACCGGAGCCTCATCCTCCCCGGGGCCCACAGTGGAGCCTCCCTCCCCGTCCGACGCCTCGTCCGGCGTCCCCGCCGGCGCTGTTCCGTCCGGCGGAGTCTCCCGGGGCCGCGGACCGCCGTCGTCGGAGCCGCTCAGCTCCGGAGCTTCGGGCAGCGGCTCGGAGGAGGACGGAGAGCTTGTCGCCCATGAGACCAGCAGCCAGGCCAGGAGGGCGGCCACGAGCGCCGCCGCGGCAGTGATGCGCAGACGGGTGCGCACGGGTCGCTGATGGGCGGCCTCCCGCTCCCGGCGAAGCCTCTCTCGACGGGAGAGCACCGGTTCCTCGTCCCAGAGCCCTGGATCCTCCATGCGACCACGGTAGGAGCCCCGTGGCACCGCCCGCAGAGGCTCAGCAGGCCCTGTGGAGGGGTCCGCGTGTCACGGCCCCCGCAGCCCTCCTGTGGAGGAACAGCCAGCCACCGCGCGCGGACATCACCCGGGCTCGGGAGTCAAGCACACGGCCAGCGCCCCCAGCCCGAGATGAGCAGCCAGCGAGGGGGGCAGGTCCACCACCGGCACGGGGCGCGAGGACAGGCCGGCGACCTGGTCGGCGAGCTCCACCGCAGGGGAGGCATTGCCGAAGGCGTGGACGACCAGGCGAGGCCGCTCCATCCCTGCGGCCGACTCCTCCACCCGGGCCATCAGCCGTTCCATGGCGCGAGGCATCGTCCGCGGCCGCTCCACCAGCTGCACCTCGCCGTCCTGCAGACCGAGCAGCGGTTTCACCCACAGCAGACCGCCCAGAAGGCTGGCCAGCGCGTTGATGCGCCCTCCGCGGCGCAGCTGCTCCAAACTCGGGACCACGAAGAACGAGGTGCCTCCACGGGCGCTGTGCTCGGCGGTGTCGGCGACCTCTTCGAGGCCCACGCCCCGGCCGGCTGCGGCTGCGGCGTCGAGGACGGCATGTCCCAGAGCGGCTCCGGTCTGCAGTGAGTCCACGACGCGCACAGGGATGTCCACCTCCCCCGCGGCGAGACGAGCCGCGTCCACCGTCCCGGACAGCTTCGAGGAGAGATGAATCGCGACGATGCCGTCGCAGCCCTGCTCCTGCAGAGCGGTGAAGGTCTGCGCCAGCCGCCCCGGAGAAGGACGGGAGGTGCGCACCGTGATCCCCTGCGCCACCGCCAGGGCCAGGTCCCGGTCCAGCTCCGTCTGATCACCCGGGGTGCCGGCACCGGCCGACCCGCGCGCCTTTCCGGCCGTCTCGGTGTAGATCTGCTCCCCGATCATCACCGGGATCGGCACCGACACCACGGGCACCCGGGCGGCGTCCAACAGCTCGGAGGGCAGGGAGCAGGAGGAGTCGGTGACCACGGCGATGCCGCCACGCCGCCGGCGGGCTCCCCACAGGCCGGCACGGCGAGGTCCGCCCCCGGCCAGCGGGCCCCGGGAGGATTGGATCCAGGCCGCGAGCAGCTCGTCCCGGTGGGCCGCCGATGCGGGGTCCATGGGTCAGCCCGTGACGACGTTGACCAGTTTGGGCGCCCGGACGATCACCTTCCGGACACCGCCGTCGGCTTCGATGTACTTCTGGATCTTCGGCAGGGCCAGTGCGCGGGCCTCCAGATCCTCGGCGCTGATGTCGGTGGCGACCTCGAGCTTGTCGCGCAGCTTGCCCTTGACCTGCACCACCGCGGTCGTGGTGTCCTCCACCAGCAGGCTCTGATCCACGCTCGGCCATCCGGCGTTCGCTACGGAGGGCTCTCGGCCGAGCATCGCCCACATGTCCTCGGCGGTGTAGGGCGCCACCAGGCTCAGAATCCGCGCGGCGATCTCGGCACCCTCTCGGACCGCGGGGTCGGCAGGGCCGGCACCTGAGTCGATCTCCTTGCGGACAGCATTGACCAGCTCCATGAGGCGGGCGATGACCACGTTGAACTTCTGGTCCTCGAGCAGCTGCTCGACGTCGGCGACGGTCCGATGGGTGACCGAGCGCAGCTGGTCGCTGCCGTCGGCCGGGTCTGTGCCCGGGTCGCTGGTGACGTCCTGAGCGACGCGCCAGGCCCGTGCGAGGAACTTGGCCGACCCCGAGGGCGAGACGTCGGCCCAGTCGACGTCGTCCTCCGGCGGGGAGGCGAACACCATGGTCAGGCGCACCGCATCGACCCCGTAGGCGTCCAGCTGTTCGCCGAGGTCCACCCCGTTGCCCAGCGACTTGGACATCGCCTTGCCGCCGTTGAGCACCTGGCCCTGATTCATCAGGGCCTTGAAGGGCTCGTCGAAGCTGATCAGGCCGAGATCGTGGATGACCTTGGTGAAGAACCTGGCATAGAGCAGGTGCAGGATCGCGTGCTCCACGCCGCCGACGTACTGGTCCACCGGCATCCAGCGGTCTGCCTCGGCGGGATCGAAGACCCGGGCGTCGTCCTGGGGGTTCAGGAACCGCAGGAAGTACCAAGAGGAGTCGACGAAGGTGTCCATGGTGTCGGTGTCCCGGGTGGCAGGCTCCCCGCAGCCGGGACAGTCCACCGAGACCCACTCCTCTGCCGCGGCCAGCGGGCTCTTTCCCTTCGGCGCCAGCTGCTCACCGCGCAGGTCGGCGGGAAGCCGCACCGGCAGCTCCTCCTCGGGCACCGGGACCTCGCCGCAGCTGGGGCAGTGCACGATCGGGATGGGTGCGCCCCAGAAGCGCTGGCGGGACAGCAGCCAGTCACGCAGCCGATAGTTCACGGTGGCGCGGCCCAGGTCCTTGTCCTCCAGCACCTGCACAGCACGAGGGACCGCCTGCTCCTTGCCCAGTCCGTCCCAGGCCGGGGAGTTCACCAGGGCGCCCTCACCGGAGGTGGCAGACCCGGACTGCGCAGGATGCTCCTCCCCGGTCTCGACGACGACGCGGACGTCCAGGCCCATGGCCAGGGCGAATTCCAGGTCACGCTGGTCATGGGCCGGAACACCCATGACCGCGCCGGTGCCGTAGTCGGCCAGGACATAGTCGGAGGCCCAGACGGGCAGCCTCTCACCGGTCATCGGGTGGACGGCGTGACGCCCCAGGAAGACTCCGGTGCGGGCCCGGTCGGCCGACTGACGTTCGATGTCCGAGACGTGACCCAGAGCGGTCCGGTAGCTCTCCAGCTCCTGGCGATGCTCCTCGGTGACGAGCTGCTGGGCCAGGTCGGCGTCGGCGGCGACGACCATGAAGGTGACCCCGTAGAGGGTGTCGGGACGGGTGGTGAAGACGTCGATCGGGGCGACGTCGGCGCCGTCGGTGACCGGCTCGATCTCATACCGGACGGTGGCACCGGTGGAGCGCCCGATCCAGTTGCGCTGCATGCTCAGCACGCGCTCGGGCCAATGCCCGGCGAGCTGATCCATGTCGTCGAGCAGCCGGTCCGCGTACTCGGTGATCTTGAAGTACCACTGGTTCAGTGCCTTCTTGATGACCTGGGTGCCGCAGCGCTCACAGGCGCCGTCGACGACCTGCTCGTTCGCGAGCACGGTCTGGTCCTTCGGGCACCAGTTGACCGGCGAGTCCTTGCGATAGGCCAGACCGCGACGGTGGAACTGCAGGAAGAGCCACTGGGTCCAGCGGTAGTACGACTCATCCGAGGTGTGCAGGCGGCGGGACCAGTCTGTGCTGATCGCGTAGCGCTTGAAGGACGCGGCCTGTGTCTCGATGTTGGCGTAGGTCCAGTCCGCCGGGTGCGCGTCGTTCTTGATGGCGGCGTTCTCAGCGGGCAGCCCGAAGGAGTCCCAGCCGATCGGGTGCAGCACGTTGCAGCCCCGCAGGCGGGCGTAGCGGGCCGGGATGTCGCCGATGGCGAAGGCCTCGGCGTGGCCCATGTGCAGGTCACCGGAGGGGTACGGGAACATGTCCAGCACGTAGCGGCGCTCACGGGTGTCCTCGGGGTCCACCTCGAACGTGCCGTCCTCCTCCCAGAACGGAAGCCAGCGCGCCTCGATCTCGGCGAAGTCGTACGGCTTGGGCTTCTCGGAGGTCTGCGCGGCCTCTGCCGCGGCGGACTCGCTCGCGTTGCTCACCTGGGGGGCACCTCGTGGTCGGTCATCGGGGACGGTCAAGGGTCGTTCATGGGCCGTTCGGGCCGGCGCGGCTCCGGGCATGAGCACCGGAGGGCCACGCGATCTCCAGCCCGTCCCAGTCTAAGTGACGAATCACCGCCAGGCGGCACCGCTACCCTGGTCTCGTGCCTCTGCCCTCCCGCCCCTCCCCGGCTCCCTGGAGCGAGCATCCCTCCCGGCCCGGGGAGCTCCGTACCCTGATCCTGACCGTCACTCTGGCCGACGGCGTCACCATCACCTGCCCGGTGTCGCTCTGGCACTACCCACCGGTGCGCCGTCGTCGGGGGCCACGACGCCGCCTGCTGCTCATCCACGGCTTCCGCGGCGACCACCACGGCATGCAGCTGGTGGTGGACGCCCTGCCGGAGCAGGAGCTCCTGGTGCCCGACCTCCCGGGATTCGGCGCCAGCCCACCCCTCCCCTCAGGGGTGCACGACGCCGACACCTACGCCCGGGTGGTGGAGGCCCTGGCCCGTTCCTTGGACCTCGACGACCAGGACGTCCTGCTGGGCCATTCCTTCGGCTCCATCGTCGCCGCCGCCCACACGGCCTGGCAACAGTCGCTCCCGGAGGGCCGCCGCTGGGCGGGCCTGGGGCTGCTGAATCCCATCAGCGACGGCATCTTCACCGGCCGGCTGCTCCCCGGAGCCGCCGCCGTCGAGGCCTACTACCGGGCATGCGGCCGCCTTCCGGAACCCTGGGCGCTGGCCCTGCTGCGCTCACCGCTGATACTCGGAGTGACCAATCTCACGATGATCGTCTCTCGGGACAGCGATGTCGTCCGCTACGTCCGAGACCAGCATCAGCAGCACTTCGGTGGGTTCGCCGACCGCGAGACCGTGCTGCAGGCCTACCGGTCCTCCAGCCGAACCACTGTGACCAGCTTCGCCGAACGGCTGGATCTCCCTGCCCTCCTAGTGGTCGGAGCCCGCGATCAGCTCAGCACGCTGCGAGGCCGTCAGCGGCTCGCCGGCCGGCTCCCCCAGTGCCGCATGGAGGTCATCCGCGGTGTCGGGCATCTGCTGCACTATGAGAAGCCTGCCGAGACGGCACGTGCCATCCGTCGGTTCCTGCGCGGGCTGTGATCCTGCCCCGGCGCACACCTCCGGAGCCCCGACCCGCTCAGAGCTTCTCAGACCTGCAGGGCGTCCACGTCGTCGACGACGATCCGCACCGCGCGGGCCGAGTGCTGGGCACTCTGCGTGCGTCGCAGCCGGCTCAGCTCGGCGATGATCTCCTGGGCCTGGGCATAGCCGAAGAACAGCAGGTACCGGTGCCGTCCGTCCTCCATGGGCGAGGGCCCGATCCAGTCGACGCCCTCCGGCAGCCCGGCTGACCGGGTGAAGGCCTCGGCGTCCTCAGGCTCCGCGGTCAGGCTGAGCATCCGCTTCGCGGGGGGCAGCCCCAGCTCGAGCCGCCGGTAGAGCTCCCGGCGGGCATAGGACACCGGATCCCAGCGGACCAGGGCGGCCGTGAGCTCCTCGACCTCCGCGGTGACCACCACGGCACCCGAACGCTGCGGGGCCTCCCCATGGGGGCGCACCAGCGCCGCGGCCCGGAACCAGCGGGCCAGCACCCGGCGCGGCACGTCCAGGCCCTCACGACTGAGCTGCGCATCCCCGTCGAGCAGGAGCGCGGCCGCGTATCCGTCCTCCGCGATCGGCTCCACCCCCGGGGTGCTGACCACCACGGCAGGGTCGGAGGAGACCGTGCGCACCGGATGATCCGCCGTGGAGGAGATCACCGTGATGTGGGGAAAGGCCCGCCCCAGCTCGTGAGCGGTCCGATCCGCTCCGCGCACCCCGGCCCGAAAGCGGTCATGGCCGCATTCCACACACCGGTGTCCGCGGTGGTGGAGCCCGCACCAGCGGCACCGCAAGGTGCCGGACTGCTCATGATGCGCCGGCAGGCTCAGCGGCCCATGGCAGGACGGACACTGCTGCCGGGACCGGCAGCGCTGACACAGCACCGCCGGGATGAAGCCGGCGCGCGCCACCTGCACGAGCACCGGTCCATGCTGCAGCGCCTGCTGGGCCGTCCGGTAGGCCGCAGCCGGCAGGCGCGCCTGGCGCGACATCGGATCCCGCTCCCGATGGTGGGAGTCCGCAGTGGCCATCATCAGCGGGGAGGCCTCCCGGCGAGAGTCCCGATCTGGTGCGGCCTCCTGAAGCCAGCCGCGTTCCACCAGCCGCTGCACCTCCAGGCTTCGGGAGGTGGAGAGGAACAGCAGCGAGCATCCTGTCTGCACGGTGCGCTGCAGCGCGACCTCGCGCACGTGGTGGTAGGGGGCGCGCGGCTCCGAGTGCGCGGAGTCGTCGTCGTCGACGACGATCAGCTGCCGGAGCCGCGGCACCGGGGCGAATACGGCCGAGCGTGTGCCCACCGCCACCCGGGCCAAGCCGAAGCGCAGGCGCAGGAACGCCCGATATCGGGGTGTGGGGCCGACGTCGGCGGTCAGCCGGGCGACCTGCTCCTCTCCCAGTGCGGCCTCCAGCGCCGCGGCGGCATGCTCCACGTCCCTGGCGTCGGGCAGCACGACCACGGCATCGCCCTCGCCCTCCAGGCAGCGGCGCACGGCGTCGACGATCTGCGCGGCCCAGCCCTGCTCGCCGTAGGAGGTCAGGGCCAGCCCGGCTCGACGCGGGCCGGGTTCCGCCGGCGTGAGGACCGGCTCGGGGGCCACGAGCCCGGCGAACTCCTTCTCCACCCTGGCCACTCGTGGAGGGATCGCTGCACGCAGCACGTCGGAGGTCACCCCGGCGCCGCGCTCCGCGACCTTCTCGGCGAGAGAGAGGACCTCCGGAGAGAGCACCGAGATCGCCGAGACGACTTTGTGGATCATGGAGAGGCGGGAGGCGGTACCCGGTGCGGCACGGCGCTCCACGACGAAGCCGAGCATCTCCCTCCCGGAGAATCGGACCTTCACCCGACTGCCGGCCACCACGGACCCGGCATGGTCCCGCGGCACGACGTAGTCGAAGGGACGGTCCAGGTGGGGCACCCCGGAGTCCAGGAGCACCCGCGCGACCGGCAGCTCCTCGGCGGCTCCGGCGGGCAGCCGGGCCGGCGGCGGGGGCGCCAGCGCATCCAGCAGCGCCGGCTGCTGATCGTCCTGCTCCGCCATCACCCGCCCCCTGTCCTGTCCTGCGGCGTCACCGCGTCCGGGGCCCGGTGAAGACACGCTCTCGGGGAGTCCTGCACGGCCGGCCCTGCTCACCGGACGATGCTACGCGCCCGGGCTGACACCCAGAAAGTCCGGCGGATGCCACGGCCCCCGTCCTCGCCGGGAGGACGGGGGCCTTGCACCAGCCGCCGATCAGCGGAGGGGCCTCAGGCGCCGAAGAAGGACCGCAGGGCGTCGACCCGGTCGAGACGCTCCCAGGGGAAGTTCGCCCCTTCCCGGCCGAAGTGGCCGTTCTTGGCCGTCTCCCGATAGATCGGCCGTTTGAGGTCCAGGTCCTCGATGATGCCCAGCGGGCGGAGGTCGAACACCTCGTCGATGGCCGCGGAGATGCGTGCCGGGTCCACCGTCTCGGTGCCGAAGGTCTCCACGTAGATGCCCACCGGGCGGGCACGACCGATGGCGTAGGCGATCTGAATCTCGGCCCGGTCGGCAAGACCCGCGGCGACGACGTTCTTCGCGACCCAGCGCATGGCGTAGGCGGCGGAACGGTCCACCTTGGACGGGTCCTTGCCCGAGAAGGCACCGCCGCCGTGGCGGGCGAAGCCTCCATAGGTGTCGACGATGATCTTGCGTCCGGTGAGACCCGCATCGCCGACCGGGCCCCCGACCACGAACGGGCCGGAGGGGTTGATGATCTGTGAGGCGGCTGCCACGTCCAGTCCGGAGGCTTCGATGACCGGAGTCACCACGTGCTCGGCCAGGTCGGCGTGCAGCTGCTCCTGGGAGGTCTCCTGGGTGTGCTGGGTGGAGACCACCACGGTGTCCAGGCTCACCGGCCGGTCGCCCTCGTAGCCGACGGTGACCTGGGTCTTGCCGTCCGGGCGCAGGTACTCCAGCAGCCCGTTCTGCCGGACCTCGGTGAGGCGGGCGGAGAGCCGGTGCGCCAGGGCGATCGGGGTGGGCATGAAGGTGTCGGTCTCGTTGGTGGCGTAGCCGAACATGATGCCTTGGTCACCGGCACCTTGCGCGTCGCGGCGGTCCTCGGCCCCCGAGCGGGCCTCCAGCGAGTTGAACACCCCGGCGAAGATCTCCGGGGACTGCTGGCCGATGCTCACCGAGACGCCGCAGCGGGCGCCGTCGAAACCGTTGGCCGAGGAGTCGTAGCCGATGTCCAGGAGGGTGGACCGCACGATCTGCGGGATCTCGACGTAGCCGGAGGTGGTGACCTCCCCGGCGACATGCACGAGTCCCGTGGTGGTCAGGGTCTCCACGGCGACCCGGGATTCCGGGTCCACGGCGAGCATGGCGTCGAGCACCGCGTCGGAGATCTGGTCACAGATCTTGTCCGGATGGCCGATCGTCACCGACTCGGAGCTGAACAGCCGCAGTGCCTGCGGCGTGGGCATGTCGGAGGAGGCAGCGCTGGTGTTGGTCACCGGCTCATCCTACGCCAGCGGCGACGGCCCCGGCCGAGCCGCCGGGCGCTGGCTTCACAGAGCGTAAGGCGAGCGGGCCTGCCTGCTGAGGAGCTCGCCGGCGCGCTCGACGACGGCGCGGGCCGCCTCCTGCTTGGAGCCGGTGACGTGCAGCGGGTCGGCCTCCCCGAGGAGCCCCTGGACTCCGAAGGAGGCGAGGATGTGGATCTCGGTGTCGTCCTGGCCGAACACCAGGCCCTCGCCGACCCGGTTGAGCACCAACAGCTCACACCCCTTGCGGAGCAGCTTCGCCTGCGCGAGGTCCAGCGGGTCGTTCGCGGCGTCACCGGTCTCTGCGGCGAAGCCGACGATGACGGTGGGGCCGGTCCCCCGCTCCGCACGCCGACGGACGGTGGCGGACAGGATGTCGGGATTGCGCTGCAGGTGGATGACCGGGTCTACGCCGTCCTCGGTCTTCTTGATCTTGGCCTCGGTGTAGTCCGCGGGGCGGAAGTCCGCCACGGCGGCGGCCATGAGGAGCAGGTCCGCCTCGTCGCCCGCGGAGGCCACAGCGTTGTGCAGCTCCTCGGCCGTCTCCACCCGCTCCACGGTGATGCCCGCCGCGCCCTCGGGTGCGGCCACCTCCATGATCCCGGCGATCAGATGCACCTGCGCCCCGGCGGCGGCGGCGGCGGCGGCCAGCGCGACACCTTGTTTGCCGGAGGAGCGGTTTCCCAGGTAGCGGACGGGGTCCAGCGGCTCGCGGGTGCCTCCGGCGGTGACGACGACACGGCGTCCGGCGAGCAGCCCGTTCTGCGCCGAGGGCGCAGAGATCGGTGCTGCGGGGGCGGAGGTGCCGTCCAACTCGGCGAGGATCTCGCGGACTCTGGCATGGATGTCCTCGGGCTCGGGAAGGCGTCCAGGGCCGGAGTCCGCTCCGGTGAGCCGACCGACCGCGGGCTCCATGACCTCGTGGCCCCGTCCGCGCAGGGTGGCGACGTTGTCCACGGTGGCCGGATTCCGCCACATCTCGGTGTGCATCGCGGGCACGAAGAGCAGCCGCGCCTCGGTCGCGAGCAGGGTGGAGGTCAGCAGGTCGTCGGCCAGGCCGGCGCGGGCCCGGGCCAGCAGGTCGGCGGTGGCAGGCGCGACGACCACGAGGTCCGCCTCCTGCCCCAGCCGCACATGACGCACCTCGTCCACATGGGAGAAGATCGAGGTGCTGACCTTGCGGCCGCTGATCGCCTCCCAGGTGGGCCGGCCGACGAACTCCTCGGCGGCCGGCGTGGGAACGACATCGACCTGATGCCCGTCCTCCCGGAGCAGGCGGAGAAGATGCACGGCCTTATAGGCGGCGATTCCTCCGCTGACTCCCAGGATGATGCGCATCAGGTCGATCAGACGTCTCGGACGGGGCCGGTCAGGAGGCCGGGTTCTCGGCCGCGTGGTTGACCAGCAGGTCCTGGTCGATTTCCCGCAGGGCGATGGAGATCGACTTCTCGTTGAGCTTGGTGTCCACCAGCGGGCCGACGTACTCGAAGAGGCCCTCGTGGAGCTGCGCGTAGTAGGCGTTGATCTGACGGGCGCGCTTGGCGGCGAAGAGCACCAGGGCGTACTTGGAGGCGCTCTTGCCCATCAGGGAGTCGATCGGCGGGTCGATGATGCCTTCGAGCTTCTCAGTCACTGAAGAATGGTCCTTGTCGGTCGCGTGTGGTCGGTCGCGTCAGGTCGGCCGTCGTTCAGACGGCGTTCCGCTGGAAGCCCATGAGGGCGACGAGTTCGGCGGCGGCGCGGTCGAGGTCGTCGTTGACGACGGTGACGTCGAACTCGGATTCTGCCGCGAGTTCCATCTTAGCGGTTTCCAGTCTCCTCTGCTGTTCCTCGGGCCCTTCCGTGCCGCGACCTGTGAGACGCGCCACCATCTCCTCCCAGGAGGGGGGCGTGAGGAACACGAACTGGGCCTCCGGCATGGTCCGCCGCACCTGGCGGGCGCCCTGCAGGTCGATCTCCAGCAGGACGCAGCGCCCTGCACCCAACGCCTCCTCCACCGTGGATCGCAGCGTGCCGTACCGGTGCCGACCATGCACGGTGGCCCATTCGAGGAAGGCGCCCTGCTCCACGAGACGGTCGAACTCCTCCGCAGAGATGAAGTGATAGTCGACGCCGTCGACCTCTCCCGGGCGCGGATCCCGAGTGGTGGCGGACACGGAGAAGCAGACCGCCGGGTAGTTCTCTCGGATGTAGCGGCTCATCGTGGACTTCCCCACTGAGGTGGGGCCTGCCAGCACGGTGACCTGGGGCTCGTTCACGTCTACGGACTCCTCGGCACGGCGCCGCGGCGCACGAGGGCGGCTGCGGAGCATCGGTCGGGTCGACGGGGCGTGGGCGGCGGTGTGCCGGGAACACGCGTCGACCCTGGGGATCAGGATGCCGTCCATCCTAACGCCCCGGCTCGGTGCCGTCCGACTCGTCCTCCGCGATCAGCTCAGGCCAGCTCGGCCAGGTGCTTGGCCAGAGCTGTGCGTTGCTTGATGCCGAGACCTCCGATGCGGCGGTTCTCGGAGATTCCGAGCGCCTCCAGCGTGCGTGCCGCGGTGACCTTCCCCACACCAGGGAGGGCCTCCAGCAGCTCGACGGTCTTCAGACGGGCCACTGCCTCGGACGTCGAGGCCTTGACGAGGACATCTTCGAAGCTGATTCTCCCCGACCCGAAGGCCTCCTTCAGCTCGGCTCGTTCGATCCGGGCCGCCAATGCCTTCTGCCGGGCGATGTCGCGCTCTTCTTTGCTCAGTTCTCGCAGGGCCACGGTGTTCTCCTCTGCTGCGCCGCCTATCACATGTGGCAGAATCTAGCCGCTATTCGCCCGTGGGGCAATAGTCCGTTCCCCCAGATCAGGGGGCAGTCGACCGACCGGGCGAACCCGCACCGCCGGCGGGTCAGTCGGCGAGCTCCTCCGCCGTCCGCCGGACCGCCGCCGTCAGCGCCGCGACGTCGGGACCTGCGGCGAGTATGCCTCGGGAAGAGTTCACCACCACCTGACGGTGGGCCTCGGCGAAACCGGTGCGAAGGTCCTCAGCGGTGGCGCCCTGAGCACCGAAGCCGGGGGCCAGGAGCGGCATCGCCCCGGCGGTGAGGTCGACGCCGGCCTCTTCCGCCAGCCCGGCGGTGGTCGCCCCGACTACCAGGCCGACGTCGCCGAGGGCCCCGTCGATCTGCGGCGCCGGGTTCTCTGCGGCCGCCTGGGCGGCGATCCGCGAGGCCACGGTGCCGTCCTCGGTGCGTGCCAGCTGGACCTCCCGCCCCTCCGGGTTGGAGGTCAGCGCCAGGACGAACAGCCCGGCACCGTGTCGTCGGGCGACCTCGAGCGCCGGACGCAGCGAGCCGAAGCCCAGATAGGGGGAGACCGTCAGCGCATCCGCGGCCAGCTCGGCCTCCGGTGCCAGCCAGGCGTCCGCGTAGCCGGCCATCGTGGAGCCGATGTCGCCCCGCTTGGCATCGGCGATGACCAGCAGCCCTTCCCGCCGGGCCTCCTGCTGCAGCTCCGCGAGCACAGCCAGGCCGGCGGGCCCTCGCCGCTCGAAGAACGCCACCTGGGGCTTGATCACGCCCACCCGGCCCATGGCGGCCTCCAGGACCCGGCTGCCGAACTCCCTGAGCCCAGAGACGTCGTCGTTCAGCCCCCAGGCCTGCAGCAGGTGCGGATGCGGGTCGATGCCGACACACAGCCGGCCGTGGCGAGCGATCGCCTCGGCCAGCCGTGCGCCGAACCGCGGCACGCCGGTGCTCATGCGGACAGCTCCGCGAGCCGGGCGGCGTGGTCCTGCAGCGAGGTCACCGACCAGCTGAACTGGCGTTGGGCTTCGATGGCCTGCACTGCGGCACCGAGCTCGGCCACGGTGGTGATCACCGGGGTGCCCATGGAGGTGGCCGCGGCGCGGATCTCGTAGCCGTCGCTGCGGGCGTCGCCTCCCGAAGGAGTGTTGACGATGAGGTCGATCTGACCGGACTCGACCAGGTCGAGGATGGTCTCCCCCTCCCCCGGCGCGTCGGCGATCTTCCGCACCACCGAGGGACTGATGCCGTTGCGCCGCAGCACATCGGCGGTGCCACCTGTGGAGACGATCTCGAAGCCGAGGTCCACCAGGCGCTTGACCGTCATCACGATGGCACGCTTGTCCCGGTTCGCCACCGACACGAAGACCTTGCCGGAGGTCGGCAGCGGGTTGTTCGCGGCCAGCTGGGACTTCGCGAACGCGGTGTCGAAGTGCTTGTCGATGCCCATGACCTCACCGGTGGAACGCATCTCCGGGCCGAGCAGCGAGTCCACCACACGGCCCTCCGGCGTGCGGAACCGGTTGAAGGGCAGCACAGCCTCCTTCACCGAGACCGGAGCACCCGGCGGGAGCAGAGAGCCGTCGCCGAAGGTCGGCAGGAGTCCCCCGGAGGGATGGCCGGATCCGGTGCGCAGCTCCGCGATGGAGACCCCCGTGCCGATGAGCGCGGAGGCCTTGGCCAGCTGCACCCCGGTGGCCTTCGAGACGAACGGCACCGTCCGGGAAGCTCGCGGATTGGCCTCGATGACGTACAGGATGTCCGAGGCCAGGGCGAACTGGATGTTGATCAGGCCTCGCACCCCGACGCCGGCGGCGATCGCCTCGGTGGCGTGCTGGACCCGCTCCAGGACGTCCGGGCCGAGGGTGATCGGCGGCAGCACGCAGGCGGAGTCCCCGGAGTGGATGCCGGCCTCCTCGATATGCTCCATCACGCCGCCGAGATAGAGCTCCTCGCCGTCGTAGAGCGCGTCGACGTCGACTTCGATGGCGTCCTCGAGGAAACGGTCCACCAGCACCGGATGCTCCGGGGTGACCTCGGTGGCATTGGCGATGTAGCGGGCCAGGCCGGGCTCGTCATAGACGATCTCCATGCCACGCCCGCCCAGCACGTAGCTGGGGCGCACCAGCACCGGATAGCCGATCGAGTCGGCCACCCGCTTGGCGTCCTCGAAGCTGACGGCGGTGCCGTTCTTCGGGGCGACCAGGCCCGCTCTCCGCAGCACCTGGTCGAACTCCCCTCGGTCCTCGGCCAGATCGATGGCCTCCGGCGAGGTGCCCAGGATCGGCACCCCGGCGTCAGCGAGCTGCTGAGCAAGCTTCAGCGGCGTCTGGCCGCCGAGCTGCACGAAGACCCCGTGCACGCCCCCGGTGCGCTCCTCGGCCGCGATGACCTCGAGGACGTCCTCGAGGGTCAGCGGCTCGAAGTACAGCCGGGTGGAGACGTCGTAGTCCGTGGAGACCGTCTCCGGATTGCAGTTGACCATCACCGTCTCGTAGCCGGCGTCACGCAGCGCCATGGTGGCGTGGACGCACGAGTAGTCGAACTCGATGCCCTGGCCGATGCGGTTGGGCCCGGAGCCCAGGATGATCACCGAGGGCTTCTCATGCTGGCTGATCTCGTCCTCGACGTCGTAGGACGAGTAGTGGTACGGGGTGTAGGCCTCGAACTCGGCCGCGCAGGTGTCCACGGTCTTGTAGACCGGGCGGATGCCCAGGGCGTGCCGCACGCCGCGGACCACCGCAGGGTCCATATGGCGCAGCGCCCCGATCTGGGAGTCCGAGAAGCCATGCCGCTTGGCGGTGCGCAGCAGGGCCGGGGTCAGCTCCTTGGCCTCGGCGATCGCTCGAGCCGTCTCGTTGATCAGCTCGATCTGGTCCAGGTACCAGGGATCGATGGAGGTGATCTCATGGACCTGCTCCAGCGTCGCCCCGGAGTGCAGCGCCCGCTGGACCTGATGGATCCGCTCGGTGGTCGGGGTCGCCATGCCCTCGAGCAGCTCGGTGAGCCTCTCCTTCCCCGCCGGGGTGAAGTCGAACTCCGAGCCCCGCTGCTCCAGGGATCGCTGGGCCTTCTGCAAGGCCTCGGTGAAGTTGCGACCGATGGCCATCGCCTCCCCCACGGACTTCATGGTGGTGGTCAGCGTGGGATCCGCGGCGGGGAACTTCTCGAAGGCGAAGCGCGGGATCTTCACGACCACATAGTCCAGGGTCGGCTCGAAGCTCGCGGGGGTCTTCTGCGTGATGTCGTTGGGGATCTCGTCCAGGGTGTATCCCACGGCGAGCTTGGTGGCGATCTTGGCGATGGCGAAGCCCGTCGCCTTCGAGGCCAGCGCGGAGGAGCGGGACACGCGCGGGTTCATCTCGATGACGACCACACGGCCGGTCCCCGGCTCCACCGCGAACTGGATGTTGCAGCCCCCGGTGTCCACGCCGACCTCACGGATCACGTTGATGGAGATGTCGCGCAGCTTCTGGTATTCGCGGTCGGTGAGCGTGAGCGCCGGCGCGACGGTGATCGAGTCGCCGGTGTGCACGCCGACCGGGTCGAGGTTCTCGATCGAGCAGACCACCACGACGTTGTCGTGGGCGTCGCGCATCATCTCGAGCTCGTACTCCTTCCAGCCGAGGATCGACTCCTCGAGGAGCACCTCGGTGGTGGGGCTGTACTGGAGGCCGGCACCGGCGATGCGCCGCAGGTCCGCCGCGTCATAGGCGAGCCCGGAGCCCAGCCCGCCCATGGTGAAGGAGGGACGCACCACCATCGGGTATCCGAGGTCCTCGGCGGCCTCGAAGGCCTCCTCCAAGGAGTGGACGATGCGGGAGCGGGCTGACTCCGCGCCCGAACGCTCCACGACGCCCTTGAACTTCTCGCGGTCCTCGCCCAGTTCGATGGCGGCGATGTTCGCCCCGATGAGCTCGACGTCGAACTTCTCCAGCACGCCGTCCTTGTCCAGGGCGATCGCGGTGTTCAGCGCCGTCTGACCGCCCAGGGTGGGCAGGATCGCGTCCGGGCGCTCCTTCTCGATGATCTTGGCGACGACGTCGGGGCTGATCGGCTCCACGTAAGTGGCGTCGGCGAACTCCGGGTCGGTCATGATGGTGGCCGGATTGGAGTTGACGAGGATGACCCGGATGCCCTCCTCCTTCAGCACCCGCAGGGCCTGGGTCCCCGAGTAGTCGAACTCCGCGGCCTGGCCGATGACGATCGGACCCGAGCCGATGACCAGCACGGATTTGAGGTCTTGACGCTTAGGCATTGTCCTTCACTTTCATCAGCTCGACGAAACGGTCGAAGAGGTAGGCGGAGTCATGGGGCCCGGCGGCCGCCTCCGGGTGGTACTGCACGGAGAAGGCCGGGATGTCGAGGCAGCGCAGGCCCTCCACGACACCGTCGTTGAGGCTGGAGTGGCTGACCTGCACACGGCCGTACCGTTCCTCCGGCGCGGTGAGGGTCTCCCCCACCGGGGCATCCACCGCGAAGCCATGGTTCTGCGAGGTGATCTCCACCTTGCCGGTGGTGTGGTCCATCACCGGCTGGTTGATCCCGCGGTGTCCGAAGGGCAGCTTGTAGGTGCCGAAGCCCAGGGCCCGGCCCAGGATCTGGTTGCCGAAGCAGATCCCGAAGAACGGGATCCCGGCGTCGAGGACCTCGCGCAGCAGGCCGACCTGATCGGCCGCTGTCGCCGGGTCGCCCGGGCCGTTGGACAGGAACACCCCGGCGGGCGAGACCGCGTCGATGTCCGCCAGGCTCGCAGTGGCCGGCAGCACGTGCACCCGCAGCCCACGCTCGGCCATTCGGACCGGGGTCATGGTCTTGATGCCCAGGTCGATGGCGGCGACGACGGCCACCGGCTCACCCTCCCAGCCGTGCGCGGAAGGCTCCACCACATAGGCCTGCTCCGTGGTGACCTCCTCGGCGAGCCGGGCACCCTTCATCGAGGGCTGGGAACGGACCTCCTCGACCAGCTGGGCCACCGAGCGGGCAGAGGCCTCCCCGGAGAAGATCCCGGCCTTCATGGACCCCGCGGACCGCAGGTGGCGGGTCACCGCGCGAGTGTCCACCCCCTGGATCCCGACGACGCCCTGGGCGACGAGCTCCTCGTCCAGGCTGCGGCGGCTGCGCCAGTTGGAGGCGCGCCGCGCGGCGTCGCGGACCACGTAGCCCGCCACCCAGATCCGACGGGATTCGGAGTCCTCGTCGTTGACCCCGGTGTTGCCGATGTGCGGAGCCGTCTGGACGACGATCTGCCGCGCATACGAGGGATCAGTGAGGGTCTCCTGGTAGCCGGTCATGCCGGTGGCGAAGACAGCCTCACCCAACCGCGAGCCGCGGGCGCCGTAGGCGGTCCCTTCATGCACGGTGCCGTCCTCGAGGACGAGGAGGGCAGGGTCGAAGGTGCTCATGTGGTGGTTCACTCCTCGGTCAGACGTTTCAGTTGGCTCAGCAGCTGGTCATGGGACTCGGCGTGACGGGCCCGGAACGCCGTCTCGACGTCTTCGGCGCCCAGCGTCCAACCGACGATCAGGGCCCCGTCACGTTCCACGAACTTGCCCACCACACCACGGTCGGTGCGCGTGTAGGCCAGCTGATCCCGGGTGATGAGATAGTTCCGAGCTCCGGCACGGAACACCGCCACCCCCTGCTCATGGACCTCGAGACGGCCGTCGGTGCGGATGCCCAGGCCGTGGACCGCCACGCGGTCCAGATAGTCGGCGGCCTTCACCGTGCCGATGACCATCCCCTCTCCGGCGGCCAGAGGTTCGGTGTCGATGATCTCCGGGCCGATCTCAGCCGGCTCGGGCAGCCCGGACTGGCGACGCCTGCGACCGCGCCAACCCCACCACAGCAGCAGCGCCGCCACGGCGATGATCGCGATCGAGACGTAGAGATAGTTCAGATAGACCTGCGTCATGCCCGGTGATCAGCCTTTCTGCCGGTGAGGGAGCGCTGCAGAGCGCCCTCGTCGACCACGGCGCGGCCGGCCAGGATGGTGGTCCGCACCTGGCCGGGGAGCTCCATCCCGGAGAAGGGAGAGTTGCGTCCCTTCGTGGCGTGCTCCTCGGGGCGGACCGTGCGACGCGCCTGCGGATCCACCAGGATCAGATGAGCCGGATCGCCGACCGCCAGCGGACGGCCCTGGTGGGGGTGCCCGGCGATCTCTGCGGGTCGGACGGAGCTGACCTCGGCGAATCGGCGCCAGTCCATCAGACCGGTGTCGACCATCGTGTGCTGGACGACGGAGAGCGCGGTCTCGAGTCCGGTCATCCCCATCGCGGCCTGGTGCCACTCACATTCCTTGAGCTGGGTGGGGTGCGGGGCGTGGTCGGTGCCGATGACGTCGATGGTGCCGTCGGCCAGGCCCTCGCGAAGCGCATGGACGTCCTCCGCGGTGCGCAGCGGCGGATTGACCTTGTAGACGGGGTTGAAGCTGCGGACCATCTCCTCCGTGAGGATCAGGTGATGCGGAGTGACCTCCGCGGTGACGTCGATGCCGCGCTCCTTGGCCCAGCGGACGATCTCCACCGAGCCCTTCGTGGAGACGTGGCAGACGTGCAGACGAGACTCGACGTGTTGGGTGAGCAGCACATCACGAGCGATGATCGCCTCCTCGGCCACGGCGGGCCAGCCGGGCAGACCCAGCACGGCCGAGACGCAGCCCTCGTTCATCTGGGCGCCGTCGGTGAGCAGCGGCTCCTGCGCATGCTGGGCGATGAAGCCGCCGAAGGACTTCACATACTCCAGCGCCCGGCGCATCAGCACCGGGTTGTGGACGCAGATGCCGTCGTCGGAGAACATCCGCACCTGGGCGGAGGAGTCCGCCATGGCGCCGAGCTCGGCGAGCTGCTCCCCCGCCAGCCCGACGGTGACGGCACCCACCGGGTGCACCTCGGTCCAGCCGGACTCCAGGCCCAGCCGGTGGACCTGCTCCACGACGCCGGCCGTGTCGGCCACCGGCGAGGAGTTCGCCATGGCGTGCACTGCGGTGAACCCGCCCAGGGCCGCGGCACGGCTGCCGCTCTCGACGGTCTCGGCGTCCTCGCGTCCGGGCTCGCGCAGATGGGTGTGGAGGTCCACCATCCCCGGCAGGGCGATGAGGCCCTCGGCGTCGATGCGGCGCACCGCGTCCGGGCCGTGCTCGGCCGTCAGCCGCTCGGCCTCGGCGGCCGCCTCCGGGCCGAGCGCCCGGATGCGGCCCTCAGCGATGAACAGGTCGGCGCGCTCCTCCCCGTACGGCGAGGACCCGCTGATGAGCAGCGGCGTCTCCTCGCGGATCGTCCCGCCGGCCTCGGTGGTCTCGGTGGTCTGCCTCATGCGATGCCCCCTGGAATGGTCATGGTGGTCTTCTCGGCTGCTGCGGATCGATCGGCGCTCAGGAGCAGGTGCAGCACCGCCATGCGCACCGAGACTCCGTGGGACACCTGATCGAGCACACGGTTCAGCGGTGAATCGGCGGCGGCCGCAGAGATCTCCACCCCCCGGTTCATCGGACCTGGGTGCAGGATCATCCCTCCGGCGCCGGCCGGGCCGTCGAGACCCTGCACGACGGCCAGCCGCCCATCGGTGAGACCCCAGCGTCGGATGTACTCGGCCGGACTCGGGAAGAAGGAGCCCCCCATCCGTTCAGCCTGGACGCGCAGCATCATCACCGCGTGCGGGCCGGTGGCCAGCGCCTCGTCGAAGCTGTAGTGGACGGTGACCGGCCACTGCTCCACACCGACCGGCAGCAGTGTCGGCGGGGCGACGAGGCCGACCTCCGCACCGAGGGTGCTGAGCAGCCACACTCCGGAACGGGCCACCCGGGAATGCAGGATGTCTCCGACGATGAGCACGCGCATGCCGCTCAGGTCGGTGCCCCGGGGCTCGGTGCCCCGGCCCTCGGCCCATCCGCGGCGCAGCGTCAGCGCGTCGAGGAGCGCCTGGGTGGGGTGCTCGTGGGTCCCGTCTCCGGCGTTGATCACCGCGCAGTCCGTCCAGCCGGACTCGGCGAGCTGGGCGGCCGCCCCGGAGGCCCAGTGCCGCATGACGATCGCGTCGGCGCCGATGGCCTCCAGGGTCTGGACGGTGTCCTTCAGGGACTCGCCCTTCGAGACCGAGGACCCCTTGGCGGAGAAGTTCATCACGTCGGCCGAGAGCCGCTTGGCCGCAGCCTCGAAGGAGATCCGCGTCCGGGTGGAGTCCTCGAAGAAGAGGTTCACCACGGTGCGGCCGCGCAGCGTGGGCAGCTTCTTGACCTCGCGGGTCGCGACGCCGGCCATCTCCTCGGCGGTGTCGAGGATGCGCAGCGCGTCCGCATGGGAGAGGTCGGCGGTGGAGAGCAGGTGCCTCATGAACGCGGCCCCCTCACGATGAGCACGGCCTCGTCCTCGGGCGCGACGTCGTCGACGTCGGCGAGACGCACCGAGACCCGCTCCTCCCGAGAGGTGGGCAGGTTCTTGCCGACATGGTCGGCGCGGATGGGCAGCTCACGGTGGCCGCGGTCCACCAGGACCGCCAGACGCACCGCACGCGGGCGTCCCAGCGCGGAGAGCGCATCGAGGGCGGCGCGGACCGTGCGGCCGGAGTAGAGGACGTCATCGACCAGGACGACGGTGGCGCCGTCGACCCCGGTCTCGGGAAGCAGCGTGGGCTCCGGGGTGCGTGCATGGCCGGAGCGCAGATCGTCCCGATACATGGTGATGTCGAGCGAGCCCACCGAGCGGGCGGCGTCGAAGGCCGAGTCGATATGGGCCAGACGATCGCCGAGGCGGCGGGCCAGGGGGGCTCCGCGGCGTGGGATGCCGAGCAGCACAAGGTCCTCGACTCCACGATGGGATTCGACGATCTCGTGCGCGATGCGCGTCAAGGCCCGCTCCACATCGGGAGCGGACATGACCTGAGAGGTCTCTGGTGCATTCACCAGGCGACTCCTTCCTCGCCTCACGGGACGATCATTAAAGGAGACAGCGGGTATTCAGCTGTTCGTCACCACTCTAGCGGATCCGACAGCGGCTCGGGCTGATCAGTCCCGCAGCGTGGGCTTGATCTTCTGCAGCCGACCCAGCACCCCGTTGACGAAGGGCGGGGACTCGTCGGTGGAGAGATCCCGGACCAGGGCCACGGCCTCGGCGACGGCGACGCCGTCGGGGATCTCCTCGTTGTAGAGCAGCTCCCAGGCGCCGATCCGCAGCGCCATCAGGTCCACCCGCGGCATCCGTTCGAGGGTCCAGCCGCGCGAGTAGGTGGTCAGCAGCTCATCGATGCGCTCACGCTGGGCGCCCACGCCGTCGAGGATGGTCACCACATAGTCGTCGACCACCAGGTCGGCCCGTTCCCGGCGGAGCCTGAGCACCTCGAGG
The DNA here is from genome assembly GCF_013410745.1 of Nesterenkonia xinjiangensis. Taxonomy (NCBI): domain Bacteria; kingdom Bacillati; phylum Actinomycetota; class Actinomycetes; order Micrococcales; family Micrococcaceae; genus Nesterenkonia; species Nesterenkonia xinjiangensis. The sequence goes on along the minus strand of NZ_JACCFY010000001.1, from coordinate 3,240,744 downwards.
GGCGTCGCGCCACGCTGCTCGGACTCGAAGAGGATCTCGAGGGCACGACGGCGAGCTTTGCTTCGTCTGGCCACGGGTCAGTCCGTGACGCGGCCGAGGTACTCGGAGGACCGCGTGTCCACCTTGACCCTCGTGCCCTGGTCGACGAAGAGGGGAACCTGGATCTCGTGTCCGGTCTCCAGGGTGGCGGACTTGGTGCCGGCCGACGAGCGGTCACCCTGCAGGCCCGGCTCCGTGTAGGTGATCTCCAGCACGACCGAGGGCGGCATCTCCAGATACAGCGGGGTGCCCTCGTGCAGCGCGATGCTCACCTGCTGGGACTCCAGCAGGAAGTTGGCGGCGTCGCCCAGGACGGTGCCCGGGACGGTGATCTGATCGAAGTCCCGCAGATCCATGAAGACATAGTCCTCACCGTCGGCGTAGAGGTACTGATAGTTGGAGCGGTCCACCGTGGCGAACTCGACCTTCGCACCAGCGTTGAAGGTCCTGTCCACGACCTTGCCGGAGGTGATGTTCCGCAGCTTGGTCCGGATGAACGCTCCGCCCTTGCCGGGCTTGACGTGCTGGAACTCCAGAGTGTTCCACAGCTGGCCCTCGATCTTGAGGACGGAGCCGTTCTTGATGTCATTGGAGGTGGCCACTACTTGCCCTTCTTCACTTCGGATGCAGGTGTCAGTGCGTCGGTCGATGCACGTGACGGCGTCAGCGGGTGTCGATTCTACAGGGAGACCGGCGACCCTTCGTCCGACTCCCCGATCTCCTGGTAGGTGGCGAACAGGATCGAGGCGTCCGGGATCTCCACCGTGGCCGGCTGACCCTGCCCGGAGAGCAGCACGAAGCGCAGCTGGTCCCCGCGGTTCTTCTTGTCCCGTCGGATGCCCTCCAGGAGCTGGTTCCAGCGATCGTCGCGGTACGTGACCGGCAGCCCCAGCGAGGTGAGCACCGCATGGTGACGGTCCGCGGTGGCGTCATCGAGACGGCCCAGGCTCCGCGCCAGCTCCGCGGCGAAGACCATGCCCACGGAGACCGCCGCGCCGTGGCGCCACTGATACCGCTCTGCCAGCTCGATGGCGTGCGCCAGGGTGTGGCCGTAGTTCAGCGACTCGCGCGTCCCGAAGTCCTTGGGGTCCTCGCTCACCACCGAGGCCTTGACTCTGATGGACCGCTCGATGAGCTCGCGCAGCTGAGGAGAGTGTGGATTCTGCGCCTGCTCCGGCGACGACTCGATGATCTCGAGGATCCGCTCGTCGGCGATGAAACCGCATTTGACCACCTCGGCGAGACCGGCCACGAGCTCATTGCGCGGCAGCGTCAGGAGCGTGTCGAGGTCAGCGAGCACCGCGGCAGGCTGGTGGAAGGCGCCCACCAGGTTCTTGCCCTCGGCGGTGTTGATGCCGGTCTTGCCGCCGACGGCCGCATCGACCATGGCCAGCAGGGTGGTGGGCATGTGCACCACACGCACTCCCCGGAGCCAGGTGGCGGCGACGAAGCCGGCGACGTCGGTCACCGCACCTCCGCCCACGGCCACCACCGCATCGGAGCGGGTGAAGTCGTTCTGCCCCAGGACCTGCCAGCAGAAGGCGGCGACCTGGATGTGCTTGCCCTCCTCGGCGTCAGGGATCTCTGCGACCACGGCCTTGTAGCCGGCGTTCTCGAGGTCCTGACGCACGACGTCTCCGGTGGCGCGCAGGGCGCGGGGGTGGATGACCAGGACCCGCTCGGCCTGGGCGCCGATCATCTGCGGCAGGCGGCCCAGCAGGCCGTTGCCGATCACGACCTCGTAGCCGAGCTCCTGTCCGCCGGAGCCGCCGCCGTCCCCGACGGTGATGACGGTGGGCTCGGGCCGCTGCTCCGCCGTCTCCGCGGAGCCGGACCCCTGGGGGGCGGTCCCGGACGGGGATCCCTCGCCGGGCGCGGCGTCGTGCGGTGCGTCGTTTCGCGGTGCAGCGTCGTGCGATGCAGTGTCTGCCTGCGGGCTCATGGAGTGAGGTCTTCTCCTCGTGGGGATTCAGTGGACGGCACGGAGTGCTCTGACGATGGTATCGACTCGCTCGTCGATCGTCCCCTCGGCGGGTTCGACGACCACGTCGGCGCACTCACGATACAGGGCTTCGCGCTCGGCATAGATGCGGCGCCACGCGGTGACGGGGTCGTCGCCCAGCACCGGTCGGGAGGAGCCGTCACCCAGCCGCTGAGCCGCCTGCTGTTCGGTGAGGTCAAGCATGACCACCAGCTGCTCCGCCAGCGCCTCGCGGGTGCGGGAACTCAGGACGGAGCCGCCGCCCAGGCTGATCACCGACGGGCGAGGTGCATCGAGCAGCTCGGCGACCACCCGTTCCTCCTCGGCGCGGAAGGCGCTCTCCCCGCGCTGGACGAAGTACTCGGCGATGCTGCCGTGGCGGGCGACGAAGAAGTGATCGGTGTCCACATGCGGGCGTCCCATCCGGCGGGCGAGCGCCGCCCCGACCGTGGACTTGCCGGAGCCCATGGGGCCGATGAGCACGATGTTGCGCGAGAGGTCCGGCATGCGCTCGGGCCCCGCCATCAGTCCTGCATGGCCGCGGGGGCCTGCAGCGGGTCACCGTCGGTGCCGGTGCGTGTGGGGTCGGCGCCGAGCTCAGGGAGCGAGGCGAGGTAGGACTGGAGGTTCCGACGCACCTCGGGGAGGCTGTCTCCGCCGAACTTCTCCAGCACGGCCTGGGCGATGACCAGGGAGACCATGGCCTCGGCCACGACCCCGGCGGCCGGGACGGCACAGACGTCGGACCGCTGGTGGTGCGCCGTGGTGGGCTCGCCGCTGGCGGTGTCCACGGTGCGCAGGGCGCGGGGCACGGTGGCGATCGGCTTCATGCCTGCCCGGACCCGCAGCGGGGTCCCGATGCTCATGCCGCCCTCGATGCCGCCCGCGCGGTTGGTGGTGCGGCGGACGCCGGCCCCTTCGGGCTCGATCTCATCATGGGCCTGGGAGCCACGTCGGCGCACAGTGCGGAAACCATCGCCGACCTCGACGCCCTTGATCGCCTGGATGCCCATCAGCGCACCGGCCAGGCGGGCGTCGAGACGCCGGTCCCAGTGGACGAAGGAACCCAGTCCGGGAGGAAGCCCGTCCACGACGACTTCGACGACGCCGCCGAGGGTCTCTCCGGCCTTGTGGGCGTCGTCGACCTCGGCGACCATCCGCCGGCTGGTCTCCGGATCCGTGCAGCGCAGCGGGTCAGCGTCGAGGCGCTCGACCTCGCGGGCCGAGGGCGTCTCGGCGTCCTCCGGGATCTCTACGGAGCCGATCGCGGTGGTGTGCGAGACCGTGGTGATCCCCAGGTCGGAGAGGAACGACTGGGCCGCAGAGCCCAGCGCCACACGCATGGCCGTCTCCCGGGCCGAGGCGCGCTCCAGCACCGGGCGGGCCTCGTCGAAGCCGTACTTCTGCATGCCGGTGTAGTCGGCGTGGCCGGGGCGAGGTCGGGTCAGCGGCGCGTTCCGGGCCAGCCCTTCGAGTTCGTCGGGATCCACCGGGTCCGCGGACATGACCTTCTCCCACTTGGGCCACTCGGTGTTGCCGACCTCGATGGTGAGCGGCCCGCCGAGGGTGAGCCCGTGGCGCACACCGGCCAGCAGACGGACCTGGTCCTTCTCGAACTTCATCCGAGCTCCGCGGCCGTATCCGAGGCGACGGCGCGCCAGGGCGTCCTGGACCATCTCGGTGGTCAGCCGCACCTCGGCGGGAAGGCCCTCGATGATGCCGACGAGGGAACGGCCGTGTGATTCTCCGGAGGTCAGCCAACGCAACATGGCCTCCATGATGCCATGTCGGCAGACCCCGGGAGGCGTCGACGACGGCGAATTCCGCCTGATGGACGCCCCCGTGTCCTGCCTCCGGCGGGCAGGGGCTGCTCAGCCGGACTGATAAGCGGGACTGCTCAGCGAGGCAGGGCCGCGCGCATCCGCGCGACCAGCTCTGTGTGCTCCTCGGCGGAGAGCGAGGCGGCGGGCCGGGAGGACCCCACGGTGAACCGTTCGACCTGCCGGACGGCCTGGTGCAGCAGCATGGCGAGCCCGGAGACGACCTGTCCCCCAGCCCGCTCCCACGCCCCGGCCAGCACCGAGGGCCACGGATCATAGGCCACGTCGAGCAGCGCCACGTTCTGCGGCAGCCGAGGCAGCCCCGGGGCCACCTCGTCGGCCGCCCGCGGGGGAAGCGTGGAGACGACAGCGGCCAGCTCGTCACCGGCCAGATCCCCGCCGAGCCGGCCGAGCGGCAGCAGGCGTAGGCGAAGTCCGAGCGCCTCGGCCACCGGATGCAGCGCCTGCGCGCGCTGAGGGGATCGCGCATAGGAGCGGACCTCCTGGAACCCGAGCTCAGCCGCCGCCGCCAGCGCGGCCGCAGCGGTGGAGCCGGCACCGATCACGCCGAACCGGCCCTGATCGGTGGCGCCGGTCCGCAGCCCGGCCTCGCCCAACGCGGTGACGATCCCGTCGACGTCGGTGTTCTCACCGTGCATGCCGTCCGGGCCGTGGACCACGGTGTTGAGCACCCCGAGGGTCTCCACACGAGCCGAGACGGTGTCCATGTGCGAGACCATCGCGGCCTTCAGCGGCATGGTCACGGACCATCCGACCCAGTCCTGGTCGGCGCCCTCGGTCGCCAGAAACCGTGGGAGGCCGCTGAGGTCGACGTCCCGGCGCGAGTAGTCAATGTCCACCCCTAGCAGGCGATAGGCCGCACCATGCAGCGCCGGGGAGAGCGAGTGGCCGATGGGGTGGCCCAGGACCGCGGCGCGGGTACCCCTCACTCGCCCTCCTCGACCTCAGCCTCGGCGGCCTCCTCGTCGGCGGGGCTGCAGACCCCGGGGTTGTCATCGCAGTACTCGTTGAACACGGCGACATCCTCGAGGTGCTCAGCGTAGGTCTCGTTGAAGCGCGTCTCGCCCGTCTCGACGTTGACCGTCACCCAGTAGTAGTAGTCGGTGTCGGCCGGATCGGCGGCGGCCTCCAGCGTGGCCGGTACGGGGGCGGCGATCGGTCCCGGCGGCAGTCCTTGATGGACGTAGGTGTTGTACTCGTTGTCCGCGTTGAACCGCTCCTCCTCCGGGAAGTGCAGGTCGCCGGAGAGGCCCAGACCATAGTTGACCGCCGCGTCGATCTGCAGGAGGCCGTCGGTCTCGCTGTTGTCCGGGTCGAGCCGGTTCTCGATCGCTCCGGCCATCAGCCGGTAGTCCTCCTCCCGCTCACCACCGTCCCGCTCCTGGTGATTGGCCTCTCCGGTCAGGAGCGAAGCGATGATCACGGAGCGCCACTGCTCGTCCTCCTCAGTGATCCCGGCATCCTCCAAGTACTCGAAGGTCCTGTCGACCATGATCTGGAGGATCTCCTCCGGTTCGGCGTCCAGGTCGAAGCGGTAGTCCCCCCTGGCCAGGTAGCCCTCCAGCGTGGAGGCCTCCTCGGGCAGCCCGTAGTCCGTGGGGTCCTCGGCGGCCTCGCGGAACTCCTCCTCGGAGAATCCGGTGCCCTCCTCGAGCGCGGCGAAGACGTCGTCGATGCGCCAGCCCGCCGCGATCGCGACGTAGTCCTGGCCCGCCGCGTCCGGAGTGAGCGCGGCGATCGCATCGACGGCGGGCATCTCCTCGCGCACCTCATACTCACCGGGCTGCAGGATCCCGACATCGTCGGACTCACGCAGGGCCGCATCGAGGGCCTCCGGGCTGGCGATGATCCCCTGGTCGGCGAGCCGATTGGCGACCACGGCCCAGCCCTCGCCCTGGTTGACCTCGAAGGTGGTCGTCTCGCCGGCCTGGGTGTCATAGTCCTCCGGCCCGGAGAGCAGGCCCCCGAAGACGGCGTTGAACACCAGGGCGAAGATGACCAGCAGGACCGCGAAGCCGCTGATGACCAGCCCGAGGGCGATGTTCCGGCGTCGACGCCGTTCGTGCCGCCTGGTCAGGATCTCACGGCTGGCTCCTGTGGCGATGGGCGTCACCGTCTGATACCCGCGGCCGTAGCTGGAGGAGGTGATCAGCAGCGGCGTGCCGTCGGCGTCGTGCTCGATGTGGTCCTGGTCGAGATGCTCCTCAGGGCCCAGCAGGTCCTCGGCCTCTCTCAGGTCCTCGGCATCAGGCAGCTCCGCGGGGTGGACCTCTCCGGCGACCTGGGCCCTCCCGGCCGGATCCGGCGACGCCGCGCCGATGGCCTCTTCGAAGGGGACCTGCCCGACCGGAGCCCCGGAGGCCGCCGAGGTGCCTGGGCCGCCGACGGCAGATGCCCGGTGCGGCGCAGCCTGGTGGTCCGCCCGAGCGCGCTCCCGTGCCTCGCGGATCTCTCGACGGCGACGGCGGGAGCCCGCCTGATGCGGCATATCATCGCTCACGCGCGGGTCCTCACTGGTGTCAACAGCACATGTCTGTGCGATTGTAATCTATTCGTGATCAAAGCTCGGTCAAAGGGACGATCTCGGCGCGGTCAGCCGTCCTCGGCGATCATCCTGCGCCAGCTGAGCCGCGCCTCGAGGGCCTCTTCAGCCTCCGCGATCACCCGCGAATCCCCCGCAGCACGCGCGTCTGCGAGCTCCCGCTCGAGTCCGGCGATGGTCTCATCCAGCTGGGCGAGCATGGAATTCTGGCGGGCCATCGTCTCCGGGTCGGTCCGCCGCCAGTGCGCCTGCTCGGCCTCGCGGAAGGCGTCCTGGACGCGCTTGAGGGCGCCTTCCATGCGCTTCACGTCACCGCGCGGCACGCGCCCGGCCGCATCCCAGCGTGCCAGCAGGGCGTGATACTCGTCGCGGACGGCATCGGGAGCCGAGAACGGCATGAGCTTCTCGAGCTCCTGCAGCACCTGCTCCTTGACCTCGAGGTTGGCGCCGTATTCGGCGTCGACCTCTGCATTGGCCGCATCGCGCGCAGCGAAGAACACGTCCTGGGCCGCGCGGAAGCGCGTCCACTGGGCGTCGTCGGTCCGACGGGCACCGCGGCCGCAGGCCTTCCATTCGTCCATCAGCCGGTGGTAGGCCTTGGTCGTGGGGCCGAAGTCGGTGCTGTGCTGCAGCTCCTCGGCGCGGGCGATGAGCTCCTCCTTGACCTTCTTGATCTCTCCGTGTTCCTTGTCCCGGTGGCTGAAGAAGGCGCGACGCTCCTTGTCGAAGGTGCTGCGCGCGGCACGGAACCGCTTCCAGTAGGGGTCCTCCTGAGACTTCGTCAGGCGCGGAGGCTTCTTCTGCTCAGCCTTCCAGGCGTCGAAGAGCTCACCCATGCGCTGCTGGGCCGACTTCCAATGCTGGGTGGCAGGGTCCGCGGCAGCGAGCCGCTCGGCCTCTGCCACGATCTCCTCGCGGACGGCCAGGTGCTCGGCCACAGCCTTCTCCGCCTGCTCCTTCTCCAGGACGGCGCGGGCGTCGATGCCCTCGCCCAGTGCGGTCAGGATGCTCCGCAGGGAGTCGGTGTCCCCCACCCAGGCGCCGCCGTCGAGCTCAGCCAGCAGGGCGTCCCGACTCTCACGCAGCGCCTTGGCAGAGTCGGCGGCAGTCTCCACCCGGGCTCTGAGCAGCAGCGCGCGGTTGTAGAGCTCATCGAACTTCCGTGTGAAGTACTGCAGGGCCTCCTCGACCGTGGCGCCCGGATACTGCCCGACGTAGGCCTCCCCTGTGGCTGCCTCCCCTGTGGCTGCCTCCCCTGTGGCTGCCTCCCCTGTGGCTGCCTCCCCTGTGGCTGCCTCCCCTGTGGCTGCCTCCGCCGTGGCGGCCTGCGCCTCAGCCGAGGAGGACAGGGCGAAGACGTGTCCGTCCTCGTCCACTCGCGCCCGCCGTCGCGCCTCGTCGAGGGTGGTCTCGTGGTGTCCGGGTCTCACTGCGGCACTCATGACCACCACCCTACCGGCACCGCGCGCGACCTGCGACGGGGCCGGTATGATGATCCAGTCTTCCGACCCGTCACCTCCAGTGAGGAGCGTCCTCTCCGCATGGCACGCACAACGTCCCTCTCCGGCTTCACCGAGTGGCTCCCCCAGGAGCGCCTGGTGGAGCTCCACGTGCTCGACACGCTGCGGGAGGTCTTCGAGCGTCATGGGTTCTCCTCCGTCGAGTCCCGCGCGGTGGAGACGGTGGAGACGCTGCTGCAGAAGGGCGAGATCGACAAGGAGATCTACGGCGTCTCCCGACTCCAGGCGCAGGACGACGCCGAGGCCCGCCTCGCGCTGCACTTCGACCTGACCGTGCCCTTCGCCCGATACGTGGTGGAGAACGCCGGGCACCTGGCTTTCCCCTTCCGCCGCTACCAGATCCAGAAGGTCTGGCGGGGGGAGCGCCCCCAGGACGGCCGATACCGCGAGTTCACCCAGGCCGACATCGACATCGTCGGCGACGGAGCGCTTCCGTTCCGCTGCGACGTCGAGCTGGCCGTGGTGATGGCCCGTGCACTGGAGTCGCTGCCGATCGGAGACTTCCGTCTGCGGGTGAACAACCGCAGGCTCTCCGAGGGGTTCTACCTCTCGATCGGGCTGCAGGACACCGCTGCGGTGCTCCGCGCGATCGACAAGCTCGAGAAGATCGGTCGTGAGCGGGTGGCCGCCGAGCTCATGGAGACCGCCGGTGCCACCGCCGAGCAGGCGGAGAAGGCGCTTGCCCTGGCCCAGATCCGCACCGAGGACCTCAGCTTCGTGGAGCGGGTCCGTGCGCTGGGCGGCGAGCACGAGCTGCTCGACGCAGGCCTGGCCGAGCTCGCCGAGGTCATCGGGGAGCTCGAACGCCGCGTGCCCGGACGCGCGGTGGCCGACCTCTCCATCGCCCGCGGGCTGGACTACTACACCGGCACCGTCTATGAGACCGTCCTCGAGGGTCACGAGTCGCTCGGCTCGATCTGTTCAGGCGGACGCTATGAGTCGCTGGCCTCGGCGGGGAAGCGCAGCTTCCCCGGGGTCGGGCTCTCCATCGGAGTGACGCGTCTGGTCTCCCGGATGCTGACCGAAGGCACCGTGACCTCCACCCGTGCGGTGCCCAGTGCGGTCTACGTGGCGCTGCGCACCGACGAGGATTGGGGAGCGGCGCAGGACGTGGCCGACGCGCTCCGGTCCCGGGGGGTCAATGTGGAGGTCGCCCTGCGTGCCGAGAAGTTCGGCAAGCAGATCCGCCACGCCGACCGCCGCGGCATCCCCTTCGTGTGGTTCACCGACGACCAGGGCCTTCACGAGGTCAAGGACATCCGCTCCGGCGAACAGGTGGCCGCAGATCCCCGGACCTGGACGCCGCCCGAGGAGGATCTGGTCCCGCGGGTGCTCCCCGCGGGCTGATCCGGGAACGGGCTCCGACCACGAGGCACGGACGTGCCACGCAGCAGCCACCACACGCCATACACCAGCACCACGAGGCCGACGCGACGCACCACCGCCGCAGCGACCTCCGACAGACCTCCAGGGAAGGACACCGTGCTTCGCACACATCACAACGGCGCCCTGGGCGCCGAGCACATCGGACAGACCGTGACGCTGACCGGCTGGGTCGCCCGTCGCCGCGACCACGGCGGCGTGGCGTTCCTCGACCTGCGCGATGCCTCCGGCGTGGCCCAGGTCGTGGTGCGCGACGAGAAGGACTTCGCCCCGCTGCGCAACGAGTACGTCCTCCAGGTGCGCGGCACCGTGGAGCGCCGCCCCGAGGGCAACGAGAACCCCCACCTGGCCTCCGGCGAGGTCGAGGTGATCGCCGCCGAGGTCACGGTGCTCAACACCGCCGACCCGCTGCCCTTCCAGGTGGACGAGCATGTCGAGGTCGGTGAGGAGGCGCGCCTGCGTCACCGCTACCTGGACCTGCGCAGGGAAGCCCCGCAGCGCGCCCTGCGCCTGCGTTCGGAGGCGAACCGCGTGGCCCGGGAGTTCCTGCACTCCGAGGACTTCACCGAGATCGAGACTCCGACGCTGACCCGGTCGACTCCTGAGGGTGCCCGCGACTTCCTGGTGCCGGCCCGCCTAGCTCCGGGCGCCTGGTACGCCCTGCCGCAGTCCCCGCAGCTGTTCAAGCAGCTCCTGCAGGTCGGCGGATTCGAGAAGTACTACCAGATCGCACGCTGCTATCGCGACGAAGACTTCCGCGCGGACCGTCAGCCGGAGTTCACCCAGCTGGACATCGAGGCCAGCTTCGTGGACCAGGAGGACATCATCGGCCTGACCGAGGAGCTCGTCCAGCGACTGTGGCGGCTGATCGACGTCGACCTGGAGGGCCCGCTGCCGCGGATCACCTACCGTGAGGCGATGGCGCGCTACGGCACCGACAAGCCGGACCTGCGTTTCAGCCTCGAGCTGGTGGAGCTCACCGAGTACTTCTCCGAGACTCCGTTCCGGGTCTTCCGGTCCCCCTATGTGGGCGCTGTGGTCATGCCCGGCGGAGCCGACCAGCCCCGCCGGACCCTCGACGCCTGGCAGGAGTGGGCCAAGCAGCGCGGCGCCAAGGGGCTCGCCTACGTGCTCGTCACCGAGGACGGCGAGCTGGGCGGGCCGGTCGCCAAGAACCTCTCCGAGCGGGAGCGGGCCGGCCTGCTCGAGGCCGTCGGCGCTCAGCCTGGAGACTGCATCTTCTTCGCCGCGGGCGAGCAGAAGGCCTCTCGTGCGCTTCTCGGCGCGGCCCGCGTGGAGATCGCCGAACGCACGGGACTCATCGACCACGACTCCTGGTCCTTCGTGTGGGTCGTCGACGCACCCATGTTCGAGCCCACTGCTGAGGCCACCGCAGCCGGTGACGTCGCCGTCGGCTCCGGAACCTGGACCGCAGTGCACCACGCCTTCACCGCGCCGAAGCCGGAGTTCGCCGACAGCTTCGACACCGAGCCTGGTGAGGCCCTCGCCTACGCCTACGACCTCGTCTGCAACGGCAACGAGATCGGCGGAGGATCGATCCGTGTCCACCGGCGGGAGATGCAGGAGCGGATCTTCGCCGTGATGGGCATCGGCGAGGAGGAGTCACGCGAGAAGTTCGGATTCCTGCTCGACGCCTTCAAGTTCGGAGCGCCCCCGCACGGTGGCATCGCCTTCGGCTGGGACCGTGTGGTCGCCCTGCTCACCGGGGAGTCCTCGATCCGCGAGGTCATCGCCTTTCCGAAATCGGGCGGTGGATTCGACCCGCTGACCGCAGCACCGGCGCCGATCACCCCCCAGCAGCGCAAAGAGGCTGGAGTGGATGCACGTCCCGAGCGCACGGACGGTGCTCCCGAGGGTCAGAAGGCCTCCGCCGCCACCCAGCACGCCACGGCCGAGGCCTGACCCGTCCGCTCCATCCACGGACGCAGGCCGGTGACCCGCGCAGGGCCCGTCGGACTCAGCTCCGGCGGGGTCTGCGCAGCTCCTCCGTGTCGAGGATCAGCGTCACCGGACCGTCGTTGACCAGCTCCACCTCCATGGCCGCGCCGAACACGCCAGTGAGGACCTCGGCGCCGAGCTCGCGCAGAAACCACACATAGTCCCGGCAGACGGGCTCCCCCACCTCCGCGGGCGCCGCCCTGCTCCAGGAGGGGCGGCGTCCCTTGCGCGCGTCTCCGTAGAGGGTGAACTGACTGACGGCCAGCACCGGAGCCCCCGCCTGCTCGGCGGAACGCTCATCGGCCAGGATCCGCAGCCGCCAGGTCTTCTCCGCCAGCAGCCGGGCCTCCTGCTCGGTGTCCCCATGGGTGACGCCCAGCAGGACCACCAGGCCCTCGCCGTCGAAGCCGGAGACGTGGGAGCCGCCCTGAGCCAGCTCGGCGCGGACCTGGGCACGGGAGACTCGCTGGATCACGGCACGCATGGTGCCCATTCTGGCACCGTGGAGAGCACCGCCTCGACCGGCGCGCGGCGGTAGAGTGGTGCTGTCCGATTCGAACATGTCTACGAGGAGTGTCCGGTGACCGATCCCCTGACCGGCGATCTGTTCTCCGCCGCGGACGAGGAGGGCGGCGGACGACGCCGTCACGTCCCGCTGGCAGTGCGCATGCGCCCACGGAACCTGGACGAGGTGGTGGGCCAGCAGCATCTGCTGGACCAGGGTTCTCCACTGCGGATCCTCACCGAGGGATCCCGCGGTCCCGCGGGTGCCTCCTCCGTCATCCTCTACGGCCCGCCGGGCACGGGCAAGACCACGCTCGCCCATGTGATCGCCCGCGGCGAGTCCCGCACATTCGTGGAGCTCTCCGCCATCCGTGCAGGGGTCAAGGACGTGCGTCGCGTCATGGACCAGGCGCTGGAGGACAGGGATCTGCACGGGCGGACCACCGTGCTGTTCCTCGACGAGATCCACCGGTTCAACAAGGCCCAGCAGGACGCCCTGCTTCCCGGAGTGGAGAATGGGTGGATCATCCTCGTCGCCGCGACCACGGAGAACCCCTCGTTCTCCGTGGTCTCACCTCTGCTGTCCCGTTCGCTGCTGCTGACGCTGCGACCGCTGACCGACGAGGACACCGGCGCGCTGATCGACCGTTCCCTGCGTGACGAGCGCGGCCTCGACAGCTCGTTCACACTCGACGACGACGCCCGCGGACACATCCTGCGCATGGCCGGCGGCGACGCTCGTCGGGTGCTGACCACACTGGAGGCGGCGGCCGCCGTCGCCGCAGGACGCGCCGAGGCCGAGGGTGAGGGCGCAGAATCCGCCGAGACCACAGACCGCCCCCTGGTGACGATCACCGCCGAAGATGCTGAGCAGGCGATGGACCATGCGGTCCAGCGCTACGACCGCGACGGCGACCAGCACTATGACATCGTCTCCGCGTTCATCAAGTCGCTGCGGGGCTCTGATCCCGATGCCGCCCTGCACTACCTGGCGCGGATGGTCGTCGCCGGGGAGGACCCGCGATTCATCGCACGCCGCCTGGTCATCGCTGCCGGCGAAGAGGTGGGCATGGCTGACCCCAGCGCGCTGCAGACCGCGATGGCCGCCGCGCAGGCCGTCCAGCTCATCGGCATGCCGGAAGCGCGCATCCTGCTCGCCGAGGCGACGGTCCACATCGCAACCGCACCGAAGTCCAACGCCTCCTATCGGGCCCTGGACGCCGCCATCGCCGACGTCCGAGCCGGCCGCGGGGGCCCGGTGCCGATGCACCTGCGCGACGCGCACTACTCGGGCGCACACCGGCTCGGCCACGGCCGCAGCTATGTCAACGCCCACGAGGAGCCACATCACGTGGCCGCCCAGCAGTACCCGCCGGACGACCTCCTCGACGTCGACTACTACCGCCCCACCGGCAACGGCCAGGAGCGCGCCGTCGCCCAGCGGCTGGAGAAGCTCCGCGCCATCGTGCGCCGGCGCAGCTGAACTCCTGACGGGATCCGGCGCCCCGCTGCCCGGACGACGGTGGGGCCGCCTCCTCCGAAGAGGAAGCGGCCCCACCGTCGTCGTGTCAGCCGGAGCTGCTCAGCCGATGGCCCGGCTCATGCTCAGTGCCTGGCCTCGATCGTGTGCCGATCCGTGGCTTCGAGACCACCCTGGTGGCCGTCGCCGTGGTGATCGTGCTCCAGGGCCTCGAGGTACTCCTCGCGACTGACCGGCTCGACACGGTCCTCGTAGAACCACTGATTGAGCTTCGCCCGGAACTTCTCGATGCGGGTGATCCGGCCCTTGGCGTTCGGCTGCGGGCCCGAGGGGGCCGGAGCCTCATAGGCCACCAGCGTGTACAGCTCGTAGTCGGACGGGCGGGTGTGCTTCTCACGGAACTCCCCGTGCGGCAGCATCTCGATCACACCGGCCTCATGACCATGGAGCACCGTCTCCCGGTCCTTGCGCTGCAGAGACAGGCAGATCCGCTTCGTGAGCATGAACGCGATGATCGGGCCCACGAAGATCAGCACTCGCGACCAGTAGGTGATGTCGTTGAGCGAGAGGTGGAAGTGCGTGGCGATGAGGTCGTTGGACCCCATGCCCCACATGATGCAGTAGAACGTCACGCTGGCGACGCCGACCGCGGTGCGCGTCGGAGCGTTGCGCGGACGGTCCAGGATGTGGTGCTCCTTCTTGTCCCCGGTGATCCAGGACTCGACCCACGGCCAGATGAACATCACCAGGAACATGATGCCCACAGGGATCAGCGGTATGAGCACCGGAGTCGCCACGGAGTTCCCACCCCAGGGAGTGGGGATGACGAATTCGAGCGGAATGTTGCCCAGGAAGCCGGGCATCAGTCGCAGCACGCCCTCGAACGGACCGATGTACCAGTCGGGCTGGGCCCCGGCCTGGACCGGCGAGGGGTCGTAGGGGCCGTAGTTCCACAGCGCGTTGATCTGGAAGGTGCCGGAGATGACCGCGAGTATCCCGAAGACGATGAAGAAGAAGCCGCCGGCCTTGGCCGCATACACCGGACCGACCGGGTAGCCGACCACGTTGCGCTCGGTGCGGCCCGGGCCGGGGTACTGGGTGTGCTTGTGCGTGACCACCATGAACAGGTGGACCGCGATCAGCACCAGGATCAGTGCCGGGATGACCATGATGTGCATGACATAGAGCCGCGGGATGACCTCGCCGCCGGGGAACTCTCCGCCGAAGAGGAAGAAGGACATGTATGTCCCGACCACGGGCAGGGCCTTCAGGATGCCGTCGATGATGCGCAGGCCGTTGCCGGAGAGCACCTCGTCCGGCAGCGAGTAGCCGGTGAAGCCGGCACCCAGGCCCATGATCAGCAGCGCGCAGCCGACGACCCAGTTGAGCTCGCGCGGCTTCCGGAAGGCTCCGGTGAAGAAGACACGGAGCATGTGGATCGACATCGCCATCACGAAGAGCAGCGCCGCCCAGTGGTGCAGCTGACGCATGAAGAGGCCGCCGCGCACGTCGAAGGACAGCTCCAGAGCTGTCGCGTAGGCCGTGGACATCTCCAGGCCCTGCAGGGGCGCATAGGAGCCGTCATAGCGGGTGCTGGCCATCGACGGGTCGAACCAGAAGGTCAGGAACGTCCCCGAGAGGATGAGGATGACGAAGCTGTAGAGGGCCACCTCGCCGAACATGAAGGTCCAGTGGTCCGGGAAGATCTTCCGCCCGAACTCACGGACCATGCCGGAGCCGCCGACTCGCTGGTCCACGTAGTTGGCGATACGGCCGGTCGACGTGGCGGGCTGGTACTTCTCAGTCTCGAGGTACTGGTCCTCGGTGTAGGTCTCGTTGGAGGCGCTCATGCGTTGTAATCACCCTCGGGGTCAGTGGAGCCACGCTCCCAGTAGGTCGGGCCGACAGGCTCAGTGAAGTCGCTGCGAGCGATGAGGAAACCCTCCTCGTCCACGGCGATGGGCAGCTGCGGCAGCGGGCGGCCGGCGGGGCCGAAGACCACTTTGAACTCCTGCGCGGCGTCGAAGGTCGACTGGTGGCAGGGGCAGAGCAGGTGGTGCGTGTGCCGCTCATAGAGCGCCACCGGGCAGCCGACATGGGTGCAGACCTTGGAGCAGGCGATGATGCCGTCGTGGGTCCAGTCCTCTCGGCCCGGGGTCACCTGCTGGATCTCGTCGGGGTTCATCCGCACGACCAGCACCACGGACTTGGCCTTCTCCGAGAGACGGTCTGCGTGGCCGGAGACCTCACGCAGGTTCTCCGGGATCACGTGCATGGCCGAGCCCACGGTGATGTCCGCGGCGCGGATCGGGGTGCCGGTGGGGTCGCGGACCAGGCGGACGCCCTCCTCCCACAGGGAGTGGCGCATCCGGTCCATGCCGAAGTCCTCAGAGCGGTCCAGGTCGCGCAGCGTCAGGATGAACGGCAGCGGGGCCAGCACGGCGGCACCGATGAGCGTGTTGCGGATCAGCGGACGGCGCTTGATGCCCGATTCGTCGAGCACCTCGTCGATGATCTGCTCCGCCTCCTGACGGTGCTCCTCCGTGCGCAGCGGCTTGCGGGCCTCGACCAGCTCATGGTCCGGCATCAGGGTCTTGGCCCAGTGGACCACGCCCAGGCCGAGGCCCAGCATCGCGAACCCGACGCCGAGGCCCAGCAGCGTGTTCTGCAGGCGCAGGGCGTGGAGGTCCTCGCTGAGCTCCACGGCGAAGTAGCCGATGAAAAAGATCACGGTGCCGATGATCGAGATGAGGAACAGCGTGGCGACCTGGCGCTCGGAGCGCTTCGCGGCCTTCGGGTCCTCATCTGCCACCCGCGGGCGGTGCGGCGGCAGACCGGGGTTGTCGATGGCGTACTTGCCCGACTCCCCGTCACCGGCAGTGATGACGGCCCCCGACTCATGCGGGTCGCCGTGACCGTGCTCGCCCATATGGTTCTCGTCCTTTGCTTGAGTGCTTGCGTGGTGGGTGCGTGTGTGCGGTGTCTGCGGCTCACCGCGGCCGGCGACTCAGGAGGAGCGCGAGGTGAGCCAGACCATCGAGGCGATGAGCACTGCCAACCCGCCGGTCCAGATGAACAGACCTTCGGAGACCGGACCCAGGAAGCCGAGCGCGAAGCCGCCGGGAGTGCCCTGGGAGTCGTAGGTCTTCAGGAAGGCGATGATGTCACGCTTGTCCTCCGGGGGGATGTTGGCGTCGTTGAAGACCGGCATGTTCTGCGGGCCGGTCTGCATGGCCTCGTAGATGTGGCGCTCCTCGACGCCGTGCAGCGACGGCGCGTACTTGCCCTCAGTCAGCGCGCCGCCGGCGGCCGCGGCGTTGTGGCACATGGCACAGTTGATGCGGAACAGCTCGCCGCCGCGGGCCGGGTCACCCTGGTCCGCGTCAGTGTGCTCCTCCGCAGGCACGGCCGGGCCCGCGCCCAGCGAGGCCACATAGGCCGACAGCTGCATGGTCTGCTCGTCATTGAACTGCTGCGGCTTCACCTGGGCCTGCGGACCCTGCATCTGCATCGGCATGCGTCCGGTGCCGACCTGGAAGTCCACGGAGGCCGCACCGACACCGATCAGCGAGGGTCCGGCGTCGGTCCCCTCGGCGTTGATCCCGTGGCAGGTCGCGCAGTTCGCGACGAAGAGGCGCTCTCCCTCGTCGACGTCGCTGGCCGAGTACCCGTCGGCCTCGTTGCTGGCCTGTGCCTGGTTGATGGTGGTGGCAGCGGCATACAGCCCCCCTGTGATCAGGAGGCCCAGGAGGAGCAGTGCCACTCCAGCGAAGGGGTGGCGGCGCTTCTGTGAGAGTGCCTTCACGTGCCGGTTCCTAACTTCTCGGTGCGGGGCCCGCGTGCGGTCCTGCGGGCCGAGTGATGGGTGGGTGGGATGTTCAGCGTCCAGCCGGCCGACGGGGGCCACCGGTCAGACGAAGAGTGGCAGGAGGTAGACGACGCCGAAGAGCGCGATCCAGACGACGTCGACGAAGTGCCAGTAGTACGAGATCACGACGGCGGCACTGGCCTCCTTGTGCGTGAACTTCACGCTGAAGTAGGCCCGGGCGATCACGTAGAGGAAGGCGATGAGCCCGCCGATGACGTGGAGGCCGTGGAAGCCGGTCGTGATGTAGAAGGCCGACCCGAAGGCGTTGGTCTGGACCGCCACGCCGTGGGAGACGAGCTCCGCGAACTCGAAGGTCTGGCCGGCGATGAAGATCGCGCCCATGAGGAACGAGAGGATGTACCACTCGACCATGCCCCAGTTCTTGATGTTCATCAGTGAACCGGTGCGGCGGGGCTGGTGACGCTCGGCGGCGAAGACTCCGAACTGCGCCGTCACGGAGCTCGCCACCAGGATCACGGTGATGATCGTGGCCAGGGTGATGTCGAGTCGCGAGCTGTACTCCGCCCACATCTCGGGCTGCGTCGAGCGCAGGGTGAAGAACATCGCGAACAGGCCGGCGAAGAACATGAGCTCGCTGGTCAGCCAGACCATGGTGCCCACGGACACCATGTTCGGGCGGTTCGGCAGCGTGCGCGCCGGAGCGTTGGGGGCTTGGGTTGCAGACGTCACGAGGACATTATTGCCTGAATCGCTGCCCGTCCGCCATCGGCGAGGGGTGCGTGGCGCGTCCCCAAGTTCCTTGTCAGACCGGCGATCCCCCGTCATTCCCAGGAAGTACCAAGGTCAGCACCGGTGGGAATGTGTCAGAAATTTCTACGAAATGTAGAGAAACGGCGTGTCGGGCGCCGGGATATCCTGGTCCGGTGACCGACTCAGCCACCTCCCCACCGCCCACCTGGCCGCACCTGCTGGACGCTCTGCTCGCCGGTGAAGACCTCACCTCGGGGACCTCCGCCTGGGCCATGGACCGGCTCATGAGCGGCGAGCTGACCGATGCCGAGGTGGCCGGGTTCCTGATCGCCCTGCGCGCCAAGGGTGAGACCGCCGACGAGCTGGTGGGGCTGTCGGCGACGATGATGTCCAAGGCCGTGGAGATCTCCATCCCGGGCCCCACGCTGGACATCGTCGGCACCGGAGGAGATCGGCTCGGCACTGTGAACATCTCCACGATGTCCTCGCTGGTCGCCGTCGGGGCCGGCGCGCGGGTGGTCAAGCACGGCAACCGGGGCGCCTCCACCACCGCCGGCGCCGCCGACGTCATCGAGGCCCTCGGCGTGGACCTGACGCTGCCTGCCGAACGGGTGGCGCGCGCCGCCACGGAGGTCGGCATCACATTCCTCTTCGCTCAGGGGTTCCACCCGTCGATGCGTTTCGTGGCCCCGACGCGTCGCCAGCTGGGAGTCCGCACCATCTTCAACTTCCTGGGTCCGCTCTCCAACCCCGCACGGGTCGATGCACAGGCCCTGGGCTGCGCGCACCGCGGCCTCGCCCCGAAGATGGCCCAGGTGCTGGCCGCACGAGGCACGCGCGGCCTGGTCTTCCGTGGCCAGGACGGGCGGGACAAGATCACCACCTCTGCCTCCACCGACCTCTGGGAGGTCCGCGACGGCGAGGTCCGCCACCACGAGTTCTCCCCCAGCGACCTCGGGACCAGCCAGGTTGACGTCGACTCCCTGCGCGGCGGCAGCGGCACGGACAACGCTGCGATCGTCCAGCAGGTGCTCGAGGGAGAGCCCGGGCCGGTCCGTGAGGCGGTGCTGATCAACGCGGCCGCGGGGCTCGCCGCCGTCGACGACTCTGCCGAGGGTGACCTGCTGGAGCGGCTGCACGCCCAGAGGGCACGTGCCGAGGAGTCGATCGACTCCGGGGCGGCCGCCGCGGTGCTGCAGCGCTGGGTCGACTTCAGCCACGCCTGAGGGCTGCCTCCCGGCGCCGCAGCACCGCGACGGCCGCCCGGCGAGGGCCGCTCAGTCCTCGGTGTCGTCGTGGCCGAACGGGTCGGTGTCCACCCCGGGCATCCAGGTGTTTCCCGGCTCCGTCCAGCCCTCCTTCTTCATCGCCTTCTTCCAGCGCCGCGTCCACTTCTGGTCCAGACGATTGACGTAGAGGTAGCCGTCGAGGTGGTCGTATTCGTGCTGCATGATGCGCGCGAACCACCCGGTGGCCTCGAATCGCCGCACCGTGCCGTCGAGGTCGAGCCCGGACACCTCCACATGGCCGCTGCGGGTGAGTGGGAAGCCGTAGCCCGGCACCGACAGGCAGCCCTCCGTCTCCTCGTCAGGGTCCGGGGGGTTCCTGGAGACCTTGCCGATGAGCCGCAGCGCGGGGTTGATCAGCACTCCCCGGGGCGGCGCCGCCCCGGAGTCCGGATACGCGTAGGTGAAGATGCGCAGCCCCACGCCGATCTGAGGCGCCGCCAGGCCTACCCCGTGGGCGGCGTCCATGGTCTGATACATGTCCTCGACCAGCTGACGGATCTCGCCGTCGATGGTCTCGACCTCTGCGGCCCGTCGGTGCAGCACCGGCTCACCGTGGATGGTGATGGGGCGGATGGTCATGGGCTCGGTCCTCTCGATGGTGATCCTCAGGGACGCCCGACGACGGGCGGTCCGCCCATGACGACGCCCGCCGGGGCAGAGCCGCCGGCGGGCGTCGTCGTGGGTGGGAACGACACGGAGCTCCCCTGCCAGGCTGCGAGCCCGGCAGAAGGGCGCTCAGTGGGCGTAGCGCTTGCGGTTGTACTCCAGCACCCAGCCCGTGACGAAGAAGATCGCCGGGATGGCGCCGATGAACACGACCCACCAGTCATAGGCCATGCCGAAGAACACGAAGGCGCTGGAGAAGCCGAGGCCCAGGGGCCACCAGCTCCAGGGAGCGAACTCCCCGTAGTTCCCCGCCTGCTGGTGGATCTCACCCTCAGGGTTGTCCGAGTCCATGACCTCCGAGTGCTTGGCGGTCAGCCGCAGGTAGAACCACAGCATGAAGCCCAGCCCGGCGGTGAGCAGCAGCAGCGGGAAGCCGGCCAGCTCCTCGAAGCCCGTGACGAACCCATAGATGAAAGCCACGAGAAGGACGAAGACGCCCAGGAGGCCGAACAGTCCGGAATTCGTCTTCATCAGATACCTGCCTTGTCCTTCTGGTCAGCGGGGCCGAAGACCTTGCCCGCCGGAGTGTGCAGGCTGTGCCTGTCGGAGAGCTCCGGGTGGTGCAGGTCCAGTGCCGGACGCTCCGAACGGATGCGCGGCAGGGAGTAGAAGTTGTGCCGCGGCGGCGGGCACGACGTCGCCCACTCCAAGGAGCCTCCGAAGCCCCACGGGTCGTCGACCAGGACCTTTTTGCCCTTGCGGTGAGTGATCCAGACGTTCCAGAAGAACGGGATCAGGGAGGCGCCGAGGATCATCGAGAAGACCGTGGAGAACTGATTCATCGCGGTGAACCCATCCTCGACCATGTAGTCGGCATAACGCCGCGGCATGCCCATCACGCCCAGCCAGTGCTGGATCATGAACGTGCCGTGGAAGCCGACGAACAGCATCCAGAAGTTGATCTTGCCCAGACGTTCGTTGAGCATCTTGCCGGTCCACTTCGGCCACCAGAAGTAGAAGCCGGCGAACATCGCGAAGACCACGGTGCCGAAGACCACGTAGTGGAAGTGCGCCACCACGAAATAGGTGTCGGAGAGGTGGAAGTCCAGCGGCGGGGAGGCCAGGATGATGCCGGTCAGGCCGCCGAACAGGAACGTGACCAGGAAGCCCAGGCTCCACAGCATGGGTGTCTCGAAGGTGATCGAGCCCCGCCACATCGTGCCGATCCAGTTGAAGAACTTCACTCCCGTGGGGACCGCGATGAGCATGGTCATCAGGGCGAAGAACGGCAGCATGACCGCGCCGGTGACATACATGTGGTGCGCCCACACGGTCACCGACAGGGCGGCGATCGCGATCGTCGCGTAGACCAGCCCCTTGTACCCGAAGATCGGTTTGCGGCTGAACACCGGCAGGATCTCCGAGATGATGCCGAAGAACGGCAGGGCGATGATGTAGACCTCGGGATGCCCGAAGAACCAGAACAGGTGCTGCCACAGGATGGCGCCGCCGGACTCCGGATCGAAGATGTGGCCGCCGAAGCGACGGTCCAGGCCCAGGCCGAACAACGCGGCCGCCAGCGGCGGGAACGCCATCAGGATCAGGATCGCCGTGATCAGCGTGTTCCAGGTGAAGATCGGCATGCGCCACATGGTCATGCCGGGAGCACGCATGCAGATGATCGTGGTGATGAAGTTGACGCCACCCATGATGGTGCCGAAGCCGGACAGCGCCAGGCCGAACACCCACAGGTCTCCCCCGACCCCCGGCGAATAGGTGGTGTCGGAGAGCGGCGCATAGGCGAACCAGCCGAAGGAGGCGGCACCCTGCGGGGTGAGGAAGCCGGAGACGGCGATCAGCGAGCCGAAGAGGAAGAACCAGAACGCCAGAGCGTTGAGCCGCGGGAACGCGACGTCCGGAGCACCGATCTGCAGCGGCATGATGACATTGGCGAAGCCCGCGAACAGCGGAGTCGCGAACATCAGCAGCATCACCGTGCCGTGCATGGTGAACAGCTGGTTGTACTGCTCCTTGGTCTGCAGGAACTGCATGCCCGGCTCGAAGAGCTCGGCGCGGATGATCAGCGCCATCACGCCGCCGATGCAGAAGAACAGGAACGAGGCGATCAGGTACATGTACCCGATCGTCTTGTGATCGGTGGTCGTCAGCCAGTTCACGACGATCCGGCCCTTGGACCGGGGCACGACGCGCGACTCTACCGCGCGTTCGTCAGCGGTGTATTCGTAGGTCGCCACGATCAGTCCCCTTCGGTCGCAGTCACGTCGTCGTGAAGATTGATGTTCCGGTCGTACTCGTCACCCAGGTGACCCTCGGGCAGGGTCTCGAGGTAGTCGCGGAACTCCTGCTCGGAGACGACCTCCACGGTGAACAGCATCTCAGAGTGGTACTCGCCGCAGAGCTCGGCGCACTTGCCGTCGAAGCTGCCCTCCTCCTGCGGAGTCAGGTGGATCTCGGTGGTGCGGCCCGGGATCATGTCACGCTTCTGCAGGAACGCGGGGATCCAGAACGAGTGGATCACATCACGCGAGTTCAGCTCGAACGTCACTGACTGGTCGACCGGCAGGTACAGGGTGGGGAGCTGCTCGCGCACGCCCTCCTCACCGGTGAGGTGGGCCTGCGTGCCGGCGAAGTAGCGCTCGTCGCCGTCATAGCTGTAGTTGAAGTCCCAGGCCCACTGCTTGCCGCGGACGTCGACGACGAGGTCCGGGTCTGCATGGGCCTCGTCCACGGAGCGCTGCACCTGATCGGTGTAGAAGAACAGGACCCCCACCATGACCAGCGGCACGATGGTGTACATGATCTCGAGCGGGATGTTGTACGCCAGCTGGCGCGGGTATCCCGTCTCCCCCTTGCGACGCCGGTAGGCCACCATGCACCAGAGCATGAGACCCCAGGTCAGCAGGCCGACGGCCAGAGCCGCGATCCAGGAGTTGACCCACAGGTCGGTCAATTCAGCAGTGTTGCTGGTGGTCTCACGACTGCCGGGGAGCCAGCCACGCTGGACCTGCTCCGAACAGCCCGTCAGCACCAGTGCCGCCGCGCTGGCCAGCGCCATCCCCTTGACGGCGCGCTGGCCTCGGCTGCCGGTTCGTTTCTGCGAACTCACAGACGGCCCTTCCTCTTCCTCGGTGTGCGAATGCGATCGGCACGTTATGGGGCCGCCCGCAGAGCTGCTGGTCACGCGTGGACGAGCACCGCTGGACGGCCTTGGACGCTTCGACGACAAGATTACTACCAACTGTAGTAGTTCGCTCCCCGCACCCGGCGGCTATGACACGGCCACGAGTGCAGGAAGGCAGCCCCGGGGGCTGTGGCGAGGCCGCCGAGAGGGGTGAGGTGATCAGGTCAGATGCACGAAAACTCCGCTTCTACACCGCGTAGAAACGCGGCGCAGGCGGAGTTCTCGTCACGGAGTCCCGGCGCCGGGGCCGGGACTCGGATCAGGTGACGGATCGTGTCATGAATATGACGAATCCGGGGACCGTCGTGAGCTCAGTGGAAGGAGTCTCCGCAGGCGCAGGATCCTCCGGCATTGGGGTTGTCGATCGTGAAGCCCTGCTTGGAGATGGAGTCCTCGAAGTCGATGGACGCGCCCTCCAGATACGGGACGCTCATCTTGTCGACGACGACCTGGACGCCGCTGAACTCACGCAGCGCGTCACCGTCGAGCAGGCGCTCGTCGAAGTAGAGCTGGTAGATCAGGCCCGAGCAGCCGCCCGGCTGCACGGCCACGCGCAGCCGCAGGTCCTGGCGACCTTCCTGCTCGAGCAGCGAGGCCACCTTCTGGGCCGCACTCTCGGTCAGTGCGACCTGGTGCGGCTTGTGCCCCTCCACAGTGCCCGGGGTCTCCTGGACGGTCTCCTGGACCGGGTCCTGTGCTGTGTCCTGCGCTGTGTCCTGGGTGGGAGTGCTCATCCGTGCACCTCTTCCGATCTCGACGAGTGTCGGGCTGGGTCGGTCTCTTGCTCTTCACCGTATCAACGCCGGAGGTGTTCCTGATCATTCCCGGTAGACTGGTGCGGTGCTAGGACGAAAGAAGAAGCAGGAAGAGGCCGAGGTCGCCCGTCGTGATGCCGAACGTGCCGAGCAGGAGGCACGCGAGGCGGAGGAGAGGCGCCCCCCGCAGCCCAAGGGCCAGCCCACGCCGAGGCGGAAGGACCAGGTCGCCGCACGCCGGCGGCCCCTGGTGCCGAACGACCGGAAGGTCGCCCGCCAGACGCAGCGTGAGCGTACTCGCCAGCTGAGGGAGAAGCAGCGCATCGCCATGGAGACCGGCGACGAGCGCTACCTGCCGGTGCGTGACCGCGGCCCCCAACGCCGTTTCGTGCGGGACTGGATCGACGCCCGCACCGGCGTGGGCGAGTGGATGCTCATCGTCGTCCTCCTGTTCCTCTTCATCTCCCTGGCCGTCCCGGAGCAGCTGCGCATCGTGATGAGCCAGTTCCTCTGGCTGCTGGTGCTCGTCGTCCTCGTCGAGTGCTGGTGGGTCGCCAGGAGCGTGCGCCGCAAGATCGAGGAGCGCTTCGGCGAGAAGGAGAAGGGCATCCGCTTCTACGCCATCATGCGTGCCCTGCAGATCCGCCGTCTGCGGCTGCCGAAGCCCCTGGTCGGCCGCGGCGAGTTCCCCTCCTGAGCCGGTCCGGCGCCATCGCGGCCAGGCCGCGGTTGATCCCCCGGACCCAGAAGGGCCCCTGGTAGATGAAGGCGCTGTAGCCCTGGACGAGATCGGCTCCCGACCGGAGTCGCTCAGCGACGTCGGCGGCGCTCACCACTCCTCCGACGGAGATCACCACGGTCTGCTCCGGCAGGCGGGCGCGCAGCCGGCTCAGCACGGCGACCGCCCGCTCGGCGAGCACCGGGCCGCTGAGCCCGCCGGCCCCGGCGGCCTCCACCACGGAGACCGGGGTCTGCAGCCCGTCCCGCGAGATGGTCGTGTTCGTGGCGATCACTCCGTCCAGCCTGAGGTCCGCCACCAGATCGGCGACAGCGTCGACGTCGTCGTCCGCCAGGTCCGGAGCGATCTTGACCAGCAGCGGGACGTGCCGACGCGCCACTGAGTCCGCCTCCCGGGCCACCGCCTCGAGCAGCGGCCGCAGAGCCTCGATGTCCTGGAGCTGGCGCAGCCCCGGGGTGTTCGGCGAGGACACGTTGACCACCAGGTAGTCCGCCACCGGCGCGAGCCTGCGGGTGGAGATCAGGTAGTCCTCCACGGCGTCGTCCAGCGGCGTGACCTTGGTCTTGCCGATGTTCACCCCGACCACCGGCGCATGGCGACCGGCGGCTTTGAGGTCCTCGATGCGGCGACGCGTCTCGTCCAGCCGGTGCCGCACCTCCTCGGCGCCGTCGTTGTTGAAGCCCATCCGGTTGATCAGGGCACGGTCCTTCACCAGCCGGAACATCCGCGGCCGCGGACTGCCCGGCTGAGCCTGGGCCGTGACCGTGCCGATCTCCACATGCCCGAAGCCCAGCGCGGCGAGCGGCAGCACCGCGATCGCGCCCTTGTCGAAGCCGGCGGCGAGTCCGAAGGGAGAGGGCCAGCGGTGCCCCAGCACCTCACGAGCCAGCGACGGATCCGGGCGAGTCATCCGTTCCAGCACCCGGGTGATCCCCAGCGCGTGGGCGGCGCGCAGCCCCCGCACGGCCAGGTGGTGGGCGTCCTCCGGGTCCATCCGGGAGAGCACCCCACGGAACACGGCGGAGTAGAGGGCATCTGGGCGGGTCTCGGCGGCCGGTCCGGCGCCCGGGAGGGGATCACGTCGCATGATGCCATCCTATGCCGCCGGTGCCTCGATGGCCGCGGCGTCGACGACTCCCTACTATGGATCCATGGCGCACACCGACATCACCCCGACAGTCCCGCAGCAGGAGCTGCTCGAGGACTCCCCCGCAGGTCAGTGGGTCCCCGATGTGCTCCCCGGCTGCGTGCGACGCACGCTGCCGCTGGGCGAGGACGAGGAGGGGCCGATCAGTGCGACCCTGGTGCGCCACGACGGTGAGGACGGTTCCGTGCCGGGGCTCGACTCCGACCATGCCGCCCGCTTCGACGGGGTCCCGCGCGCCCCGGTGCTGCACCTGCACGGCTGGTCCGACTACTTCTACAACCGTCCGCTGGCCGAGGCCTTCGCGGCTCAGGGCCGCCCCTTCTACGCGCTGGACCTGCGCAGATACGGCAGGAGCCTGCGCGCCTGGCAGACCCCCGGGTACATCGACGATCTCGTCGAGTATGACGCGGACCTCGAGGCGGCGCTCGCCGTGATGCGCCAGGAGCATCCCCGAGCTCCGGCACCGGTGATCCACGGGCACTCCACCGGAGGGCTGGTCGCCGCGCTGTGGGCGCACCGGCACCCAGGTGAGGCCTCGGCCCTGGTGCTGAACAGCCCGTGGCTGGAACTTCCCGGGGATGCCGCCGCCCGGACCGCGGTGGAGGGCCTTCTCGCGCCGCTGAGCCACCTCAACCCGCGCCGCCCGCTGCGGGTCCCGCGAGTGGACAACTACTGGCAGTCGCTCTCGGACCAGGCCCAGGGTGAGTGGACGCTGCATCCGCTCTGGCGGCCGCGGAAGTCCTTCCGGATGTCGGCGGGCTGGCTGCGCGCGGTCCTCGCCGGGCACCGACAGGTCCATGAGGGGCTGTCCCTGGAGATCCCCGTGCTGGTCCTGCTCTCCACACAGACCGTCTACAGCAGACAGTGGAATGAGCAGCTCCTGGAGTCCGACACGGTGCTCGACGTCGAGCTGCTCGCCCGCCGCGCGGTGAAGCTGGGAAGCCGGGTCACCGTCGTCCGGCTGCGCCGCGCGATGCACGATGTCTTCGCCTCGCCCGAGCCGGTCCGTCGGCAGGCGTTCGGAGAGGTGCTGCGCTGGCTGCGCGCCTACGGACCGGAGACCGAGGTCCCGGCAGAGTCCGCCGCCCCGGCGGAGCCGGCCGAACGGGCCGAGCGGGACACCCGGTCCACGGCGGCGCCGTAGCGCCGATCACGCTGGGCGTAGAGCTCGAGGGCATGCCACAGGGTGGTGCGGTCCACATCGGGCCAGAGCACGTCGAGAAAGACCATCTCCGCGTAGGCGGACTGCCAGAGCAGGAAGTTGGAGAGCCGCTGCTCCCCCGAGCTGCGCAGGAACAGGTCGACGTCGGGCAGGTCCGGCTCATCGAGGTGGGCGGCGATCGTCGACTCCCGGATGCGCGCGGGGTTCAGCTCGCCCGCGGCCGCCTTCTGCGCGATGCGCCTCACCGCGTCGGTGATCTCCGCACGCCCGCCATAGTTGACGCACATGGTGAGGGTGCAGCGGTCATTGTCACGGGTCATCTCCTCCGCGGCCTCCAGCTCGCGGATCACCGAGTTCCACAGCTTCGGACGTCGGCCGTTCCAGCGGATCCTCACGCCCCAGTCGTGCAGCACGTCCCGCTGGCGGCGCAGCACGTCCCGGGAGTAGCTCATGATGAAGCGCACCTCTTCGGGGGAACGCTTCCAGTTCTCCGTGGAGAACCCGTAGACGGAGACATGGTCGACGCCGGCCTCGATCGCTCCGGCCATCACCTCCATCAGTGAGCCCTCGCCCGCGCGGTGTCCTTCGGTGCGGGGCAGTCCACGCTGGTTGGCCCAGCGCCCGTTGCCGTCCATGACGACGGCCACGTGGCGCGGGACCAGCTCCTCGGGCAGGAGCGGCGGCCGGGCGCCGTCACGGTGGGGCCAGGGGTCGGAGTACGGGCGCCGGTGTGCGCTGCGCTGTGATGCCATGGGCTCCATTATCTCCCGAGCGAGCTGAGCCTGCGCTCGAGGTGGTGCTGGACGTAGCTGGTGACCACGCCGCCGGCCTCGTGACGCGCCTGCCGGTCGGCGGATCGCGCGACCTGCCAGGAGCCCTGCTGCAGGGCGTGCAAGAGGTCCGCGGTCCCCGCCGTGATCTGGCGGGTCCCCGGAGGACGGCAGTCGTCGCACACCGGACCGCCGAGCGCAGCATGGAACCCGGGCTGGGGGCCGGGCCGGCCGCACGCCACACAGGACGTCCAGGTCACCGCCCAGCCGGCGGTGCTCAGTGCACGCAGCAGATACGAGTTGAGCACCAGGTCCGGCTCATGGACACCGCGGGCCAGCGCCGAGAGGGCACCGTGCAGGAGACGGAACTGGGGTCGGCTGTCCAGCCCCTCCGACTCGGTGAGCCGCTCGGCGGCCTCCGCCATGATGTTCGCGGCGGTGTACTTGTCATAGTCAGCGACGATCATGGCTCCGTAGGAGCCCTGGGAGATCGCCTGGGTGACGATGTCCAGGCTGCGGCCGTGGACGAGCTGCACATCGGCGACCATGAAGGGCTCCACGGTGGCGCCGAACTTCGAGGAGGTCCGGCGCACCCCTTTGGCCACCCCCCGGACCAGGCCGTGGGAGGCGGTCAGCATCGTGATGATGCGGTCCGCCTCACCCAGGTCCCGGGTGCGGAGGACCAGTGCGGTGTCGCGATAGCTGCGCGAGGCGAAGGTCGATCCGGCCACAGATCGAGTCTACGACTCCGTGTCGCGGATCGCCCGGTTCACTGCCGAGACGACGGCCTGGAGGGATGCCGCGGTGGTGTTGTGGTCGATGCCCACGCCCCACAGCACACGCTCCCCGATGGCGCACTCCACGAAGGCGACGGCCTGCGCGTCGCCGCCCTGGCTCATCGCGTGCTCGGTGTAGTCCAGGACTCGGACGTCGACGCCGTCGCGGGAGAGGATGTCGACCAGTCCGGCCACCGGCCCGTTGGCCTCGGCGTGGTGCTCCACCATCGACCCGTTGGTCTGCAGCTCGAGGTCCATCGAGAACGAGCCCTCCGCGGTGGACGAGGTGCGCACCTCCCCGAAGCGATAGTGGCCCCAGCGCCGGGAGTCGCCGTCCACGGGCAGGTACTCGTCCTGGAAGATCTGCCAGATCTCCTCGCCGGAGACCTCGCCGCCGCCGTCCTCGGCACGTCGCTGGATGACCTGGGAGAACTCCACCTGCGCCCGGCGCGGCAGCTCGATCCCATGCTCGGACTTCAGCAGATAGGCGACGCCGCCCTTGCCGGACTGTGAGTTCACCCGGATGACCGCTTCATAGCTGCGGCCGATGTCCTTGGGGTCGATCGGCAGATACGGCACGGCCCAGGTGATGTCGGAGACCTCGCGGTCCTGCTCGGCGGCGCGCCGCTCGATGTGGTCGAAGCCCTTCTTGATCGCGTCCTGATGTGAGCCGGAGAAGGCTGTGAAGACCAGGTCGCCGCCGTAGGGAGAACGCTCCGGCACGGGCATCTGGTTGCAATGTTCCACGGTGCGTCGGATGTGGTCCATGTCACGGAAGTCGATCTGCGGGTCCACCCCCTGGCTGAACAGGTTCATGCCCAGGGTGATCAGGTCGACATTGCCGGTGCGCTCACCGTTGCCGAAGAGGCAGCCCTCGATGCGGTCTGCGCCGGCCATGTATCCCAGCTCGGCGGCCGCGACGCCGGTGCCGCGGTCGTTGTGGGGATGCAGCGAGAGGATGATCGAGTCGCGGTGGCGCAGATTGCGGTGCATCCACTCGATGGAGTCCGCATAGACGTTGGGGGTCGCCATCTCCACGGTGGCGGGCAGGTTCACGATGACCTTCTTCTCCGGGGTCGCGCCGAAGACGTCGACGACCTCGTCGGAGATGTGCGCGGCGAACTCCAGCTCCGTGCCGGTGAAGGACTCCGGGGAGTACTGGTAGACGACCTCGGTGGCGGAGCGCATCTGCTCTTCGTACTTGCGACAGAGTCGTGCCCCCTGGGTGGCGATGTCGACGATGCCGTCCTTGTCCTGGCGGAAGACGACCTCCCGCTGCAGCACCGAGGTGGAGTTGTAGAGGTGGACGATCGCCCGCGGAGCCCCCTCGATGGCCTCGAAGGTGCGTTCGATGAGATGCTCGCGCGCCTGAGTGAGGACCTGGATGTAGACGTCCTCAGGAATACGGTCCTGGGTGATCAGCTGTCGGACGAAGTCGAAGTCCGTCTGGGAGGCCGCGGGGAACCCGACCTCGATCTCCTTGTAGCCCATGGAGACCAGCAGGTCGAACATCCGGTGCTTGCGCTCGGGGGACATCGGGTCGATCAGCGCCTGGTTGCCGTCCCGCAGGTCCACGGCGCACCAGCGCGGCGGGGACTCGATCACCTGGTCCGGCCAGGTGCGGTCAGGCAGGGAGACGGTGATCTGCTCCTGGAAGGGCAGGTACCGGTGGTAGGGCATCGGGGAGGGCTGCTGCAGAGTGCGCATCGTTCATCCTTGGGTCGTGAGAGTGCGGGCATCAAGCCGAGACGCCGGTCAGCAGGACCGGGGGTGGAGACTCCGCAACGAGGTTCGGCTTGTCAGGATGCTGCGCCGTGGATGATGTGCTGCACGCGCGCCAGCTGGTCCCCGCTGCGGCGGAGAAGCTGACGTAGACGCGGGGCGGTGGCCATGTTCTGCACATCACTCACGCTAGCACGTCGGCCCAGACCTGCCCAGGACCGTCTCGGAACGTTCCACACTGTGGACGACGCCCCCGCGGAGGCCCTGGTCAGAAGCCCAGCCGACCCAGCTTCTTCGCATCGCGCTGCCAGTCCTTGGTGACTTTGACGTGGAGGTCCAGGTAGACCGGGGTGCCCAGCAGCTTCGAGATCCCCTCGCGGGCCGCCGTGCCGATGGCGCGCAGCCGGGACCCCGCGCGGCCGATGATGATGGCCTTCTGGGAGTCACGCTCCACATGGATGCTGACGTGCACGTCGAGCAGCGGCCGACCCTCCGGACGCCCTTCACGCGGGATCATCTCGTCGACGACCACCGCGATCGAATGCGGCAGCTCGTCGCGGACGTCCTCGAGGGCCGCCTCACGCACCAGCTCGGCGACCATCACGGCCTCCGGCTCATCCGTCAGCTCACCCTCCGGATACAGCGGCGGGGACAGCGGCATCATGGACACCAGCTCGTCCGCCACCACATCAGTCTGCTCGCCCGCGACGGCCGAGACCGGGATGATCGCGGCGAAGCCGTCAGCCTGCTTCCCCTCCCCCGCCAGATGCTCACGGCCGAGCTGGTCCACGGCCATCAGCTGCTCGGCCAGAGAGTCCCGCGGCACGGTGTCGGTCTTGGTGACCAGAGCGACGACCGGCTTGTGCGGCAGCTTCGTGAGCTGCCCCGCGATGAACCGGTCTCCCGGGCCGATCTTCTGGTCGGCAGGCAGGCAGAAGCCGACGACGTCCACTTCGGAGAGCGTGTCGACGACCAGGTCGTTGAGCCGCTGCCCGAGCAGAGTGCGCGGCCGGTGCAGGCCCGGGGTGTCGACGAGCACCAGCTGCGCGTCGGACCGGTGCACGATGCCGCGGATCGTGTGCCGAGTGGTCTGCGGCTTCGAGGAGGTGATCGCCACCTTCGCGCCGACCAGTGCGTTGGTCAGCGTGGACTTCCCCGCATTGGGCCGCCCCACGAAGCTGGCGAACCCAGCGCGGAAATTCTCGTCGTGCTCTGCGAAGGTGATCTCTGCGTCCTTGCTCACCGCTGCTCCTGCCGGTCGATCCTGTGGTCCTGGTCCTGGTGCGTCGCGCGCCGCCGTCGTGGCGGGTACTCCTGCTCCCTCTACTGTCCCTGCCGTGCGTGGGCGCTCTCCGCGGTGGCCTCGAGGTCCTCGGCCTCCCCGCCGTCCGCGGTCTGCTCGGCGAGAGCCTCCGGGGCGTCGTCCGTTCCGAGGCCCGCCCGGGCGCCGCGTCGGCCCTCCACCTCCCAGGCCAGCACGTGGCTGACGCGGTTCCTGCGGCCCTCGAGCCGGTCGGCCCGCAGCACGACCCCCTCGATCTCCACCTCGGAGCCGGCGATCGGCACTCGACCCAGAGTCTTGGCCAGCAGGCCGCCCAGGGTGTCGACCTCCTCCTCGTCATCGAGGTCGAGGTCGTAGAGATCGGCGAAGTCGTCCACCGCCATCCGTGCCGAGAGCCGTCGGCGCCCGTCCGGGAGGTCCTCCACCTCGACCGCCTCGACATCGTACTCGTCGACGATCTCACCGACGATCTCCTCGATGAGGTCCTCGAGGGTCACCAGGCCGGCGGTGCCCCCGTACTCGTCGACGACGACGGCGACGTGGGTGGACTCCCGCTGCAGCTCGGAGAGGAACTCCGAGACCGACTTGGACTCGGGGACGTAGCGGACGTCCCGCTGCACCTCGTCGACGGTGATCGCCTCGGCGGCCCGCCCGCGATACTCCGCAGCGGCCTCACCGGTGCGCAGCTGATGCTCGAGATAGGCCACGTCCTTGAGGTACACCATCCCGGTGATGTCATCGGCCGAACCACGCACCACCGGCACGCGGGAGTAGCCGGAGCGCAGGAACAGCGTCATGACCTCCGGCAGGCTCGCCCCGGTGTCCACGGTGACCATGTCGGTGCGGGGGACCATGACGGACCGCACGCGCGTGGCGGAGAGGTCGAAGACCGACTGGATCAGCTCGGCCTCGGTGTCCTCCAGGATGTCGGTCTCCGACGCTCGGGCCACGAACTCGCGGAACTCCTCGTCGTCGAAGAAGCCCTGGTAGGCCTCGCCGGGGCCCGGGGCGATGCGGGCGCCGATGCCGGCCAGCATGACCGGGATCGGCCCCAGCACCAGCCGCAGGCCGCGCACCAGGCGGGCCGTAGCCGCGGAGACCATCAGGTGGTGGGCACGGCCCAGCCGCCGCGGCGACACCGTGGCCAGCCCGACCCCGCCCACCACCAGCACCGCGCCGGCGGTCAAGGCGGCCAGCGCGACATCGTCCACGGCCAGCTGCACCCCGACGGTGATCTGCACGACTGCGGCCGTGGCGAAGAGCCACCGCCACAGCTGCAGGGCCACCGTGTGGGGCACCGGCTCCTGCAGAAGCATCTGCACGGCACCGGAGCCCTGCCGCTCGGCGATGTCCTCGGCCTCCCGGCGGGAGAGCCGTATCAGCCCGGCCTCGGCGGTGGAGAGCACAGCGGCCACGGCGGCGCAGAGCAGCGCCGCGACGATCAGCAGCCCGGTGATCATGAGTCGTCGACGGTGGGGGTCGGGGCCGCGCGGCCCAGGAAGCCCTCGAGCAGGCTGGCCTGCAGCTCGAACATCGTGCGACGCTCCTCGGCCTCGACGTGGTCGTGGCCCAGCAGGTGGAGCACTCCATGGACGGTCAGCAGCGCGAGCTCGTCGCTGACGTCATGCCCGGCGGCCGCGGCCTGGCGGCGGGCGACCTCGGGCGAGATGACGACGTCCCCGAGCATCCCCTCGGTCACCGCCGCCGAGGCGGTCCCCGGGCGCAGCTCGTCCATCGGGAGGCTCAGCACGTCTGTGGGGCCCGGCAGGTCCATCCACTCGAGGTGGAGCTGCTCCATCCGGGCGTCGTCGACGAGGGTCACGGTGAGCTCCACCGCAGAATCCAGATGCATCCGGGCGTAGAGGAACCCGGTCAGCCGTCCCAGGGTCTCCTCGATGTCGGCGGGCACCGCCGAGGATCCAGAATCGTCGTCGACGACGACGCCGACCGGCTGGGTGAAGCCTGCCGGCGCGGTGTCCTCGCTGGTCATCCGCGAGGCTCCTGGCGATGGTCGGCGGCACGCCCTGGCCCGCCCTGGGGGCGGCGCCGGCCCTGCGGCCGCCGTCCCTCCTGATGCTGCTGGAAGGACTCGTAGGCGTCGACGATGCGACCCACCAGCTGGTGGCGGACGACATCCTCGGAGCCCAGCCTGGAGATCATGATGTCCTGCACGCCCTCGAGGATCTCCAGGACCGTGCGCAGGCCCGAGTCGGTGCCGCGAGGCAGATCGACCTGGGTGATGTCCCCGGTGACCACGATCTTGGAGTTGAAGCCCAGCCGGGTGAGGAACATCTTCATCTGCTCGGCGGTGGTGTTCTGCGCCTCGTCGAGGATGATGAAGGAGTCGTTGAGCGTGCGGCCCCGCATGTAGGCCAACGGAGCGACCTCGATGATCCCCGACTCCATCAGCCGCGGGATCGACTCGGCGTCGATCATGTCGTGCAGCGCGTCGTAGAGCGGCCGCAGATAGGGGTCGATCTTCTCGTTGAGGCTCCCGGGCAGGAACCCCAGCCGTTCTCCGGCCTCCACCGCCGGGCGGGTGAGGATGATGCGGTTGACCTCTTTGGCCTGCAGCGCCTGGACCGCCTTGGCCATGGCGAGATAGGTCTTTCCGGTGCCGGCGGGTCCGATGCCGAAGACCACGGTCGACTCGTCGATCTGGTCCACATAGGTCTGCTGGTTGGCTGTCTTGGGCCGGATGGTCCTGCCCCGATGGGAGAGGATGTTGGTGGTGACCATCTTCGCGGAGGCCCCGGCACGATTCGCCCGCACCATCGTGGCCACCTGCTCGATCAGCTCCTCACCCACCGTGGTGCCGGAAGCCGCCAGGCTCTTCAGCTGCGAGAGGATCTCCACGATCTGCAGCACGTCCTGCTCGGGGCCCGCCACGGTGATCAGCTGGTCGCGCAGCCCGATCGAGGCTGCCGGGCTGATCCCCTGCAGGATGCGGACGGCCAGGTCCTGTGGCCCGAGGGTGCGGAACATGCTGTCCGGGTCCGCGAAGTGGACGGTGCGCTCGATGCTTCCCACCGGGGAGGCGGCGGCACCGGCCGCCACGCCGGAGGTGGAGTCGGCCGAGGTGAAAGGAGTATCAGTCATCGGTGCTCAGTCTACTGCCGTCGCACAGGACCCGAGGCACCCGCCTCCGGGCTCCCCGGTCCGCTCCATCGCCCCAGCAGGACCTGCACGCCGGCCAGTGCCGCCGGTCCGGCGGTGGAGGAGCGCAGCACGGTGCGACCGAGCCGAGCCACGCGGGCTCCGGAGCTGACCAGCCGCTCGATCTCACCGGGCGTGATTCCGCCCTCCGGCCCCACCACCAGATGGAGCTCCTCGGCATCGACGGCGTTCAGCTCCCGGAGTGCGCCGTCCAGGGAGCGCTCCTCGGTCTCATGGAGCACGACGACGGCGACCCCAGCCTGCTCGACGATCCGTCGGCAGTACTGAGCGGTCGTGTGCAGCTGCTCGACCTCCGGCACGGCGGTCCGGCGAGTCTGCTTGGCCGCGGTGCGCACGATGGACACCCATTCGGCGTGCTTCTTCGCCTCCCTGCCGGCCTTCCAGCGGGCCACGGACCGCTCGGCCTCCCAGGGCACGACGGCCTCGATCCCGAGCTCGGTGGCCGATTCGACCGCCTGCAGGTCACGACGGTCTTTAGCCAGCGCCTGGACCAGCACCAGACGGGGCCGCTCGAGCGGCTCTCGGCGGACGTCAGAGACCACCACCGTCAGCTCACCCCGCGCGGCCTCGATCACTTCGCCGGTCACACGCAGCCGCCGGGTGTCGGAGAGTTGGATCTCCTCCCCGGAGCTCAGCCGCATCACCGTGGCGGCATGGTGCCCCTCGGCGCCGTCGAGCACGACCTGACCACCGACCTCGACCCCGTCGAGCCGCCCCGGCTCGAGATGGAACAGCGGAGCCGTCACAGACTGTCCCAGGCCTCGCGGAGCTTGGCGAACACGCCGCGGTGCTCGGTGGTGGACTCGCCCAGCTCCTCGCCACGCTCGACGGCGAGCTCACGCAGCAGCTCGCGCTGCCGGTCGCTGAGCTTCGCCGGAGTCTCGACCTTGAGATGGATCTTGAGCGCACCGCGTCCCCCGCCGCGGAGGTGGGCCACCCCTCGGTCGCGGACGGTGAGGACCTCACCGGACTGGGTGCCCGGCTTCACCTCGATCTCCTCGACGCCGTCGAAGGTGTCGAGGCTGACGGTGGTGCCCAGTGCGGCCGCCGTCATCGGGATCGAGACCGTGGCGTGCAGATCGTTTCCGCGGCGGGTGAAGACCTCGTGAGGACGCACATCGACCTCGATGAACAGGTCGCCCTGCGGCCCGCCGGCCAGACCGGCCTCCCCCTCGCCGGCCAGGTGGATGCGGTTCCCCTTGTCCACCCCGGCGGGAATCTTGACCTTCAGGGTGCGACGCTCCCGGACACGGCCCTGGCCGTCACACTCCTGGCAGGGGTCCTCGATGATGCTGCCGAACCCGGCGCAGCGGGCGCAGGTCTCGGTCTGCAGGACGGTGCCGAGGATGGACCGCATGGGGCGCTGGACCTGACCGTGCCCCTGGCAGTCCGGGCAGGTCGTGGGGCTGGTGCCCTCCCGGGTGCAGGAGCCTTGACAGACCGAGCAGGTCACCGCGGTCTCGATCTCGACCTCCTTGGTCGTGCCGAAGACGGCGTCCTTGAGGTCCAGGCGGATCCTGATCAGCGAGTCCTGGCCGCGGCGGGTGCGCGAGGCCGGCCCGGAGGCGCCCGAGCCGAAGAAGGTCTCGAAGATGTCGCCGAAGCCGCCGAAGCCCTGACCACCGCCGAAACCGCCGCCGCCGAAGGGCGAGCGGCCGTTCTCATCGCCGGTGGCGTCATAGTTGCGGCGCTTGTCGGCGTCGGAGAGCACCTCATAGGCACGCCCGATGAGCTTGAACTGCTCAGCCGCATCCTCCGACGGGTTGACGTCCGGGTGCAGCCTGCGCGCCTTCTTCCGGTACGCCTTCTTGATGTCGTCGGTGGACGCTCCACGGCTCACGCCGAGCGCCTCGTAGTAGTCAGTCACTTCTCACCCTTCAGAGAGGATCCGGGACAGGTACCGTGCCATGGCTCGCACCGCTGACATGGTGGAGCCGTAGTCCATGCGTGTGGGGCCCACGACCCCGAGCTTGGCGGCTGCGCCGCCGTCGCCGATCGCGTACTCCGCCGCCACCACGGAGGTCTCGGCGAGCGAATCGTGGCTGGTCTCGTGACCGATGCGGACCGAGAGTCCGCGGCGGTCCTGCTCCATCTCGGTGAGCAGGCGCAGCAGCACCACCTGCTCCTCGAGAGCCTCGAGGATGGGGCCTATGGAGGGACCCAGATCGCGATCGGACCTGGCGAGGTTAGCAGTGCCGGCCATGATGATGCGATCCACGCGCCCCGCCTCCAGCACCGTCTCCACCGTGTGGGCCACGATCGCCATGGCGGGCTGCAGCGACGGTTCGACGGTGCCGACGAGCTGGTCCATGGGCAGCGGGAGGGCCGAGACCGAGCGGTTGTGGAGCTCCTCGACCAGCCGCTGGCCGATGCGCTGCAGGGACTCGTCGTCCAGCGGAGCGGCCATGGTGGCCATGCGCTGCTCCACCCGGCCGGAGGAGAGGATCACCACCACCAGCACCTTGTGCGTGCCCATGGAGAGCACCTCGATGTGCCGGATCCTGGCGGTGGACTGCTGGGGGTGCTGCAGCACGGCGACCTGGTTGGTCAGCATGGCGAGCAGCCGGACGGTCTGCTCGAGCATCTCGTCATGGTCGTCCGCAGCCTCGAGCAGCGTGTCCATGGCACGGCGTTCCGCGCGGGAGAGCGGCCTCACCTCGGAGATCCGGTCCACGAAGATGCGATAGCCCTGATCGGTCGGGATGCGGCCTGCCGAGGTGTGCGGCGCAGCGATCAGCCCTTCGGCCTCGAGAAAGGCCATGTCATTGCGGATGGTCGCCGGAGAGACCTCCAGGTTGTGGCGCTCCACCAGCGCCCGCGAACCCACCGGCTCCTGGGTCTGCACGTAGTCCTCGACGATCGCACGCAGCACCTGCAGACGACGGGTGTCCGACATCCTGCGACTCTCCTCTCCCGACAACGGCTGGCACTCTCCTGCAGCAAGTGCCAATTCTAGCGCGTGTCGGTCAGATCCGACGAAGCCTGCGACGCCGCTGCTAGGCTCCCGCCCTGTGACCTCTCCTCACTTCTCCACCGACTGGTCCTCCTGGGGCCCCACTGACATGGCCTCCCGCCGTCGCGCGCAGCATCGCAGGGTCCCGCAGGTGCCTGCCGACCCCGGCACGGTGCTCGAGGAGACCGAGTCCGGCTGGGTGGGGGCCGTCGTGGGGGTGGAGGCCTCCGGGGGCATCCACCTGGTCCGACTCGAGGATCGCCATGGACGCAGCCGCGCTTTCCCGCTGGGCCACGGGTTCCTCCACGAAGGCGCCCCCGTGGAGGTCATCGCCCCCGCTCCGCGACCGACAGCCGCGCAGGCTCCGCGCCGCACCGCCTCGGGCTCGCTCGCGGTGGACGGCGCCCGCGCCCGCGTGGCTCGCGCCTCGCGCATCTGGGTGGAAGGCACCCACGACGCCGAACTCGTCGAGAAGGTCTGGGGCGAGGACCTCCGCCTCGAGGGGATCGTCGTGGAGCCCCTGCACGGTGCCGACGATCTCGTCGGTGCTCTCCAGGGGTTCGGCCCCGCCCCGGAGCGGCGGGTCGGCGTGCTCCTGGACCACCTCGTGCCCGGATCCAAGGAGAGCCGCATCGCGGCAGAGGCCATGGCCATGCGGGGGGCCGCCGGCAACGTCATGGTCCTGGGCCACCCCTATGTGGATGTGTGGCAGGCGGTGAAGCCCCGGCTGCTCGGACTGGAGCGCTGGCCGGACATCCCCCGGCACATCGACATCAAGGTCGGCACCCTCCAGGCGCTGGGCTGGCCGCACCGGGACCGCCGAGACATCGCCACAGGGTGGAAGCGGATCCTCGGCACGGTCAGCAGCTACGCGGACCTGGAGCCGTCGCTGCTCGGACGGGTGGAGGAGCTCATCGACTTCGTCACCGTCTGAACGGGGTGTCGCCCCCGGTCAGCGTCCAGGCGCGGACGGTAGAATGTCGACCACTCCGGCGCCCACCGCGCCGCGGGTCCTTCATCCCACGAGCATCAGAGAGGGGCACCGTGCCACAGTCCGAGCCTCCACACTCGCGGCAGCCACATTCGGATGGTCCCCACCGGTCCGGGCACCGACGCCCCGCGACCTCAGGTCCCCCGGACTCCAGCCACTCCGACCGCGTCGAGGGGTCCTCTGACGCGGCGCTGCCGCTGACCCCGTCCGAGGACCGCCGCTGGGCGACGCTGTCCCACTTCGGCGGACTCATGGGCTGTGTCCCGTCGCTGATCATCTACCTGGTCTTCCGAGACCGCGGCCCGTTCACCGCCCAGGAGTCCAAGGAGGCGCTGAACTTCACCCTCCCGGTGACCGTGGTGCTGCTGGTCTGCTATGTCCTCGCGCTGATCCCCGCCGTGGGATGGATCTTCGGCCTGGTCGCCGTCTTCCTCTGGATGGTCATGACGATCTCCGGCCTGGTCGCCGGGATCGAGTGCAACAAGGGCCGTCCCTACCGGTACCGGATGAACCTGCGCCTCATCCACTGAGGCGGCGGGTCACCGCGTCAGCCAGCAGGCGGCCCTTGAGCGTCAGCACCACACGGCCTCGCGGGTTCGCCGAGCTCGGCCGCAGCGGAG
Organism: Nesterenkonia xinjiangensis; assembly: GCF_013410745.1. Lineage (NCBI taxonomy): Bacteria > Bacillati > Actinomycetota > Actinomycetes > Micrococcales > Micrococcaceae > Nesterenkonia > Nesterenkonia xinjiangensis. Next base: position 3,201,725 of record NZ_JACCFY010000001.1, on the reverse strand, counting down.
AATCCGCGGCGAGCCCGTCGGTCACCAGGCCGCGCAGCATCGCGTCCTCCAGCGGCACGGCTCCGGGCAGCGCCTCGTGGGCCGCCACGTCCAGACCCTCGGCGATCCGCAGGCGCAGCATCAGATGCTCCAGGGCCCGTGCGTCGTCGTCGAGCACCTCCCGCCCGTGGCCGGGCGCGAGCCCTTGGGCCAGTCGCTGGGCGTATGCGGCCGGGTGCTTGACGTTCCACCAGCGCAGCCCTGCCACATGGGAGTGCGCGCCGGGGCCCGCGCCCCACCAGTCGGAGTCCAGCCAGTAGTTCAGGTTGTGCTGGGAACGGGTGGCCTCGTCCCGGGAGAAGTTGGAGACCTCGTACCAGCGGAGGCCGGCGGCGCCGAGCAGCTCATCGGTGAGCAGGTACTTGTCGGCATGGTCATCGGGGTCGATGTCGGGCAGCTCGCCGCGGCGCACCTTCGCCGCCATCGCGGTGCCCTCCTCGACGATCAGGGAATAGGCGGAGATGTGCTCCGGTTCGAGCGCCACGGCCGTCTCGAGGCTGGTGCGCCACTCGGCCAGGCTCTCCCCCGGCGTGCCGTAGATCAGGTCCAGACTAACCTGCAGCCCCACCTGCCGGGCGGCGTCGACGGCCCGTGACACGTTGGCCGGGTCATGAGTGCGGTCCAGCGTGCGCAGCACCGTCGGGACGGCGGACTGCATGCCCAGACTCACTCGGGTGAATCCGCCATCCGCCAGCACCTCCGCCGCAGCCGGATCGAGGGTGTCCGGGTTGGCCTCGGTCGTGACCTCGGCGTCGGGGGCCAGGCCGAAGAGCTCGCGGGCACGCACCAGGATGCGCGAGAGCTCCGTGGCCGGGAGCAGCGTCGGAGTGCCGCCGCCGAAGAAGACGGTGGTCAGCGGGCGCGCCGGCGCCCCGGAACGCTTCAGCACGTCCGCGGCCAGCTCCAGCTCGCGGATCAGTGTGTCCGGGTAGGACTCGCGTGACGCCCCGGGGCCGAGATCCTCAGCGGTGTAGGTGTTGAAGTCGCAGTACCCGCAGCGCACGGAGCAGAACGGGATGTGGACGTAGAGCCCCAGAGGTCTGGAGGCCCGGCCCGGCAGCGCAGCGAGCACCTGCTCGGGCAGCGCGCCGTCGGCCGGGACGGGTTCTCCCAGCGGCAGCGTGGCGGGCACGGGCTACTTCTTGCCCTTCTCGCCCGAGTCCTCGTTTGAGGACAGGGCGGAGATGAAGGCCTCCTGAGGCACCTCCACGGTGCCGACCATCTTCATGCGCTTCTTGCCCTCCTTCTGCTTCTCGAGCAGCTTGCGCTTGCGGCTGATGTCGCCGCCGTAGCACTTGGAGAGCACGTCCTTGCGGATGGCGCGGATGTTCTCGCGGGCGATGATGCGCGAACCGATCGCCGCCTGGATGGGCACCTCGAACTGCTGCCGCGGGATCAGATCCTTCAGCCGCGAGGCCATCTTGACCCCGTAGGCATAGGCATGATCGCGGTGGGTGATCGCGGAGAACGCGTCGACCTTGTCCCCCTGCAGCAGGATCTCGACCTTGACGAGATCGGAGGCCTGATCGCCTTCGCTCTGCCAGTTCAACGACGCATAGCCTCGAGTGCGGGACTTCAGCTGGTCGAAGAAGTCGAAGACGATCTCCGCCAGCGGCAGCCGGTAGCGCAGCTCGACCCTGTCCTCGGACAGGTAGTCCATGCCCTCCATGGAGCCGCGACGCGCCTGGCACAGCTCCATGACCGCTCCGATGAACTCGCTGGGCACGATGACCGTGGCGTCGACCACCGGCTCTCGGATCTCGGCCGTCTTGCCGTCCGGGAACTCACTGGGGTTGGTGACCACATGGGTCGAGCCGTCCTCAGCGGTGACATGATAGATGACGTTGGGCGCGGTGGAGATCAGATCGAGGTTGTACTCGCTCTCGAGACGCTGGCGGGTGATCTCCAGATGCAGCAGGCCCAGGAAGCCCACCCGGAACCCGAAGCCCAGCGCCGCAGAGGTCTCCGGCTCGAAGCTGAGGGCGGCGTCGTTGAGCTGGAGCTTCTCCAGCGCCTCGCGCAGCACCGGGAAGTCTGAGCCGTCGATCGGGAACAGCCCCGAGAAGACCATCGGCCGAGGCTCGTCATAACCGCCGATGATCTCCTCGGCGGGCTTCCGCTGGGAGGTGACGGTGTCGCCGACCTTCGACTGGCGGACGTCCTTCACCCCGGTGATGAGATATCCGACCTCACCGACGCCGAGGCCCTTGGTGGGCTCCGGCTCCGGAGAGGACACGCCGATCTCGAGGAGCTCGTGGGTGGCACCGGTGGACATCATCTTGATGCGCTCCCGGTGCCCCAGGCTGCCGTCGACCACGCGGACGAAGGTCACCACCCCGCGGTAGGTGTCGTAGACCGAGTCGAAGATCATCGCCCGGGCGGGAGCATCCGCGTCGCCCTCGGGCGCCGGGATCTCCTCCACGATGCGGTCCAGCAGCTCCTCCACGCCTTCGCCGGTCTTGCCGGAGACGCGCAGGACGTCCTGGGGATCCCCACCGATGAGATGGGCGAGCTCCTCGGCGTACTTGTCCGGCATCGCCGCCGGCAGATCGATCTTGTTGAGCACGGGGATGATCGTCAGCTCGTGCTCCATGGCCAGGTACAGGTTGGCCAGCGTCTGGGCCTCGATGCCCTGAGCGGCGTCGACCAGCAGCAGCGCACCCTCACAGGCGGCCAGCGAGCGGGAGACCTCGTAGGAGAAGTCCACGTGCCCCGGCGTGTCGATCATGTGGAAGGCGTAGGTGCTGCCCTCGTGCTCCCAGGGCATGCGCACCGCCTGGGACTTGATCGTGATGCCACGCTCACGCTCGATGTCCATCCGGTCCAGGTACTGCGCCTTCATCTCCCGGGCCTGGACGGCTCCGGTCAGCTGCAACATGCGGTCCGCCAACGTGGACTTGCCGTGGTCGATGTGCGCGATGATGCAGAAGTTGCGGATCACGCCAGGATCGGTCGCGGCGGGCACCTGAGGAGTGCGGGCCTTCGGAGACACGGTGCGGATGGTCCTTCCCTCGGAGACGCGATGTGCGGCTGACGCTCCATTCTTCCATGAAACTCCGCGGGGGACGCGCCCGGGATCCTCCGGACACGGCTCGTCCCCTCCGGCGGGAGAGTTCCACGCCGACACGACGCGGGCCCCGTCGCAGCAAGTGCGACGGGGCCCGCGGTCGAGGGCTCCACGTATGCGGAGCCGACGAGGATCAGAGGGCGTTGACCTTGGCTGCCAGCCCCGACTTGCGGTTGGCCGCCTGGTTCTTGTGGATGACTCCCTTGGTGGCGGCCTTGTCCAGCTTCCGACCGGCCTCGCGGTTCGCCGCCACTGCGGCGTCCTTGTCACCGGCCTGGACCGCCTTACGGACCTTCTTCACCGCGGTCTTGAGCTCGGACTTCACGGCCTGATTGCGCAGGCGAGCCTTCTCGTTGGTGAGGATGCGCTTCTTCTGAGACTTGATGTTTGCCACGTGTTGTCTTTCTGTCTGGGTTCACTGTGTGGTGAGGGCTGCATCCCTGCTTGGGCGGCAGAAGACAGACTGAGGGGCGTGGGGTGCCATGGCGATCGCGTGACGTCATCAGGCAGAGGGACCTGACGCCGCGCGGAGAGCTCTCTGCCGCAGGGAGTGCCGGCCACGAGGGCCGTGGACACTGCCTATAGATGGTAGCAGAGAACTGGGCCGCGGTCCCGTCAGGACGCGGCGCGCCGGGGGCCGCCACCGTGGCAGCACTCCAGGACGCTGCTGGTCAGGGGCCTGTCAGCGGCCCACCGAGCCTGCGATGATGCCGATCGCCCGCTCCACGGCGTACTCAGGGGTCCGTGAGGCGCCCTTCGCCTCGGCATCTGCCCGAGCCACCGCCTCCACCGCCGCGGCCGCGCGGTGCGACTGCCAGCGGCGGGCCGTCTCGGCCGCCTGCCGCAGCTGCCACGGCGGCACCCCCAGGCTGGATGCCAGCCGGTCGGTGCTGCCACGGTGGTCCACCAGCGCTGCGATCTGCCGCCCCTTGCGGGCCAGCGCGGCGGTCACCGCGATCGGCGAGACACCGGTGGAGACCGCGTGTCGGTACAGCCGGGTGGCGGCGTCACGGCGCCCCTCGAAGGCGGCGTCGGCCACCTTGAAGGCCGTGGCCTCCACCCTCCCCCCGTGGTAGCGATCGACATCGTCCTCGGTGATCTGACCGGCGACGTCACGGATCAGCTGCTGACAGGCGCCTCCCAGGTCGGACAACGACGAGCCCGCGGCCGCGACCAGCGCGCGGGCGGCGTCGGACTGGATCTCCCGGCCCGCAGCACGGAACTCCCGGCGCAGGAAGTCCATCTTGTCGGCGTCGGACTTCGCCGCAGCACAGTCGACGACGACGGCACGGCCGGCAAGCGTATCGATCAGCTTCTTGCCGCGATTCCCCCCGGAGTGCCGCATCACCAGTGTGACGTCATCGGCGACCTCGTCCAGATAGGCCAGCGCGTCGGCCAGGAAGGTGTCGTTCATCTGGGCGAGGTCTTCGGCGAGGATCATCCGGGCTTCCCCGAAGAGCGACGGCGAGGCCAGGGTCGCGAGCTCCCCGGAGGCGGCCACGCTGACGTCGAATCGGGTGTACTCCAGATCCGGGTGCTGAGCGCGCAGCTGAGACTTGATGCGATCCATGGCCCGGGAGGCCAGGTAGTCCTCGGGGCCTCGCAGCAGCATCAGCGCCGCCGGCTCCACGGTCCGGAAGTCCTCCCCGGCGCTCGGGGCCGCGCCTCTGCGCCCGCGCTGCCCTGAACCACGTTGTGCCGCTGCCATGGAGACAATCCTAGAGGGTGGCGATGACACGTGCACCACGCCGGGCCGTCCTCAGGCGGGCAGGACCAGCTCGCCGTGGAAGTGCCGCCTGCCCTTGCGGGCGTCCCAGCCGGTGAAGCTCCAGACCGCTCCTTCGGCGGCCTCGTCGCGCCCGGCGTGGAAGGCCACGGTGCCGGGCAGCCGCATGGGCGCCTCGAAGCTGATGCGCCAACGATGCCCCGCCTGTTCGGGCTCACGACCCTCCAGCATCCTCCCGGCGGCGTACATGCCATGGACGATGGCCTTCGGCATGCCCAGTGCCCGCGCGCTGATCCCGCTGACGTGGATGGGGTTCCAGTCTCCCGAGACCGCGGCGTAGCGTCGGCCGGCGTCGGCGCCCAGGCTCCACTGTGCAGTCTTCAACGGAGGTGTGAACTCGTCCCGACCTGAACGGCTCTCCGTCTGGGACGCGTCCGGCCGCCCTGCCAGATGCACCCCGCGGCTCAGGTAGGTCGACGTGCCGCGCCAGAGCACGTCCGACTCGGTCGGCTCCTCCACCTCGGCACCCTCGGACAGCACCTCGACCACGGCGTCGAACACCGTGCCGCGGCGGTGAGGCCGCAGCCCCTCCGCCCAGGCCCGGATCTGCACAGGGGTCTCCGCCGTCACGGGACGACGATGCTCCACCACATTGCTCAGATGCACCATGCCCATCAGCGGCAGCGGAAAGTCCTCCCTGCCGAGCAGGCCCATCTGGACGGGGAAGCCCATGATGTGGACGAGGACCGAGGGCAGCCCGCTGCGGTGGCGACCGTCGAAGACCTCACCGCCGACGAGTCGCCGGTAGTCCTCCACCTGGGCGGACGTCGTTCCGGGGTGCCGCGCGACGACGGCATCTGCGGGCAGCATGCCCTGCTCGCCCGCGCCGGACCGACCGCCCACGACGGAACGTGCGGCCTCCCAGCCGGCGCGCAGGTACACCTGCGGCAGCGCCGGCAGCTCGATCCTTCGGATCTCCTCGGGGCTCATGTGCTGCTCCTCCCTGCTCGCCGGTCACTCTCCGGGCTCCTGCGCGACTCCGGCGCGGTGCGCAGCTCCGGTGTCCGGCACGTCCTCATCCGCTCACGCACCGATCAGATTCTGTCCGCAGACGCGCAGGGTCAGCCCGCTGGTGCCGCCCGCCGCCGGAGAGGCCAGGTAGGCCACCGACTCCGCGACGTCCACCGGCCGGCCGCCCTGGTTCAGCGAGTTCAGCCTGCGGGCCACCTCGCGGGTGGCGAAGGGCATGCGGGCGGTCATCTCCGTCTCGATGAAGCCGGGGGCGACGGCGTTGATCGTCCCGTGGCGGGCCTCGAGCTGCGCTGACGTCGCGGCGACCATCCCGATGACGCCCGCCTTAGAGGCCGCATAGTTGGTCTGCCCACGGTTTCCGGCGATCCCGGAGGTCGAGGCCAGCGAGACGATGCGCGGCCCGCTGGAGCCCTCGGGACGGTTGAACAGCTCATCGGCCAGCAGTGCGCGGTTCATCCGCAGCTGAGCCTCGATGTTCACTGCGATCACCGAGTCCCAGCGCCCGGCGTCCATGTTGCCCAATAGCTTGTCCCGGGTGATGCCGGCGTTGTGGACGACGATGTCGAGCCGTCCGTGGTGCTGGCGGGCGTGGCTGAGGATCCGTTCTCCGGCATCCTCGGCGGTGATGTCCAGCTGCAGCGCCGTGCCGGCCACCCGGTTCGCGGTGGCCGCCAGCTGCTCTCCGGCGGCGGGCACGTCCACCGCGATGATTCGGGCGCCGTCGCGGTGCAGGACCTCCGCGATGGAAGCACCGATGCCGCGCGCGGCGCCGGTGACCACGGCGACCTGCCCCTGCAGGGGACGGTCCCAGTCTTGGGGAAGCGTCCCATTGACGGAGTCCACGGTGAGCAGCTGCCCCGAGACGAAGGCCGAGCGACCGGAGAGCAGGAAGCGCAGTCCCCCGGCCACGGAGGGGGCGGCCACATCCAGGTCCTCGGCCAGGATCAGGCCGTTGGCCGTGGCGCCGGCGCGCATCTCGTGGGCCACGGAGCGGGTCAGCCCTTCCACGCCCTTGCGGGCGGCCCGCACCGCGGGGTCCACCGCCGTCTCCGGCCGGCGGTACAGGGTGATGACGCGTCCGGAGGGGCCGACCTGCTTCAGCACCCGGCCCAGACCCAGCACGGTCTCGCTGAGGTCGGCCGGAGTGGTGACGGCGTCGAAGCAGGCGATGACCGCCGAGACGCGCTCCCGGGGTTCCACGTGGCGACGGACGTCGAGGCCCCAGCCGAGCAGCAGCGCGGCGATCTCGTCCGAGGCCGAGCTGGTGCCGACCACCACGACCGGGCCCCGGACCACGGCCTCGCCGGGCCGATGACGGCGCAGACGCGCCGGCTGAGGCAGGCCGAGAGCCTTGGTCAGGCGCTTGCCGACCGAGGTGTTGACGAATTCGGTGTAGGTGTCACGGGACATCGGGATGCTCACCGTCCTTCCAGGATCGCGGTGACGCCCTGGCCGCCGGCCGCGCAGACCGAGATGAAGCCCAGCTTGCCGGGCTTGCCGTGGAGCATCTTCGCCAGCGTGGCCACGATCCGGCCGCCGGTCGCGGCGAAGGGGTGCCCGGCCGCCAGCGAGGAGCCGTGGAGGTTCAGCCGGCTGCGGTCGACACGGCCCAGAGGAGCGTCCAGACCGAGCTTCTCCCGGCAGAAGTCCTCGTCCTCCCACGCGGCGATCTGCGCCAGCACGGTGGAGGCGAAGGCCTCGTGGATCTCGAAGTACTCGAAGTCCTCCAAGGTGAGACCGTTGCGGGTGAGCATCCTCGCGGCCGCGTAGGCCGGCGCCATGAGCAGCCCTTCGGCGCCGTCGACGAAGTCCACCGCCGCCTGCTCGTAGTCCACGAACGTGGCGAGCTTGGGCAGGTCGTGGGCGTCGGCGTACTCCTCGGAGCCCAGCAGCACCGCGGAGGCGCCGTCGGTCAGCGCGGTGGAGTTGGCGGCCGTCATGGTGGCCTCCTCCCCCAGGTCCCGGCCGAACGCGGGAGCCAGCCGCCCGAGCTTCTCCAGGCTGGAGTCGGGCCGCAGATTGGTGTCGCGCTGCACTCCCTGAAACGGGGTCACCAGGTCGTCGAAGAAGCCGTCGTCGTAGGCGGCGGCGAGGTTCTGGTGGCTGGCCAGGGCGAGCTCGTCCTGCTCCTGACGGCCGATCCCCCAGGCATGGGCGGTGACGGCCATGTGTTCGCCCATGGACATTCCGGTGCGCGGCTCGTTGACGCCGGGGGCCTGCGGTGCGAGGTGGCCCGGCCGGATCTTCGTCAGCGCCTTGAGACGCTGACCAGGCGTCTTGGCCCGGTTGACCTCCATGAGGATGCCGCGCAGCTCGTCGGTGACCACGATCGGCGCATCCGAGATGGAGTCGACACCGGCACCGACGGCGGATTCGATGCGGCCCAGCCGGATCTTGTCCGCCAGCGAGCCGATGGCCTCCATGCCGGTGGCGCAGGCCATCTGCACGTCGGTGGCGGGGGTCGCAGGATCCAGCGGGGTGCCCAGCAGGGACTCACGCATCAGGTTGAAGTTCTTCGAGTGCTTCATCACCGCTCCCCCGGCGACCGAGCCCAGACGCTGGCCCTGCAGCCCGAACCGTGCCACCAGGCCGTTGAGCGCCGAGGTGAGCATGTCCTGGTTCGAGGCAGAAGCGTAGGCGCCGTGGGCGCGGGCGAAGGGGATGCGGTTGCCGCCGATGATGACGGCCTCACGCGTCCGGTCAGGGCGAGTCAGGTCAGGGGTGGTCACGAGGTGTTCTCCTCCAGTCGGGGAACCAGGACTTGGCGTTATTACTGATCAGTATCTTAGACTAGCTGTGTCGATCATCACTGTCACACTGACCACGCGGGCGAAGGAGTCGGACCATGAGTCAGACCACAAGTCACACCACCACCGACACTACTGACCACGAGGTGGCTTCACCATCCCTCGACACCGCTGTGCTCGAGGAGGTCCTGCTGGGCCGCTGGGCCGAGACGCGGCGCGTCTCCCGGGCGCTGGCCGCCGAGGAGCGCTTCCACAAGATCGAAGGCCTCACCAAGGAGGACCACCGCGAGCGCGTGCTGCGCCAGCTCCACGACCTCGTCTCCGCAGATGCGGTGCACCGAGCCTTCCCCCGGGAGTTCGGCGGGGCTGACTCCCACGGAGGCAACATCGCCGCCTTCGAGGAGCTGGTCACCGCCGACCCCTCGCTGCAGATCAAGTCCGGGGTCCAATGGGGCCTGTTCGGCGCGGCGGTGCTCCACCTGGGGACCGAGGAGCACCATCGACGCTTCCTGCCCGGAATCATGGACCTCAGCGTGCCCGGGGCGTTCGCGATGACCGAGATCGGGCACGGTTCGGACGTGGCCTCCCTCGGCACCACCGCGACCTATGACCCGGACACCGAGGAGTTCGTCATCCACACCCCGTTCACCGCGGCCACCAAGCGTTATCTCGGCAACGCGGCGGTCGACGGCAAGGACGCCGTGGTCTTCGCCCAGCTGATCACCGACGGCGTGAACCACGGGGTCCACTGCTTCTACTGCCACCTGCGCGATGATGACGGCAACACCCTCCCCGGCATCACCATCACCGATGACGGCCAGAAAGGTGGGCTCAACGGTGTGGACAACGGACGGATCCGCTTCGACTCGATCCGCGTCCCGCGCAGCCACCTGCTCGACCGGTACGGCGCCGTCACCGCCGACGGTGCCTATTCCTCCCCGATCGAGAGCCCGGGGCGGCGGTTCTTCACCATGATCGGCACCCTGGTGCAGGGGCGGGTCTCGCTGACCGGCGCCTCGGTGGCGGCCTCGAAGCTGGCGCTGATCGGCGCGGTCACCTACGCCAACCAGCGCCGCCAGTTCAACGCCTCCTCCCCGGTGCAGGAGGAGGTCATCATGGACTACCAGCTCCACCAGCGGCGCCTGCTCCCCCGGCTGGCCACCACCGTGGCGCTGAGCTTCGCCCAGGAGAAGCTGCTGGCCAAGTTCGACGACGTCTTCTCCGGCGCCGACGACAGCGACGAGAACCGTCAGGAGCTGGAGACCCTCGCGGCGGCGATCAAGCCGGTGGCGACCTGGCACGCCTTGGACACCCTGCAGGAGGCCCGGGAGGCCTGCGGAGGGGCCGGCTTCATCGCGGAGAACCGGTTCACAACCCTGCACGCCGATCTGGACATCTACGTCACCTTCGAGGGTGACAACAATGTGCTGCTGCAGCTGGTGGCCAAGCGACTGCTCAGCGACTACGCCTCCGAGTTCAAGGACGCCGATGTCGGTGCCCTCTCCCGGTACGTCGCCTCCCAGGCACAGTCCACCGTGCTGCACCGGTTCGGGCTGCGGCGGGCCCTGCAGTCGGTGCAGGACACCGGTGACGAGCGGCGCAGCGCCAACTGGTTCAAGCAGACCGAGGTGCAGCGCGAGCTGCTCACCGATCGGGTCCGGCAGATGGTCGCCGACGTCGCCGGCCAGCTGCGCAGCGTGGCCCGCAAACCTCAGGCTGAGCAGGCCGCGACGTTCAACGAGCACCAGTACGAGATCATCAACGCCGCCAAGGCCCATGCTGACCTTCTGGTGTGGGAGTCCTTCACCGAGGCCCTCGAGGAGGTGGAGCACGCCGGCACTCGGCAGGTGCTCACCTGGCTGCGCGACGTCTATGCGCTCACCCGCATCGAGGAGACCCTGGACTGGTACCTCCTCCACGGCAGGATCTCCGCCCAGCGGGCCAGGACCCTCTCGCCCTACATCAACCGGCTGCTCGCCCGGCTCCGGCCTCTGGCCCAGGACATCGTGGACTCCTTCGGCTACACCGCCGACCACGTGCGCATGGAGGTCGCCTCCGGCGCCGAGCAGGAGCGACAGGACGAGGCGATGGAGCACCACCGCGTGCTGCGTGCCTCCTCGGAAGCCCCGGTCGACGAGAAGATCCTGGTCAAGCGGCGTCAGCAGGAGCGTCGGAGCCAGCGCAAGGGGGGTTGAGGCTCTCCCCCGGACCGCGTCGAAGAGGCCGGCGCCGCGCTCGGCGGATGCGGTTGAATGGTGTCATGACTATCACTGACACTGACGCATCCGCCGACCTCGACGGCCCGTTCCCCCGGGCCGAGGTGGAGAACCTCACCCGGGACGAGGCCGCCGCGCGTTCGGCGCACCTGAGCGTGCAGACCTGCGACGTCGACGTCGACCTCTCCGCAGCGGCCGCCGAGGGGGCCACGACCTATCCGGTGACCACGCGCATCAGCTTCCGCTCCTCGGCCCCGGGCGGGGAGACTTTCCTCGACTACCTGGGTGCCTCCGTGGAGGAGGTCGTCCTCAACGGGACTGCTCTTCCGGTGGCTGACCACGTCGGAGCCGCCCGCATCCGCCTGCCGGAGCTGGCCGAGGAGAACCTGGTGGAGATCCGCTCCACCTCGCGGTTCTCCCGCTCCGGGGAGGGTCTGCACCGCTTCGTGGACCCCGCCGACGGGCAGGTCTACCTCTACACGCAGTACGAGCCGGCGGACTCCCGACGGGTCTTCCCGGTCTTCGAGCAGCCCGATCTCAAAGCGGTCTTCCGGATCACCATCACCGGTCCGGAGACCTGGGAGCTGCGCTCCAACGGGGCGGAGACCTCCCGCGAACAGGTCCCGGGGGCCGCGGAGGGTCTCGAGGGCGTGGGCCTGGTGCGGGTCCGCTTCGCAGAGACTCGACGGCTCTCCAGCTACATCACGGCGCTGCTCGCCGGTCCCTACCACCGTGTGGACGGTCTCTGGAGCGGCGGTGTGGAGGGCGAAGAGCCTCTCGAGGTGCCGCTGGCGGTGCTGTGCCGATCCGCCCTGGCGGAGCATCTCGACGCCGAGGAGCTGCTGGACCTGACCCGTCGCGGGCTGGACTTCTTCCACGCGGAGTTCGCCGTCCCCTACCCCTGGGGCAAGTACGACCAGGTCTTCGTGCCGGAGTACAACCTCGGCGCGATGGAGAACCCGGGACTGGTGACGTTCACCGAGGCGTACGTCTTCGACACCGCCGCCACCGATGCCCAGCGTGAGACGCGCGCCAACACCCTGATGCACGAGATGGCGCACATGTGGTTCGGGGACCTGGTGACCATGCGCTGGTGGGACGACCTGTGGCTCAAGGAGTCCTTCGCCGACTACATGGGCTCCCTGGCCGTGGACGAGGCCACCGACTGGACGACCTCGTGGATCTCGTTCGCCAACGGGCGCAAGGCCTGGGCCTACGTGCAGGACCAGTACCCCACCACCCACCCGATCGTGGCGGACATCACCGATCTGGAGGCCGCCGACCAGAACTTCGACGGCATCACCTATGCCAAGGGCGCCTCGGTCCTCAAGCAGCTGGCCGCCTTCGTGGGCCGGGAGGCGTTCCGCGAGGCCGCACGCCGGTACTTCGCCCGCCACGCCTTCGGCAACGCCAGCCTCGCTGACTTCCTCACCGTGCTCGAGGAGGTCTCCGGGCAGGACATGGCCGGTTGGGCGCAGGCCTGGCTGCAGACTGCCGGGGTGCCGGAGATCTCGGCGACCGTGGAGTCGCACGGATCGGTCGCCGTCGTCGAGGGTGGTGTGGATCCGGCCACGGGCCAGGAGGTCACCCGGCCCCATCTGGTCGATGTGGGGGTGCACGTGCTGGACAGGAGCACCGGGACGCTGCGCCGCACCGGCTCGGTGCCTGCGACCCTGGACGGCCGGACCGTGGTGTCCGGGCTGGAGCTGCCCGCTCCGGGGGTTCCGCGACTGCTGCTGGCCAACGAGGAGGACCTCACCTATGCCAAGCTCAGCCTGGACGCCGAGTCTGTGGCCGCTGTGCTGGTCCACCCCGTGCAGGACCCGCTGTCCCGCGCCACCGTCTGGGCCGCACTGTGGTCCATGGTCCGCGACGGTGAGCTGAGCGCCTCCCGCTTCCTGGAGGCGGTCATGACCCTGGGCCTCCAGATCGAGGAGGTCGTGGTCGTCCAGGCGCTGCTGCGGCAGAGCGTCCGTGCCCTGGAGCTGTACACTCCGGTCGAGCAGCGCGAGGCGCTGGAGGAGAGGTTCGCCGGACGCCTGGCGGAGTTCATCTCCGAGGAGGCGGGCGGGGACCGGCAGCGCGCGGCCGCCCGCACGCTCGCCACCCTCTCGCGCCAGACATCGTCCCAGCTGGAGCTGCTCGCCGCGCTGCTCGACGGCGAGGCCGCATCCCTGGGCATCTCCGGGCTGGATCTGGACGAGGAGATCCGCTGGGCGTTCCTCCAGGCGCTGACCGTCCACGGGCGGGTCCAGCATGAGGTGCTCGACGCCGAGCTCGCCGCCCGCACCACGGCACGCGGGCGGATCGCCCACCGGCTGGCGCTGGCCGCCCGACCCCAGGCGGAGGTCAAGCGTGCAGCCTTCGCCCAGGCGATCGCCGGCACGGACGAGCACGGTGCGGAGCTTTCCAACGACCACCTCACCGCCACCGTGGTGGGGTTCCGCTGCGGACCGGCCACCCTCGTCGCGGATCACGACGAGGACTACTTCGCCGCTCTGCAGGACGTCTGGACGCGAATGAGTCAGGGACAGGCCACCCGGGTGGTCTCCGGGCTCTACCCGGGAGTCCAGGACCTCGAGGCGGGCCAGTCCCCTGAGGAGCACCCCGCGGCCCGGCGCACCGCCGAGTGGCTCCGGGCCCACGACGACGCGCCCGCGGCCCTGCGGCGCATCCTGATCGAGGAGCAGGACGACCTGCTGCGTGGACTTCGCGCCCAGCAGGCCGCTCGGAGCTGAGCGGCTCTCCCCCGGGGCGAGTCACCAGCCGGGCCCCGCCCCAGATCGTCGCTCAGTTGCGGATCGTCTCTGGATTCAGCGACGATCCGCAACTGAGCGACGATCTCAGAGCCGACAAGGACCTGCTGGCCGGCGATGACTAGGCGACGAGATCCTCGTTGGCGGCCTCACGCGCGGCCACGCGCTTCTCGCGCCGCTTGTCATTGAGCAGGCAGAGCACGATCGCGACCCCGAAGAGCACCACCAGGGGCCCGGCGATGAAGAACATGGTGATCGCGTCACCGCCGGGGGCGGCCATCGCGGAGATCAGCGCGATGAACATCAGCGTGCCGCGCCAGCTCTTGAGCACCCGCCGACCGGTGATCAGGCCCATCATGTTCACCCCGACCAGCACGACCGGGATGACCATCGCGATCCCGAAGGCCAGGAAGAGGTGCAGCACGAAGGTGAAGTAGACATCCGGGGCGATGATGTTGGAGGTGCCCTCGGGGTTCAGGGTGAAGAAGAAGCGGATCGCCTGCGGCAGCACCACATAGGCCATGGCGATCCCGATGACGAACAACGGCACCGAGGCGGCGATGAAGCCCATCGCATAGCGCTTCTCCTTCTTCTGCAGCCCGGGCATGATGAACGCCCACACCTGATAGAGCCACACCGGAGACGAGATCACGATGCCCACGAAAAGGGAGATGCGGATCATCAGGTCCAGCGGCTGCCCGACCGTGTTGAAAGCGATCTCGGTGCTGCGGTCGACGTCGTCGAAGTCGACCACCGGGGAGCTCAGCAGCGCAAAGATCGTGTCATAGAGGAAGAAGCCCGCGACCGCACCCACGACGATGCCGAGACAGGCTTTGATCAGGCGGTTGCGGAGCTCACGCAGATGCTCCTTGAGGGGCATCTTCCCCTCAGCGTCCCTGCGGCGTCTCTTCCTGCGGCGTCGTCCGGTGGTCCGGGGATCCTCGTCCTGCGTCCCGGCCATCGGCCGCCCTCAGGCGTGGTCCCGGCGCTGCTCCGAGCCGCGGCGGCGCGGAGACTCGGAGGGGTCCACCACGCGGCCTTCCACCGCCGGGCGCTCGTCGGCGTCGGGTTCGGGCTCCTTGTCCTGGGACTCGTCGTTCATCGTGCGGACCTCGGACTTGAAGATGCGCATCGACTGGCCCACGGACTTGGCCAGCTGCGGAAGCTTCGGCGCACCGAACAGCAGGATGATGAGCAGGGCGATGATGGCGATCTGCCAACCGGTGATGTTCATGGAGTGCGTCCTTTCGTCTGTGTCTCAGGATACTCCACGCAGCTGGACGCGTTCCTCCGCACCGCCGCCAACGCCGCCTCGGCCCGGTGCAGCACCTCCGCAGAGAGCTCCTCCGGAGCGGTGACGGTGACGTCGCCGCCAGAGCGCAGGGCCAGGTCGACGGCGATGGCCGGGCTGCGCAGTGCGACCTCCACCGTGCGGGCGCCGCCCTCATGCCACGCCTCTCGCAGCGGCGCCCAGCCGTCGGCGAGTGCGACGGCCGACGGGGCGAAGCGCAGCGTGACCAGCGTGTCCTCGGGCAG
Source organism: Nesterenkonia xinjiangensis (assembly GCF_013410745.1). NCBI lineage: Bacteria > Bacillati > Actinomycetota > Actinomycetes > Micrococcales > Micrococcaceae > Nesterenkonia > Nesterenkonia xinjiangensis. The sequence goes on along the minus strand of NZ_JACCFY010000001.1, from coordinate 3,186,606 downwards.
CCGGGGAACCTCAGGACGCCGCGCGGGCTCGGCGGCCAGCCGGAGCGACTCCCGGCTCAACGGCGTCTCCGGAAGCGGACGAAGCTCCAGCATCCGAGACAGCAGGAAGTTCCGCTCCCCCTGGGCAGAGCGGCACCAGGCACGCAGATAGGTGCGTGGCCCGTCATGCAGCAGGTTCACCGGATCGACGGTGCGCCTGGTGCGCCGCCCCTGAAGGTCCTCATAGAGCAGCTCCACGGCATGACCGGCCCCCAGGGCCGCGTGCAGCTGGGGCTCCCGGCCGAAGTCATCGTCGCTGTGCCAGACCACACTCAGCTCGGCTGCGGTGACGTCGAGCTCCTCAGGCACGATGGCCCGGATCCGGTCACGCAGCCGCTCGGCGGCGGCCCGGACCAGCTCCTCAGTGGGGTCCTCCGAGGCGATCAGACCCTCGAGTCCGATGAGCAGGGACAGCGCCTGCGGGGTGGAGAGCCGCAGCGGCCTGCCCAGGGTGCTGCTGAGCCGCTCCCCGGGCAGCTGCACCCTGATCACCGGATCCTCCGGGACCAGCCGCTCCTCGAAGACGCGACGGGTCAGCGGCAGCTCCGGGGTGATGTCGATGTAGTGGCCGAACTGCGCGTCGTCGAAGGCCGCAGACTGCTGCAGTGAGAGCAGGTCGCGGTGCAGCTGGCGGGGTTCCAGGCTGTAGCGCCGGAGCAGGTCGCTGACCCTGGCGCCGCCGGAGGCCTGCAGATAGGCGGCGATGCTCACCACACGGGCGATCTTGACCAGGGCGTCGTTCCTCGCCCCGTGCTTGACCGGCTTCAGCTCGATCGGCTCCGCCGGGACGTCCCGGTGGGCGCGCAGCACCGACTCGAGGTGGGACCGCACCAGAGCGGTGAGCCGATGACCGGACAGGATGTGCACCTGGGGCCCCGCCGCCGCGACCTTCCCGACGAAGGAGTCGTGCAGCGAAGTCTCCACGGTGAGCCTGCGGGCGCCGTCTCCTCGGCTCCGCCGGCGCTGAGTGACCGCACCATCCGCGCTCTCAACATCCTCAGCACTCTGCGCCCGGGCATGCGGCAGGAAGGAGGGCACCAGCGCCTCGGCGACCGCGAGCTCCACGGTCTCGGTACCATGGACCGGCCCCAGGGTCTCGAGCTGCTCCTGGGTGACCTTCCGGGGATCGACCCGTCCCTCCGCGATGCCCTGCAGGATGGCGGCGGCACCGTCGTCCTGCACCGTGAGCGGCTCGATCGCCCCCCGGATGCGGTCCAATCGGTAGACCCGCACGGCATCGCGGTCCAGGTCGTGGCCCACCAGGTACCAGCCGCCGCGCGACCCCACGCCCAGAGGCAGAGTCCGGCGGCGTTCAGCGCGGTGCCGGCCGCGCGGGCCGTAGTCGAATCCGACGACCCGTGAGCCGCGGGCCTCAGCCAGCACGGCCAGGTGGTCGAGGACCTGATCGTCCGCCAGTCCCAGGCGGACCGCCGACGGCTGGGACTGCGCCGGTCCGCCGACGTCGGGGAGCCCGCCCTCGCCGAGATGAGGCGCGAGCAGCGCTCCCGAGGCCTGACGGATCGCCTGCTGGGCTCGGGTGCCGCTCCACAGCAGCTCGGTGTGCCGCAGCGCGACGACCTCCTCGGCGTCCAGCTCCAGCAGCGGCAGCCCGTGGGCCTGAGGATCGATCAGATAGCGGAACTCGTGGTCGCCTCCACGACCCTCGCGATCCTCCGCACCGCCACCCTGCTCGGTGATCTCGATGCCGATGCGTCGCAGATGCCGCTTGTCCCGGCTGAACTGCTGCTCGAAAGCCTCCGCCGAGGCCCCGTCACCCGCAGTCCGGTAGTGCTCGACGCGCTCCCGGACCTCAGCCTTGGTCAGTCCGCTCGGCGCGGCGTCGATCAGCGTGGCGGCCAGGGACAGGGCACGGCTCACCCCGGAGTCGGCGGTGACGTCCTGAGTCTCCTCCGCACCCGTGGCGTGCGAGGCGGCCTCATACTCCGCGACGACGTCCCCGTCGATGCCCCCGTCGATGCCCACGACGCGGTCCGCGGCGCGGCGGCTGATGTGCCGGTACCCGACCACGTCGGCTCAGCCGGCTCGGCGGATGCTGACCAGGTCGACCACGAAGATCAGCGTCTCGTTCGGACCGATGGCCCCTCCGGCGCCCTGCTCCCCGTAGGCCAGATGCGGCGGGATCTCCAGACGGCGCCGGGCGCCCTCCTGCATCCCGATCAGGCCCTGGTCCCAGCCGGAGATCACCTGGCCGGCGCCGGCGGTGAAGTCCAGGGGCTGGCCGCGGTTCCAGGAGGCGTCGAACTCCTCACCAGTGGACCAGGAGACCCCGACGTAGTGGCAGGAGATCTGGTCTCCGGGCTCGACTCCCGGGCCGCCGCCGGGGATGAGCTCCTCGACGACGAGCTCCTCCGGAGGGGTGTCGCCGGGGAAGTCGATCTCAGGACGGGTGCGGTCGTAGCTGCGCTGACCGAAAGACATGGGGGATTTCCTCTCCGTTGCGGGACGACTCGTCCCAGCCTAACGGAGTCGAGAGCCGATGCTCGGCGCGGAGAGTCCCTGCTCACCCTGGGCACATGCAGGACGCCCCGGGAGCATCACCTGCAGGTGATGCTCCCGGGGCGCCCCGGTCATCCATGTCAGCTCAGTGACATCAGTCGTCGTCTGTGTCGTCGGCGTCTGTGTCGTCGGCGTCTGCGTCCTCGCCGCCCTGCTCCTGCATCATCTCCTCGAGCTCCTCGAGCTCCTCCTCCGTGAGCTCGGGCTGCTCCGGCATCTGCTCCTGGGTCTGCTCGGGCGCCGGGGCGGAGGCGATGAGGTCCACCACGAAGATCAGCGTCTCGTCCTGCAGATCATGGCCCTCGGCCTCGCCGTAGCCGGACTCCGGCGGGATCACCAGAAGCACACGGTCACCGACGTGCTTGCCCTCCAGCCCTTCGGCCCATCCGTCCACCAGGTTGTCCAGGGGGAAACTGGCTGGCGGCACCGACGCGGCCTCGTCGTCCTCGCCGTCGTCCTCGGCTTCCTCGTCCTCGGTGGTCCCGTCCTCGGCAGCCTGCTCCGAGTCCGGAGGTGTGACGCCCGGCCACGCGGAGTCGAAGACCTCCCCGTCGGACCATGTCCAGCCGGTGTAGCGGACCACGACCTGGTCAGTGGCTCCGATCTCCGCACCCTCGCCGGCGATGAGCACCTCGCTCTCGGTCTCCTCCGGAGCCTCCTCCTCATCGGGAGCGGCGGGGAGCGTGGGAGCTTCGCCGACCTCCGAGGTGATCTCCGGCAGGTCTCCGCTCTGCTCCTGCTCCTCGCCGGTCGCATGGGCGGGCACCTGGTCATCGATGCGGAGGATCACCAGCGAGTCCGCACCGCCGGTCTCGGCGCTGCCCGGCTCATAGAGTGCGATGTCGGAGCCGACGGTCGCCCCGGTGTCCACCAGCGAGTCGTAGATGAACTCGCTCTGCTCCTGGATCATCGGCAGGAACAGCAGCGAGGGCGTGTCCTCGCTGAAGTTCTCCTGCTGCACCGCGCCGCTGGCCGGGTCGACCGTCGCCGAGGACACGTGCAGGATCTGCTCCGGATCCAGCTCATCGCCGTCCCCCTGGGACAGGATCAGCGAGGACTCCTCGTCGGACTCCACAGGATTGCTGATCAGCACCTCGGGAACACCCTCGTCGGTGAAGTGCAGATCGATCCCCGACAGAGCCGAGGTGTCGCCGAGTCCGTCGCTGGAGCAGCCGGCCAGCAGCAGCACTGCCGGGGCAGCCAGGGCGTATTGCATCTTTCGCACGAAGGGTGTCCTCCACAACTGATCGGGGCGGGCGGTGATGTCGCCAGGGTGAACTGTACAGGGTCGACCCGGAGCCTCGCTCAGGGCAGAGGCGTCGCTCCAGGTCAGCGCGTCTCCTCAGATGAGCGGCGGCTCCGGCGGAGGCACCGGCGATGTCGCCACATACCGTTCGGAGAGCGCCAGCGGTCCCGGCTGTGCCTCCCGCTCGGCGTCGTCGAGCTCGCGCAGTTCGCCGCGGAGCCTGCCCAGCAGCGTGTCGACCCGCGGATCCTCGGCGGCGAAGGGATCCTTGACCATGACGGCCTCCAGGGGCCGGTCCACCAGCTTGTGATGCACCCAGTCCACGGTGTGCCCGGCGCCATGGGCCCGGGCCGCGGAGAGGAAGCGTCCCCGCACCGCCGCACGTGTCGTGGCCGGCGGATCGGTGATCGCACGTCGCAGCCGGGCCTCGTCGAGCAGCCGCACGGCCCGCCCCCGGCGGACCAGCAGGTGGAACAGCCCTCGGTCCGGGTGGATGTCGTGATAGGCGAAGTCGATCTGGTCCAGTCGCGCGTCACCGAGCCCGAGCCCGGCTCGGCCGGCAACCTCATCGATGAGTCGTCGTTTGATCGCCCAGTCGATCTCGCGATCGATGAGCGAGTGGTCCCCGCTGGCGACCGCCTCCACGGCGCGGCCCCAGAGCTCGAGGACCTCCCCGACACGATCGTGGTGAGCACCGTGCCGAGCCACGAAGCTCCGTGCCCGATCGAACAGGTTCTGCTGGATCTCCACGGCGGTCACCTGGCGGCCCTCCCGTGTCCGCACCCTCGCCCGGCCGGTGACGTCATGGCTGATGTGGCGGATCGCGCTGATCGGGTTCTCCAGCTCATGATCCCCCAGGGGCGCCCCTGACTCGATCATTCGCAGCACCAGGTCCGTGGAGCCGAAGCGCAGCAGCTGGGTGGTCTCGGACATGCTGGAGTCCCCGACGATGACGTGCAGCCGACGATGCACGGCCGCATCGGCGTGCGGCTCGTCGCGAGTGTTGATGATCGGCCGAGAGCGGGTGGTGGCCGACGAGATGCCCTCCCACATGTGGTCCGCCCGCTGGGAGAAGGCGAAATGGGCCTCCTGGTCCTCGGTTGGGGGCACGATCCGCCCGGCCCCGGCGATGATCTGCCGCGTGACCAGGAAGGGCAGCAGCACCGTGGAGAGCCGCCGGAAATGGGTGGTGCGCGGAATCAGGTAGTTCTCATGGGATCCGTAGGAGTTGCCCTGGGAATCGATGTTGTTCTTCAGCAGGTACACCGAGCCGGGCAGCCCGTCGGCGGCCATCGCCTCCTGGGCGCGGAGCGCGAGATCATGCATGATCAGCTCGCCGGCGCGGTCCGAGGCGATGAGGTCGAGGAGGTCGTCACACTCGGCGGTGGCGTATTCCGGATGGGAGCCGACATCGAGGTAGAGGCGGGAGCCGTTGGGGATGAAGACGTTGGAGCTGCGCCCCCAGTCGACCACCGGGCGGAACAGGTAGCGGGCCGCCTCGTCGGGCGGCAGACCGCGCCGCCCGCGCCCCTGGTGGGCCAGTCCGAACTCGGTCTCCACACCGACGACGCGTCGCTCCATCCGGCTACTGCCCGCCCTTCTGGACGAACCCCTTGACGAACTCCTCCGCGTTGGTCTCCAGCACCGAGTCGATCTCGTCGAGCAGGCTGTCGAGCTCCTCGGCGCGGCCCTGGGACTGGGTGCTGCCGCCGGCGGGCACCGGAGCTGCGGCGCCGTCGTCGGGCACTGCGGGTCGGTCCTGGGCGCTCTCGCTGGGACGGCGCTGCGGCTGGGACGGCATGGTCGCTCCTCTTCTCCCCGCCGAGGTGACGCCGCCCGGGCTGGGCGCCGACGGTTCGGCGGTCTCGATCTCTCTCAGGCCTCAGGTCGAGTCTACGACCCTGCCACCGAGGCCGTCAGGACGGCCCCGCAGACACGCCCCGCTCAGGGCTGCAGCAGCCGGGTCAGACCGGCCACCAGCTTCTCCGGGGTGTCGGCGTCGAGCAGGACCAGCTCGGCGTCGTTCCGGGAGCCGCGGGTCGGTTCGGTCATGCTGAGCCGGGTGGCGCGGGCCAGCGGGCCTGTGCGGAGCAGGATCTGGTCCCAGCTGGCCCCCACGAGGTGCTCGGAGTGCTGGGCGACCAGCTGGCCGCGCAGCCAGGCGCGGGTCTCCTCCGGCGGGTGCGCGGCGGCCCACGCGATCTGCTCGTCGGAGAACAGCCGCCGCATCCGGCCGGCCCGTACGAGCTTGTGGTACAGCCCGCGTTCAGGCCGCAGATCGGCGTACTGCAGGTCGATCAGCTTCAGCTGGGGCGCATCCCAGTCCAGCCCGTCACGGCGCCGGTAGGACTCCATCAGGGCCAGCTTCGCGACCCAGTCGACACGGTCCGCCGCCTGCGAGACGTCCTCGGTGAGATCCTCCAGCAGCGTCCCCCAGGCTTCGAGGATCTCGGCGGTCTCCGTGTCCGGGGCGGTGAGCGCGGTCTTCGGCCCGGACTTCTCCGAGGCACGGGAGATCGCGGCCTTCAGGTAGAGCCGCTGGATGTCCAGGGCCGTCATCTGGCCACGGTTCGTCCGCACGGTGGTGGTCAGCGAGGGATCGTGAGAGATCGCCTTCAGTGCCTCCACGGGATCGTGCAGGCGAAGTTGCGGGGCATGTCCGGACTCGATCAGGTCCAGCACCAGCGCCGTGGTGCCCACGCGCAGCCAGGCGGAGTACTCGCTCATGTTGGCATCGCCGATGATCACATGGAGCCGGCGATGCCGGTCCGCGTCCGCGTGCGGCTCGTCCCGGGTGTTGATGATCGGCCGACGGACCGTCGTCTCCAGGCCGACCTCCTCCTCGAAGAAGTCTGCGCGCTGGGAGATCTGGAATCCGACGCCGGTGGCCCGCTGACCGATCCCCAACCGCCCCGCGCCGCAGATGATCTGCCGCGTCACGAAGAACGGGATGAGTCCGGCGACCAGCTGGTCGAAAGGCACCTCGCGCGGGACCAGGTAGTTCTCGTGCGCCCCATAGGAGACGGACTTGCCGTCGGTGTTGTTCTTGTACAGCAGCAGCTCCGGGCTGCCCTCCTCGTCAGCCAGCCGCTGCGCGGCACGGCGCACGATGACGTCACCGGCGACGTCGTAGAGCACGGCGCGCCTGGCGCCGATGGTCTCCGGGGCCGAGTACTCCGGGTGGGCGTGGTCCACATAGAGCCGCGCCCCGTTGGACAGCACCAGGTTCATCAGCAGCTGCGGCTGCCCCTCACGCAGCCGGAAGAAGTCGCCCCGCCAGTGTGCGGAGCCGGGCGCATGGAACTCGGAGTCCCCGTGCCCCTGCTGCCCCTCGGAGACGTCGGCCGGGCTCGCGACGTCCGCGGGCGAAGGATCTCCCCCGCTCACGCCGTCCAGCGCCTCAGCGGTGTCGGTGAGCTGGCTGGCATGCGCGGCGGAGCGCGGCAGCACCCAGCCGCGGGCGTCCACCAGCGGGGACTCGGACTGGTAGTCCCACTCCGTGCCGGCGACGGCGCCGCCCTCTTCGGTGACCGCCGCCGCATAGGCGTTGACCAGCTCGATGGACAGCGCCACATGGCTGGCCCGTGGATTCTGCGGGGCGTGGATGCCGTACTCGGTCTCCATGCCGATCAGCCGACGCACACTCATGACGGGCCTCCGGCCAGCCGCTCGACGCCGACCACCGGGGACGGGGCCGCCCCCAGCACGCGCGCCCATTCCTGCGGGTCGACGGTGTTCACCAGATCCTCCTGGTCCCGCAGCTCTGCCTCAGCGGCCGCCAGCAGCTGGTCCTCCGTCAGCCCCTTGGCGTCGGGGCGGCGGTCCGAGGCCAGGAACTCCTTGATCGCGGACTTCTTGGCCCGGTCGACGATGTTGCTCAGCACGGCGCCGGAGATGAAGTCCGCGGCGGCGAAGTCGGTGCGGGACCCGTCGGCATGGACCAGTCGCAGCCGTGGCTCCGACTCTGCCGGATAGAGCCGGGCGACGACGGCCTCGACCAATGCCTGGACAGCCGAGGCGTGGCCGCCCTGCTCCGCCACGAAGTCGGCGCGCAGCGGCAGACGTCCGCCCAGATGGATGCCCAGGATCTCGCGCGCACCGGCCGCACCCGGCCGGCGGACGCGGATCTTAACGTCCAGGCGGCCCGGACGCAGGATCGCCGGGTCGATCATGTCCTCACGGTTGGAGGCGCCGATGACGATGACGTTGTCCAGCGACTCCACTCCGTCGATCTCGGCCAGCAGCTGCGGGACGATGGTGGTCTCCACATCCGAGGAGACTCCGGTGCCGCGAGTCCGGAACAGCGCCTCCATCTCGTCGAAGAAGACCACCACGGGGTGGCCCGCCGATGCGCGCTCCCGCGCCCGGGAGAAGATCACCCGGATGTGCCGCTCGGTCTCGCCGACGTACTTGTTGAGCAGCTCAGGGCCCTTGATGTTGAGGAAGAAGCTGCGCGGGGCCGCGACCTCCCCGTTCTTGTGCCCGCCGGGAGCGCCTCCGCCCTGCAGCGAGGAGGCCACCGCCTTGGCGATCAGCGTCTTGCCGCAGCCGGGCGGCCCGTAGAGCAGGATGCCCTTGGGCGCGCTGAGCCCGTGTTCGCGATACAGGTCAGAGTGCAGGAACGGCAGCTCCACGGCGTCACGGATCTGTTCGATCTGCTCAGAGAGCCCTCCGATGTCCGCGTAGGACACATCCGGGGTCTCCTCGAGCACCACGTCCTCCACCTCCGAGAGCGGGACGACCTCGGTGGCGGTGCCGGTGCGCAGATCCACTGTGACGGCGTCGCCCACCCGGACGCTGACGTCCCCCTCACCGAGGGCCAGCCGCACCACCCGCTCGTCCTCTCCCCGGCTGAGGATCACCAGTCGGCCGTCGGGCAGCACTTCCTTGACGCGGGCGAGCTCACCGGTGGACTCGGCCGGCAGGACCGCCACCACGGCGAGGTGCTCGTTGAGCAGCACCTCCAGCCCGGGGCGGAGCTCTGCCGGATCGAGCAGCGGCGACACGCTGACCCTCATCTTGCGACCCGCGTGGAGGATGTCAACGCCGGGCCCGGTGGTGGCCTCGATCTCGCGGCCCTCGACAAGCTCATGCTTCTCCCGATAGCCGATCACGGTCCCGAAGGTGAAGGGAGCCTGCCCGTCGGCGTGCAGCGCCTGGCGCAGCTGGTCCATCTGGTTCCGGGTGGTCTCCAGCAGGCGGGCCATCCGCTGGTTGTTGGTCCCGGCGGTCTGCAGCTGCTGCTCGAGCTGCCGGCTGCGCTGGCGCAGCGCGTCCAGCTGCCGGTGGGTGCGGTCGAGCCGCTCCTGCAGCTGCTCGGCGGAGGCAGTCGTCGGTCCGGTCGGGGAACCGGGGGTGTGCTCCTGGCTCATGGTGTCTGCTCCTCTCTGCCGCCCCCGCCCTGCGGGTCGTGGTCGGCACGGCCGGCGTCCTCGGCCGGCGCGACGGCGTCGCCCTCACGAGCGGCGTCGGCGATCTTCCTCGCATGGGTGGCGGCCTTGCGCGCCTTGCGTCCGGTGACGGTGCGACGTTTCAGGGTGTGCTCGTCCCACACGGCGTCCTCAGGCATCCAGGCCGCCATGTCCTCAGCGGTGACCTCCGACTGCTTCTCCCGCTTCTTCAGCTGCAGCGGCGTCTGATCATCGGCGAGCCGACGCGCGGAGAGCAGGAAGCCGGTGTGGGCGACCATCCGATGGTCGGGACGCACGGCCAGCCCGTCGAGGTGCCAGGTGCGCAGCATGGTCTCGTGGGCCTCCGGCTCCGTGAAGACCCCGGAGGCGCGGATCGCCTCGGCCAGCCGCGACAGCTGGGTGACGGTGGCGACGTAGCTGACCCAGACACCACCGGGCGCCAGCGCGCGGCGGACGGCGTCGAGGCATTCCCAGGGCGCCAGCATGTCCAGCACCACCCGGTCCACCGAGCCCGGTGCCTCGATCCGCGGCACCTGCTCCTGCATGTCTCCGACGTGGACCTGCCAGCCGGGGTGCCGCTGGCCGAAGAAGCCCTCGACGTTCCCCCGAGCGATCTCTGCGAAGTCCTCTCGGCGCTCGTAGGAGTGCACGGTGCCCTGATCGCCGACGGCACGCAGCAGGGACAGCGAGAGGGCTCCGGAGCCCACGCCCGCCTCGACCACGTGCGCTCCGGGGAAGACGTCGGCGATCTGCACGATCTGCGCAGAATCCTTCGGGTACACCACGGTCGCCCCGCGCGGCATGGAGAGGACGTAGTCGTTGAGCAGGGGCCGCAGCACCTGGTACTGATGGTCGGCGTCGTTGGCGACCACGATCCCCTCCGGCTGGCCGATCAGCGTGTCATGGCGCAGCACGCCCTGGTGCGTGTGCCACTCGCCGCCACGCTGGAGCGTGATGGTGCTGGGCCTCCCCCGCCGGTCGGTCAGCTGCACGCGCTGTCCTGCCTGCAGCGGGCCCTTGCGCATGTGCACGCCCACAGGGCCGCGACCCTCGGTCACGGATGCTGCCGGGTCGGACTCGGGGGTGGTGCTCACGGATCTCACTCTCGTCGAAAGGGTGTCAGGTCGCTGCTCGCGCGGGCACCCTGGCGGGCGCCGTCGGGCTCACCGAAGAGCCTATCGCTCCTGGGAGCCCTCGCGCCCGCCGTCGAGGCCGCGGCGGTGCGCGAGCCGGGCCCGAGCCAGCCGCACAGACTCGCCGGCGCCCTGCCAGAGGAAGAAGCACACCATGGTGGCCACCACCACGACCAGGATGCTGACCCGTGGAGACCCCGATGCCGCCAGCGCCAGCACGGTGGCCGCGATCGCCACGACCACGGCACGTCCGGCCCAGCCGGAGGCCAGCATGCCGCGATCCTGGCTGCCGGTGGAGCGCCACACCGCAGACTCCACGATGCGCCCGCCGTCCAGCGGATGCCCGGGCAGCAGGTTGAAGACGCCGACGAGGAAGTTGACCAGCACGGTGACGGAGGCGAGCATGCCCAGCACCCCCACCGGCTCCAGCGCCTCGATGAGCGCCCAGCCGACGGCGGCGATGAGCAGGTTCGCGGCCGGCCCGGCCAGGGCGACGGCCAGCGACTTCCCGGGAGTGGCGCCCCGGGTGACGAACTGGGTGTGCCCGCCCCAGAGGTTCAGCTCGATCTCCGTGGAGGGCCAGCCGAAGGCTCGGGCGGTGAGCGCGTGCGCGAGCTCATGGGCCAGCACCGAGACCAGCAGCAGCACCGCATAGGCGGCCGCGACGAGGTACGCCAGCGGACCGATCTCCGGGAAGATGCGCTGCACCTGCGGCCCGAAGAGCACCACGATCACCGCGCTGACCAGGAACCAGGAGTACTGCAGGCGCACCGGGGTGCCCGCCACACGGGCGATCGTGAATCCGCCGCCGCTCAGGCGCCGGGTCATGGGCGCACCAGGGAGCCGAGCGCGCTCCCCGGCGACACCGAGACCAGGCGCTCCAGGGCATCGACCCCGAGGCCGCGCAGACTGGGCAGCACGTGCCAGCGACCGGAGTCCGGCAGCGGGCTCATATGCGGCACAGCGAGGGTGACGATCCCGGAGTCGGCGGCGGCGGCGGTGCCCGGCACGGAATCCTCCACGGCCAGGCAGCGTCCGCGCTCCAGCGGCTCGGGGTGGTCTGCGGCCATGCGCTCGAAGGCCCGGTGGTAGGCCTCCGGATCAGGCTTGCCGCGGGTCACCATGTCTCCGGAGACGATGAACTCGATCTGCCCCTCAGGCAGAGCGTCCACGACCTCATGGGCCAGCGGACCCTCGCTCATGGTCACCAGCGCACAGCGGACCCCCGCGGCGTGCAGCTCCTGCAGCAGCTCACGGGCCCCGGGGCGCCACGGCATCTCTTCCCGGACCTTCGCCACGACCCTGCCGATGAGGTGGTCGATGATCTCCCGGACGCTCAGATCCACCCCGGCGGCCTGCAGCACCGCTGCGCTGTGGGTGAGCGCCTGCCCCACCAGCGAATGGGCCTGTTCCTCGGACCAGGTGCCGCCGTGCGCGGCGACGAGCTCGTACTCGGAGGCGATCCAGTAGGGCTCGGTGTCGACGAGGGTCCCGTCCATGTCCCAGAACACCGCCTGGAGCGGACGGGACGGATCGGCCGAGGAGGTGTGGGAGAGCATGGGATCCATCCTAAGGGCCGCTCCCGCGCTCACGCCGTCACCGACGTCACACGCCCTGGTCAGCACTTCCCTCCCCTCGGCGCCAGGGCTAGTGTGAGAAGCGTGGATGAGCAGAGCCAGCCCGAGGACGCCCCCCAGGAGACCGAGGCCCGCGCGGCCCGGTTCATCCATCACCTGCGCGAGTCCGCAGAGACTCCCGACGCGCGCCCCACCGTGATGGTGCTGGCCTTCGAGGGATGGAACGACGCCGGTGGTGCCGCCTCCTCCGCCGTCCGGTCGATCACCACGGCCGCCGACGGCGAGCTCGTGGAGCGCATCGACGATGAGGACTACTACGACTATCAGTTCACCCGCCCCCGGGTGCGACGCACCGGGACGCACCGGGAGATCGTCTGGCCCGCCACCAGGATCTACCGGGCACGCCCGGAGTCCACGCCGCTTGATCTCCTGCTGGTCAACGGGGTGGAGCCCAGCTTCCGCTGGCAGGCGTTCACGGCGGAGATACTCACCAAGGCGGTCGAGCATGATGTCGCTGCCATCGTCCTGGTGGGGGCCCTGCTCGCCGATGTGCCGCACACCCGTCCGATCCCCGCCGCGCTCTCCAGCGAGGACGCCGCCCTGCAGGACGCCCTGGATGTGGACGCACCCACCTATGAGGGGCCCACCGGGATCGTCGGAGTCCTCGCGCACACAGCGAACCAGGCCGGGATCCCGGCGGTGTCGCTCTGGGCGGCGGTGCCGCACTACGTCGGTCAGGCGCCCTCCCCGAAAGCGCAGCTGGCACTGATGCGGCAGCTCGAGGATCTGCTCGGCCTCACCCTGGAGGTCGAGGAGGTCGCCGAGGACGCGGAGGCGTGGGAGCGTGGGGTCGACGAGCTCGCTCAGGAGGACACCGACATCGCCGAGTACGTCCAGCGACTGGAGGAGGCCACCGACACGCCGAGCCTCCCGGAGGCCAGCGGCGAGGCCATCGCCCGAGAATTCGAACGCTACCTGCGCCGCCGGCGGCCCCCGGAGCCCGGAGACGGCTGAACAGCCCCGGAGCCTCAGCCCAATCGGAGGCCCAGCAGCCCGGCGACGACCTCGCGCACCCTGTCCTGACCGGTGCCCCCCGCGATCTGCCCGGACGCCCACAGGTCCAGCTGATCCAGCGCAGCCGGGGCGTTGAGGTTCATCGACAGCGCGGCATGCAGCGCGTACTGCAGGTCCTCGGCGACGTCGGGGCTGCCGTCGTGCGTCTCCGGGGCGCGGCCCAGTGCCGCGTTCCAACGGTCCATCCGCACCTGGGCGTGGTCGAGAAGGTCATCGCTCCAGCTCCAGTCGTGCCGCCAGTGCTGGCCCAGCAGCGCCACCCGGATCAGCTGAGGGTCCACTCCTTCCCGGCGCAGCCGGGAGACCAGCACGAGGTTGCCGCGGGACTTCGACATCTTCTCTCCGTCGAGCCCCACCATGCCGGTGTGGACGTAGCTCTCGGCCAGCGGGAGCCCTTCGGCGGCGGTGGCGTGGGCGGCAGAGAACTCATGATGGGGGAAACGCAGATCCGACCCTCCGCCCTGGACGGTGAAGGGAGCCGGCAGATGGCGTCGGGCGATCACCGAACACTCGATGTGCCAGCCCGGACGTCCCTCGCCGAGGCTCCGGCCGTCCCACGAGGGCTCACCGTCACGGCGGGCCCTCCACAGGAGCGGGTCCAGCGGATCCCGCTTGCCCGGACGGTCAGGATCTCCCCCGCGCTCCGGGAAGAGCTCCTCCATCGTGCCGCGGTCGTAGGCGCCGACGCTTCCCAGCCGCCAGCCCGTGCGCGCCTGGGCGGCGGCGATGTCGAAGTAGACGTCGTGCGCCTGCGCCACCCCCTCGGGAAGGTCCTCGGCGGGGACCGGCACGGGGTACCCCACCCCGTGGGAGACCAGCGCCTCGACGTCCTCGACGACATCAGGGATGGTCTCCACGGCACCGAGATAGACGTCCGGGGCGATCACGCCGAGGGCCTGCATGTCGGTCCGGAAGAGCTCCGTCTGGTCCTCGGCCAGGACGCGCCAGTCCACGCCGGTGGTCTCGGCACGTTCCAGGAGGGGATCATCGATGTCGGTGACGTTCTGCACATAGCGGACGTCCAGGCCGCAGGCGCGCCAGTAGCGGACCAGCAGATCGAACTGGAGGTAGGTGTTCGCGTGGCCCAGATGCGTGGCGTCATAGGGGGTGATGCCGCAGACGTAGAGCGAGCCCAGGCCGTCGCGGGAGGCCACGTCGGCCAGACCTCCGCGCGCGGTGTCGTGCAGCTGCAGAGCCTCCGGCAGGGGCGGGAGGGTCGGCACGACCGGGGAGGTCCAGGATTTCACGCGTGGGGGTCCTTTCTGCGCGGGCAGTCCGGTCAGTGGACAACGTCGGCCACGGACTGGGTATTTCCAGCCTGTCGATTCCTGCGGCCTCCGCTCAGGCGTTGATGATGCCCAGGCCCAGCAGCGCGTAGACCAGCAGGCCCACCACGATGCGGTAGTTGACGAAGAGCGTGTACGAGTGGCTGGACACATAGCGCAGGAACCAGCCGATGATCACGTACGCCACAGCGAAGCCCACCACGGTGGCGACCATGGTCTGGCCCATCGTGTACGGTCCGGACTGTTCCCCCACAGAGCCCAGGAGCTTGTAGAGGCCGGAGCCGAAGACCGCCGGCACCGCGAGCAGGAAGGAGTACCGGGCAGCCGCCTCACGGGTGTAGCCCATCAGCAGACCGGCGGTGATCGTCCCGCCGGATCGCGAGACCCCCGGGATGAGCGCCAACGCCTGGGCGAAGCCGAAGAGGATGCCGTCTCGGATGCTCAGCTCGGCCAACGGCTTGGCCTGCCGACCGGTGGCGTCGGCCACGGCCAGCAGCACGCCGAAGATGATCAGCATCGTGGCCACCAGCCAGAGCGTCCGGAAAGTGGTGTCGATCAGATCTTCGAAGAGCAGGCCGAGCACCACGATCGGGATGGTGCCGACGATGATGAGCCAGCCCATGCGCACATCCGGGTCCCGATGCGGAAGCCTGCCGGTCAGGGCGGCGAACCAGGCCCGCAGGATGCGCACGATGTCCCGCCAGAAATAGACGAGCACCGCCGTCTCCGTGCCGAGCTGGGTGATCGCGGTGAACGCGGAGCCGGGGTCTGCCGCTCCTGGGAGGAACTCCCCCACGATGCGCAGATGCGCCGAGGAGGAGACCGGGAGGAACTCGGTGAGGCCCTGGACCAGTCCCAGGATGATCGCTTCAATCCACTGCACAGGCTGAGCCTAGATCATCCAGGGCGGTCCGGCGGTCCACCTCACCGGGTGAGATCCGACACCGTGTGCGCGGCGCCCCGCAGCAGGGCCTCTAGCGTCGCCCCTCGTCACGCTCCTCGTCGTCCTCGGAGTCGAGGTCCTCGTCGTCTTCGAGGTCCTCTTCCAGGACGTCGTCATCCTCGTCGTCCTCGTCCAACGCGTCGTCGGAGTCCTCGTCCTCGTCGTAGAGGTCGAGCGGGGTGACCTCTCCGGTCGCGGCGAAGAGCGCGTCCTCGTAGCCTTCGAAGGCGTCGGCGATCCCGTAGAAGGCAGCCTCGACCGACGGGTCCTGCTCGCCTCGGCGGTTGAGTGAAGCAGAGAGATGCTCTTCAAGAGCGTTCGTCAGCGTGCTCAATGCGACGCGGGGATCGATGTTCATAGGCACACCGTACCAACGCCCAGGCCGTGGGGTAAGACCTCGGGGAGAGTTTCCGGACACGTTCCCGACGCGCGTGACCACAGTGCGGGGAACGGGTGCTAGGGTGCACTCAATCGCAGAGGCGATGCCGCGCTGACATCGCCCTTCGGCCGCACTCCAGAGAGTGAGCGTGATCGGCAGGAATGTCCCAGCAGTTCTCCGCGTTCCCCTCCTCCGCCGCCCGGTACACGGCCGACGATGCGTCCGGCCTGCACTGGGAGTACATGGTGATCACCTGTCAGCCCAGAGAATCCCTCACAGAGGTCCGACGACGGATCGTCGACCACGCGGAATACGGCAAATGGGAGCTGCGCCGCAGCCGCCTGTACACCGGAGGGGTGCGCAAATACTGGCTGCGTCGCCGGATCATGAAGGTCCGGCCCACCCTCTGAGCGTCGCCGCAGCTGACACGCGCCCGCCGGCGGCGGATCATCCCTCAAGGGGGCCCAGCAGCGACGTCGCCAACGTCCTATGGGCGGACTCGTCGTCGGAGGGGTGGTGCACACCGGCCAGGACGTCCCGATAGAGCCGGCTGAGCTCACTGAGCCGCCGGTACTGCCCTCCCCCGCTGACCTGGAGCGCGGTGTCGACGACGTCGCGAGCCGTGCGGGTGGCGCTGGTGCGCAGCGTGACCAGCCGGGGAAACCACAGCTCTCCGTGATCTGCGCCGGTCTCGATGTCCTCGATCACGCCCCGCAGCTGCGCGTCGAGGACGAGCTGATGCAGCCGCGCCTCGGCCAGCCGGTAGCGGATGTCCGGATCGGTGCTGAGCGGCTGCCCGGTGGTGCGGGCGGTGCGGGAGCCGGCGTGCGCGACAGCCAGCTCCAGGGCGCGATCCCCGATGCCGGTGTAGACCGCGGCGAGCAGCCCGAGGAATGAGGAGAAGATCGCGAAGACGAGCGGGTCCCGGTTCGGAGCCGCTGGCAGTCGTCGCACGATCCGTCCGGCCGGCACCCGCGCCCCCTCCAGGACGGTGGTGTGCGACTGGGTGGCCCGCATGCCCAGGGTGTCCCAGTCGTCGAGGCTGCGCCAGCCGTCGGCCTCGCGCTCGAGGAAGCCGAAGATCAGCGGCGTCTCGCCGCCGTCGACGTCGCGTCCGAAGAGACCCAGCCGGGTCCACACGGGTGCGAGCGTCGTGAAGATCTTGATCCCCGTGAAGCTGACCGAGCCGTCCTCGGCGACACGGGCTTCGGTGCCGGAGTCGAAGAGGACCGCGTCGTTGCCCGGTTCGGAGATCCCGAAGGCGAAGATCTCCTCCGCCGCGGCCTCCTCGAGGACCTGTCGAAACTCCGAATGACCGCGGGCCACCATCTGCCGAGCTGCGGACACCCACACGTGGTGCATGTTGACCGCCAGCGCGGTGGCCGGGGCGTGCGCCGCCAGCAGCCGCTGCCCCGCGACCAGGTCCGGCAGGTCCCAGCCCAGCCCTCCCAGCTCCTCCGGCACGAGTGCCCGCAGGTAACCGGCCTCGATCAGCTCGGCCAGGTCCTCGTGGCAGAACTCGTTGCGTTCGTCGTAGGCCGGTGCACGTGATCGGACGCGGTCCAGCAGCTCCGGGGTCAGCACATGGGAGACCAGCTCACGCACCCGTGGATCGGGATTCTCGGCGAGGAGGTCACGGTGGTCAGGGCCCATTGGGAATGTCCTCTCAGGCGGTGTTGCGCGGGCAGTGACGGGCAGTGACCGGCCCGTTCCGTCACTGGGCGGCCAGGAAACGATGCAGCACCCGCACGCCGAAGATCAGCGAGTCCACCGGCACGCGCTCGTCGACCCCGTGGAACATGCCGGTGAAGTCCAGCTCCGCAGGGAGCTGCAGCGGGGCGAACCCGTAGCCGGCGATGCCCAGCGCGGAGAGGTGCTTATTGTCCGTGCCGCCGCCGAGCATGTACGGGAGCACGACGCCTTCGGGGTCCTCCGCTCGCAGCGAGGCGACCATGTCCTCCACCAAGGCCCCGGAGAACGGCACTTCCAGAGAGGGTCCGCCGTTCTGCAGCTCGAAGCGGATCTTGTCCCCGGCCAGCTCCTGCAGCGTGGCCGCGACCTTCTCGTCCTGGTCCGGCAGGGTACGGGCGTCGACGAGCGCCTCGGCGGTGCCCGGGACCACGTTGTGCTTGTAACCGGCCTCCAGCACCGTCGGGTTGGAGGTGTTGCGCAGCGTGGCGGCGATGAACTTCGAGGTGCTGCCGGTGGCCTCCAGCAGCGCGGAGGGGTCCTGCTCGTCGAAGGGGATGCCGGTGAGCTCGGAGAGCTGCTCCATCAGGGCCCGGGTGGTCTTGGTGTACTCGATGGGCCACTCGTGCTCGCCGATGCGCGCGACGGCAGCACCGAGGGTGACGACGGCGTTGTCGGTCTGGACCGCGGAGCCGTGCCCGGCGGTGCCCGAGGCGATCATCTTCGTCCAGTGCAAGCCCTTCTCACCGGTCTGGATGAGATAGGCGCGGGTGCCGGCGATCTCTGTCGAGAATCCGCCGACCTCGCTGATGGCCTCGGTGGCGCCCGCGAAGAGCTCCGGGTGGTTCTTCACCAGCCAGCCGGCGCCGTAGGTGCCGTTGTCCTCCTCGTCGGCGAAGAAGGCGAAGATGATGTCTCGCTCCGGCCGGTGCCCCTCGCGACGCATGCGCAGCAGCGCGGCAAGGATCATCGCATCCATGTCCTTCATGTCCACCGCACCGCGGCCCCAGATCATGCCGTCGACGATCTCGGCGGCGAAGGGGTCCACCTGCCAGTCCTCCGCCTGGGCCGGGACCACGTCGAGGTGCCCGTGGACCACCAGCGCGCCGGCCTCCGGGTCAGTGCCCTCCCAGCGTGCCACCACGGAGGCCCGCCCCGGGGCGGACTCGAAGATCTGTGGCTCGAGACCTGCCCGGCGCATGATCTCTGCACAGTACTCGGCCGCCACGCGCTCCCCGTGGGAGCGCCCGTTGCCCCAGTTGGTGGTGTCGATCCGGATCAGGTCCCGGCAGAAGTCGACGACGTCCTGCTCGGAGAGGGCTGCGGGGTCGAGTGCGTCAGTCATGGGACCACCCTATCGCTCGCCCTGGCGCCCGAAGGGAAGCGGGATTCATGTCCAGACATGGCTCTCCTGTGCCACGCGGACCCCGTCGGCCACCATCTGCGCCAGGCGCAGGGCGCCGTCGAGCGGGTCCCCCTGGGAGGGCACCAGATCCACAGGCGGATCGGCCTCCTCGAGCACGGCGCGGAAGCTCTCCTGGAGGTGCCCCGTGGTCCCGGCCAGACCTCCGGCGAGCGCCGCCCGGCGCGGGACCGGTGTGTCCTCGGTCCACTCGGCGGCCTCGAGCGCCGCCAGGGTGCCCGCGGCGGCTTCCCTGCCGGCTTCACGGAGGATGTTCCGGGCGCTGGGATCGTGCTCGGCGAGACCGACGACGTCCTGGGCGAAGGAGGCGAGCACCCCCGCGCGGTCCGGGCGCGGATAGATCTGCGCCGGCCAGCTGCCCGGCGGTCCGAACCGGCGGACGCCCTGCGCCAGGATCGTGGCCCCGGCCGGGTCGAGGCCGTCATGGGCGCGCAGCGCGGTCTCCAGCGCGCGCCGCCCCACCCAGGATCCTCCCCCTCGGTCCCCGAGCAGATGCCCCCAACCGTCGATCCGCCGCCAGCGGCCGGGGCCTTGCGGACCAGGGTGGCTGACCGTGATGGCACCGGTGCCCAGCGCAGTGACGGCTCCGCCCGCACCGCCCAGCGCTCCGAGGTGTGCGGTGACCGCGTCGATGGCCACCGCCCCGGCAGTGCGGGTCTCCCGACCCAGCAGCTCCAGCATGTCCTGCGGCCGGGCCACGAGGGAGGCGAGGCCGGTGGCGCCGACTGCGGCACCTTCCAGATCGAGCAGGTCCGCTGGACGCTGCTCGCGGATCTGGCGGATGAGCTCCTGGACGATCTCCGCGACGGTGCTCCCGGTGGGGCGGACCTCCACACGCGGACCGTGGAGCACCCAGCGTGTCGCGCCGTCGCCGGCGAGCAGGGCCGCTCGGCTGCCGGAGCCGCCGACGTCGATGCCGAGCAACGTCATGTCCGCCCCTGGTCCCGCTGCGTGGCAGGCTTCTCACCGGCGCGCAGGGCATCGCGGACCGAGCCGGCATGCTCATGCAGGAGGCGGGTGCTCTGATCCGCATCGAGGCCGGAGAGCGTCATCAGCAGGGCGGTCTTCAGGTCGCCCTCGGCCTGGGCGAGCGTCCGGCGGGCCGCAGGCTCCTCGATGCCGGTGGCCTCGCGCAGAATGCGCACGGTGCGTTCGCGCAGCTTGGCGTTGGTGGCGACCATGGAGACCATGAGGTTGCTCCAGGTCCGTCCGACGGCCACCATGAGGGCGGTGGAGAAGGCGTTGAGGACCAGCTTCTGCGCGGTGCCGGCCTTCAGGCGCGTGGAGCCGGTGATGGCCTCCGGCCCGGTGTCGAGGCAGAGGTGATGGTCTGCGTGCGCCCGCAGCGGGGCCTCCGGGTTGCTGGAGATCAGCACAGTGGCGAGTCCACGGTCCCGGGCGGCGGCGAGCGCCCCGCCCACGTAGGGGGTGGAGCCGCTGGCGGCGAGTCCGACGACGACGTCGTCGGCGCCCAGTTCCGCCACTGCGGCGGCGCCGTCGTCGACGGAGTCCTCCGCGTCCTCGACCGCCTCCTGCAGCGCGCGAGGTCCGCCGGCGATATGTCCGACGACCCTCCCGGGCGGCAGGTTGAAGGTCGGGAGCAGCTCGCTGGCGTCGAGCACCCCCAGCCGCCCGGAGGTCCCTGCTCCGAAATAGTGCACATCGCCTCCGCGCCTGAACCTCTCGGCGGCCCGGTCGACTACGACGGCGAGATCGGGCAGCACCGCGTCCACCGCGGACACCGCCCGGTGGTCCTCGTCATGGAGACGGCGCAGCAGCTCCTGGGTGCTGAGCTCCTCCAGGTTCTCCGTGCGGGGGTTGCGCCGTTCCGTGGGCGGCAGTGCGGCGTCGTGCTGGTCCATGGGGTCCTTTCCCGGGGAACGATCAGGTGGTGGGCACGTCGGCGGCGCGGGAGGGGGCGGGATGGCGCAGCCCGAGCAGTCCGCCCACGCTCAGTGTGACGATGACTCCGAGCAGCGGGTACCACTGCCAGGCCACCCAGACCTCCCCCACCACATACTTCTCCATCACGAAGAAGAACAGGTTCACCGCGACCGCGGCGACGAAGGCGATGTTCGCGTCGGCGGCTCGGGCCCTGCTGTTCACGATGCCGAAGATGAACGCCCCGAGCAGCCCTCCGTAAGTGATGCCGGCGATGCCCAGGGCGAGGATCACGATGTTGCCCTCGTCGGACTGGAAGAAGGCCGCCGGCACGATGAAGGCCAGGCCCCATCCGACAGTGGCCCACCGGCCGGCGCGCAGCCCCTCCCGGTCCCCCAGCGGGCGCCGCAGGATCTTCGCGTAGACATCGGTCACGGTGGAGGAGGACAGCGCCGACAGCGAGGAGGACAGCGTGCTCATCGCGGCGGCCAGGATCGCGGCGAGGAGCAGACCGGAGATGCCGGCCGGAAGCGCCTCGATGATGAACAGGGGGAAGATCTCATCGTCGCGCCCCAGCCCCAGGTCCTGCGGAGCGCGCTGCTCGTAGTATCCCCACAGCGCCAGACCGACCACCAGGAACACCAGGAACTGGAAGAAGACCAGGATGCCGGAGCCGATGAGCGCCTTCTGGGCCTCACCACGGCTGCGGCAGGTCAGCAGACGCTGGACCACGATCTGGTCGGCCCCGTGGGAGGCCATCGCGAAGACCGCGCCTCCGATCAGGGAGGGGATCAGCGTGGAGGCGTCGGACAGCGGATTGCCGGTGGTGACCAGCAGGTTCAGCTTGCCGTCTGCGGCTGCGTCGGTGAACCAGCCGCCGCCGGTCTGCATGGAGACCACGATGATCGCCAGGAATCCGCCCAGCACGTACAGGCACATCTGGACGACGTCGACCCAGACCACAGCCTTGATGCCGCCGATGAACGTGTAGGCGATGGTGACCACGGAGAGGATCACGATGATCGTGAAGTAGTTCGTGTGCAGGCCCATGCCGTCCAGGATGAGCTTCATCGGGATCGCGGCGGCGAGGACCCGCACACCATCGGCGAGGAGGCGGGTGAAGAGGAAGGTCACCCCGGCGGTGGTCTGGGTGCTCTGCCCGAACCGCTTGCCCAGATAGGCGTAGGCGGTGACCATCTCGCCGTCGTAGTAGCGCGGAAGCATCAGGAAGGCGACCACGATGCGTCCGATGAGGTAGCCCACGGCCACCTGGAGGAAGGAGAAGTCCCCCAGATAGCTCATCACCGGGGTGCCGACCACGGTCAGCGCGCTGGTCTCCGTGGCCACCACCGAGAGGCAGACGGCCCACCATGGCAGGTTGCGTCCCCCGAGGAAGTAGTCCTTCAGCCCGGCCTGGCGGCCGCTGAGACGCAGCCCCAGCCAGGCGGTGGCGGCGAGGTATCCGAGGATGACGATGAGGTCTAGGGTGTGCATTCCGGGCCTCCTGGGCTCTGGTGCGCGGGGGTGGTCGTCGGGGCGGCGGCTGGTTCCGAGGCCCGGCGGATGCGCAGGCGGTCGGGCATCCGGCCACGCGGATCGGGCAGAGCCAGGGGGTCGTGTCCGGGGGTCAGGCGTCCGGCCACGGAGGGGTGCGCCGCGCCGGTGACGCTGGGCAGGGTGCCGGGCAGCCCGTGCCAGCTCAGCCAGCCCAGCAATGCGGTCAGGCAGGCCTCCTTGGCGCCTTCCGGCAGGCCGAAGGCGTCATCGGTGGTGGTCAGCTCGATGGGCGCTCCCCCGTGCGCCAGCTCAGCGCGCAGCATCCGCATCAGCGTCGGATTGCGGGTTCCGCCGCCGGAGGCGACCACCTCGCCGACATCGTGGCGGCGGCAGGCCTGGGCCACGGTCCGAGCCGTCAGCGCGGTCACGGTGGCGACGACGTCGACGTCTCTGGGCCGTGGGCCCGGCAGGGTGGCGCGTCTGTGCAGTGCGGCGTCGAGATGATCTCCGTGGAAGAGCTCCTTGCCCGTGGTCTTCGGGGCCGGCCGGGCATAGTAGGGCTCGGTGAGGAGAGCCTCGAGCAGAGGCTGGTCCACCTCTCCCTGGGCGGCGAGTCGGCCCTCACGGTCCCAGTGCTGGGCACCGCCGCTGAGTCTCCGTGCCATGACGTCGATGAGCGCGTTGGCCGGGCCGGTGTCGAAGGCGATCGTCTCGCGGCCCGGAGCCACCACGGTGATGTTGGCGATGCCGCCCAGGTTGAGCATCGCCGTGGCGCGATCGGCGGCGGCACCAGGGCGTCCGGCCAGAAGCAGGTGGTCCAGGAGGCTGACCAGCGGAGCTCCGGAACCGCCTGCGGCCACGTCCCGCGCGCGGATGTCTGAGAGCACCGGGAGGCCGGTGCGTTCGGCGATCCAGGCGGGCTGGCCGATCTGCAGGGTGCTGAGCACCTGGCCGTCGACCACCTCATGGCGGATGGTCTGTCCGTGCGTGACGACCAGTTCGCATCGCCGGCCGGTCCGGTCCGAGGACGCTTCGAGGAGTGCCGCGACGGCGCCGGCGCCGTGCAGGCCCAGCTCACGGTCCACGCTGCTGACCAGCTCCAGCGGAACCTCCCCAGGAGTGAGCAGTCGGTGGATGTCGGCGGAGAGCGCTTCGGGGAAGGGGATCTCGTGTGCCGCCAGGAGGTCCAGGTGCAGGGTCCCGTCGACGTCGTCGGTGATCTCCACCAGGGCCGCATCGAGTGCGTCGGCGGAGGTTCCGGACATCAGGCCGGTGATGATCACGGTGCCTCCTGCTCGGGCCCGGGCAGGGCCAGCTCGGTGCGGATCTTGTACCGGTCCCCTCGATAGACGGAGCGGACGAACTCGACGGCCCGGCCGTCGGCGTCCCAGGAGGTGCGTTCGAAGTGCAGGGCGGGGGTGTGCTCGGGCACGGCGAGGTCGCGGGACTCCTGGGCGTCCAGGACTGTAGGTTCGATGGTCTGCACAGCCTTAGCCAGCGTCACGGAGTAGCGCTGCGCCAGCAGCGTGTAGAAGGAACGGTCTTCGAGGTCTCCCCGGCTCAGTCCGGGCACCAGCTCGGCGGGCACGTGCAGCTGCTCCAGGGCGATGGGTTCGTCATCTGCCAGACGCAGGCGGGTCAGGCGGATCAGCGCGGTGTCCGGGGCCACATCCAGCCGACGGGCGGCCAGCGGGCCCGCCGGGCCCGTGTCGAAGGAGAGGGTGCGGGCGCCGGGCCTCAGTCCGCGGGCCTGCATGTCCCGGGTGAAGGAGCTTGCGGCCAGCCCTTGGTCGAGCTTGGGCCCCAGGGCGAAGACTCCCGAGCCGTGGCGGCGACGCACGGCGCCGCGGACGACGAGTTCGTCGATGGCGCGGCGCAGCGTCATCCTGGCCACGCCGAGCTCCGCGGCGAGCTCGCGCTCAGAGGGCAGCTGCTCCCCCGCGGCCATGGTGTCGATCCGCTCGAGCAGCTGGTCCCGAATCCCGTGATACTTCGTCACCCGCCCATTGAGACATACGCCACTCTCAAAATCAAGACCACTGGACTAACTCTGTGGCGTCGACGGTGACGGAGACCTCCCCGTCCCGGCTGTACTCCGCCGGGCACACAACGAGAAGGCCCCGGTCTGATCAGGAGAGATCCTGATCAGACCGGGGCCTGGATCGTGCGCGGAGGGGGACTTGAACCCCCACCCTCATTAATAGAGGACTAGCACCTCAAGCTAGCGCGTCTACCTATTCCGCCACCCGCGCGGGTGATCGATGCCCGTGGGCAACGACATGAAACTTTAGCACGCGTGCCACGTGGTTCACGAATCGGGCCATGTGCCTCCTTGCTGCTCCTCAGGGGCACGGCAGGGGCAGGGTGTGCGGTCCGGGCGCACCGGCCTCAGGGGACGCGAGACGTCCAGGCTTCGGTGCCGAACTTCTCCTCCACCAGCTGCCGGGCACGCACCATCTCAGCATCACGGATCGCCGCCGGACGGGCGCCGTAGCGTCGGCCGAAGACCTCCATGAACGTCTCGAGGATCTCCTCTCGACTGCGTCCGGTCTGGCTGCGCAGCGGGTCCACGCGCTTCACGGCCGAGGTGATGCCCTTGTCGGAGACCTTCTCCCGGCCGATGCGCAGGATCTGCAGCATCTTCTCGGCGTCGATGTCATAGCTCATGGTCACGTGGTGCAGCATGGCGCCGCTGGCGAGCCGCTTCTGCGCCGCGCCGCCGATCTTGCGCCCCCGGGACTCGCCCTCGGCCGCTGAGACGATGTCGTTGAGGGGCTTGTAGGAGGCCTCGACCCCGACCTCGCGCAGCGCCTCCATGACCCAGGAGTCGAGGAACGGGTAGGAGTCGGCGAAGCTCATCCCGTCCACCAGGGACTGGGGGACGCACAGCGAATAGGTCACGCAGTTGCCGGGCTCCATGAACATGGCGCCCCCGCCGGAGATCCGGCGCACCACGGTGGTGTCGGTGACACGCGCCGCCTCGGCGTCGACTTCGTTGATCAGCGACTGGAAGGAGCCGATGACCACGGCCCGCTCGCTCCAGTCCCACAGGCGCAGCAGCGGCGGCCGGTTCCCCCGGCCGACCTCCTCTATGAGGACCTGGTCGAGGGCGACGTTGAGCGCGATCGGCAGCTTCACGGGCGGCAGGATCTCCCACTCATGGTCTGCCCAGGTGGTCGCATGCCCCAGGGCTCGTCGCACGGCGATGCCCACGGCCCCCGCGTCGAAGCCGAACATCTGGGCATCGTCGGGCATGCCGGCCTCCACCGCGCGGGCGATGGTCTCTCGGCCGGCGTCGACGTCGAGCCCCACCAGCGAGCGGTTGAGGTCCAGCAGGGCGTCGTCAGGTTCGAGGAAGAAGTCACCGTTGACCGAAACGGCGGCGATGCGGCGGGCCTCCTCGTCCACGGTGAGGTCGACGACGACCAACTTGCCGCCGGCGACCTTGTACTCGCCGTGGCGGGTGGCCCCGGTGCCGGGGCGCACGACGCCGGCCACGGGACCAGCTCCCGCGACGCCGGAGGAGGGGGGCTGCTGCGGACTGCTCTGCTGGGGGCTCATCACGGCAACCATCGTACTGCCGGACACCGGGAGCCGGCGGACCGGGGGCGAATCCTGACCGCTGAAGCTCCCCGGACACGACGAGGGCCGCGGCATGTGCCGCGGCCCTCGTCGTGCTGCCTCCGCCGTGCGGGACGTCAGAGGCGGTGGCGACGTCTCACTTCTTGCCGCCGAAGCCCTTGAAGCGCTTGTTGAACTTGTCCACACGGCCGGCGGAGTCCATGATCCGCTGCTTGCCGGTGTAGAACGGGTGGGAGGCCGCCGAGATCTCGACGTCGATCACCGGGTAGGTGTTGCCGTCCTCCCACTCCATGGTCTTGGTGGAGGTGGCGGTGGAGCGGGTCAGGACCTTCTCACCGGAGGAGAGGTCGTTGAAGATGACCGGCCCGTACGTGGGGTGGATGTCAGACTTCATGATGCGGATGTCCTTCGTGTCTGCCGCTGGATTTTGCCAGAGGCGCGTGGATCAGGGGGCCCTCTTCGGACCAGCACACCATCCTATCCCAGGCCGGCCCTTCGGCCCAACTCACCCGGGCGCCGATCATGCCCGATCCCGGCCTCGGATCCTGACCCTATCTCGGATTCCGCCCCAGTCTCGGAGCCCGCCCAGATCTCGGAGATCGGGATGCGACCGCCGAGGACGTTCTCGGCCGCGCGATGTCCGGAGCACAGCGCCGCGGTCACCGTGGCCGGATCCTCGCCCCAGGTCGCCTCTCCCGCGATGTGCAGCACGCCGCCGATCGGGGTCGCCAGGTCATCATGGTCCTCGGGACGGGACCCGACCGGCATGTAGGCGTAGGACCCGCAGGCGAACGGATCGTCGCCCCAGTGCGTGATGTGCACCTCGGTGGGCTCGGGGACGCCGCGGTGCAGCCTCCGCAGCTGCACCAGCACGGAGTCGGCGACCTCCTCGTCGCTCCAGGCGCGGATCCCCTCCGCGGCGGGCCCGGCGGCGAAGGTCAGCAGGGTCGGCACGCCGTCGAGCCGGGTGAGGTCGTACCAGGAGTGCCACCAGTGCCCTTCCGGTCCCAGCTGCCGGAGGGCGTAGGCGTCCTCGTCCCAGAATTGGCGCGGGAAGCGCAGGATCACCTTCTCGAAGGCATTCATCTCCAGGCGTCCGAGCGCCGTCGAGACCGGCTCCGGAAGCGGCGGCTCCACCCGCAGCCGGCCGGACCTGAGCACGCCGACGGGCACGGTGACGACCACGGTGTCCGCGGCGAACCTGCCCCGGTCCGTCTCGACGACGACGCCGTCGGCGCCCCAGATGAGCCGCGTGACGAGATGCTCGAGACGTACGTCGAGTCCGGCGGCGAGGTTCTCCGGCAGCGCGGAGTAGCCGCGAGGGAAGATCACCTCGTCGCCGATGATCTCGTCATCGTCGAGGCCGTGTGCGGCGAGATCCTCGATCCGGACGCCGTACTGCTCCTCGCTGCGATGGGCGAGGTGATCACGGACCCTCTGGGCCCGGTCGGCGTCCCACCCCTGGGCCGCGAGCGCGGCCTCAGCGACATCCCGATAGGAGTCGGTCGGGCCGGAGGCCTCGATGAGCGGGACGAGCGTCCGGTCGACGGTGTGCACGTCCTCAGCGAAGGCTCGGGCCTCCGCGGCAGAAAGGCGTGCACCGTCGGGCCCGAAGTACACGACGGGACGGCCGTCGACCTGATATCCGCCCACCGTGAACTCGACCATGGGCATGTCGAAGGCCGCGGCGGCCTCGGCCACGGGATTGTCGTCGATCCCGTGGATCCAGCTGGCACCGAGGTCGAGCCCGTGTGCAGTGTGCACCCGCCCGCCGACGCGGTCCCGGGCCTCCAGCACGACGACGGACCGCCCCGCCCGGCCGAGCAGGCGGGCGGCCGTCAGCCCGGCGACGCCGGCCCCGATGACGAGCGCGTCGCCACGGATCATGAGCGCCAAGTGTGCCGCGGCTCGAAGCCGAGCAGACGGCGCGCCTTCTCGATGGAGAGCATCGTGTCGTGCTCACCGAGGTCGCCGCGGATCGGCACCTCGGGGAACACCTCGGCCACCAGGTCGGCGTTGTCGCGTGTGGTGACGGTGTCCGCGGCGGCGATGATGAATCGGTCGAAGCCGGCAGGTGCGGTCTGCAGCGCCTTCTCGACGGCCTGGGCGCCGTCGCGGGCGTCGATGTAGCTCCACAGGTTCCACTTGCGCTCGCGCGGATCCTCGTCGAAGGGGAAGACGTCGTAGTCCTCGGGCCACATCACGTTGGAGAAGCGAAGCGCCGTGATGGATGTCTGCGGGTTCCACCGCACGAGCTCGATCGCCATCTGCTCCTCGAGGTGCTTCACCAGCGAGTAGACGGACTCGGGGCGCGCCGGATACTCCTCGTCGACCGGGATGTAGGGCGGGGGCACGTCGAAGGGCAGTCCCAGCACGGTCTCGCTGGAGGCGTGGACGATTCTGGTGATCCCCAGCTTCGTCGCCGCCCAGAACACGTTGAACGTGGCGAGCATGTTGTTGTGGAAGGTGGCGACATCGGGAGCGAGCCCCGGGGCGGGGATGGCGCCGAGGTGCACCAGCGCGTCCACGCCGTCGTGCGTGTCGTTCACCGAGGCCAGGGCGTCGGCGACCTCTCCGTGGTCCGTCAGATCGATCTGCACGAAGTCGCGATCCCGCTCCCCCGTGCGATCGAAGCCGATCACGCGATGACCGGCGGCACGAAGCTCCCGCGCGACCACAGATCCGAGCTTGCCTGAAGAGCCTGTCAGTGCGATGCGCATGCGCACCAGTGTGGCACAGACCACGAAGGCGGGTGCCTGGCGGAGGCTGGGCCCGGGAGGGACTCCGAGCCGCGCCGATCAGCGTGTGGCGTAGAACGCCACCGCGGAGGCCGCGGCCACATTCAGCGAGTCCACCCCGGGCATCATCGGGATCGTCACCCGCGCATCCAGACGTCGGTCCGTCTCCGCCCGGAGTCCAGCGCCCTCATTGCCGAGGACCAGGGCCAGCCGGGGGTAATCCTCCGCCACCAGCGCATCCAGGGTGATGGATCCTTCCCCCAGCGACATGCCCGCCACCACGAAGCCAGCCTCCTGCAGGCCCGCGAGACCATCGGGCCACGGGTGGATCCGCGTCCAGGGCACCTGGAAGACAGCCCCCATCGAGACCCGGATCGCCCGGCGGTACAGCGGATCCGCGCAGGCCGGGGACAGCATCAGGGCATCCAGCCCGAGAGCCGCAGCGGACCGGAACACCGCACCGACGTTCGTGTGGTCGGTGAGATCCTCCAGGATCCCGATCCGGAGCCGCTGTTTCTCCGAGCCGGTGCCGAGTCCAGCCAGCACCTCCTCCAGACTCAGCTCCGGCGGTCGATGCATGGCCGCCAGCGCCCCGCGGTGCAGGTGGAATCCGGTGATGGCCTCCAGCACCTGTTCCTCGCCCACGTAGACGGGGGCGTCGGGCCAGCGGGCGACGACGTCAGCGAGGCCCGCCAGGTGCCGATGCTCCATGAAGAACGATCGCGGCCGATGTCCGGCAGCGACCGCCCGGCGGACGACCTGGCTGGACTCGGCCATGTACATCCCGTGCTCGAGGTCCTGTCGACGGCGCAGCCCCGCGTCGGTGAGAGACCGGTAATCCGTCACACGGGGGTCATCGGCCGAGTCGAGGTGGATGACCGGATTGGGCACCGCACGGGCCTCTCCGGCGTCGACGGGACGAGACGGGCCGCTCATGCGCCCAGCAGGTTGCGGATCATGACGAACAGAGCCACGAGCCCGAGGGAGACGATCACCAGGCGCAGCACCAGAGGGCTGAGGCGGCGCCCCACCCAGGCCCCGGTGAAGCCTCCGATGGTGGAGCCCACGGCGATGATGGCCACGACCACCCACTCGATGCGGTCTATGGCCAGGAAGAGGTAGCTGACCGCCGCGGTGAGGTTCACTGTGAGCACCAGCGCGTTCTTCACCGCATTGGCCTGCTGCAGGCTCGCCGCGAGGAACACCCCGAGGATGCCGACCAGCAGCACCCCCTGGGCGGCGACGAAGTAGCCTCCATAGACCCCGGCGAAGAAGACCAGAGCGATCAACAGCGGCCCGACCTCCGGGCGCTCGGCCGGAGGCTCCTGGCCGTTGTCCTCAGCGAGCCGAGTGAGCCGCTCCTGCTCGGCGGCCTTGCGCGCCCGCACCCAGCGCTGCAGGCGCGGCTGGAAGACCACGAAGCCCAGCGCTACGACGATCAGCGCCGGCGCCACGGTCTCGAAGACCTCCTCCGGCAGCGTGAGGAGCAGCAGGGCGCCGACGACGCCGCCCAGCAGCGAGACGGGCACCAGACGCAGCAGCGTCCCACCCACCTGGGCGATCTCGCGACGATATCCCCAGGTGCCGGCCATGTTGCCGGCGATCAGGCCCATCGCATTGGAGATGGTCGCGGTCACCGGCGGGAAGCCCATGGCGACCAGCACGGGGAAGGTCACCAGCGTGCCGGAGCCGACGACGGCGTTGATGGCACCGGCCCAGACCGCGGCCAGCGCGATGATGAGGACCTGGTCCAGGCCCAGTCCGAGGAGCTCCATCGCAGACTCAGCCGGTGGTGGCGAACGCGGAGAAGCGCCCCTCGCGCTCGTGGAGCTGCAGGGGGATGTCGAAGGTGGTGGACAGATTCTCCGAGGTCAGGACCTCACGGATCGGCCCCTGAGCCACTGTGCGGCCCTCACGGAGCAGGAGCACATGGGTGAATCCCGGCGGAATCTCCTCCAGATGGTGGGTGACCAGCACGGTGGTCGGCGCCTCCTCGGCGGCCACGAGCTCCGCGGTGCGGTGCACCAGCGACTCACGCCCGGCGAGGTCGAGCCCGGCCCCGGGCTCGTCGAGCAGCAGCAGCTCCGGATCGGTCATCAGGGCCCGCGCGATCTGGACACGCTTGCGCTCCCCCTCGCTGAGCGTGGAGAAGGTCCGGTCGAACAGGGTGCCCACGCCCCAGGAGTTGAGCAGCTCGAAGGCGCGACGCTCGTCGAGCCGCTCGTACTCCTCCCGCCAGCGGCCCGTGACGCCGTAGGCGGCGGTGACGACCATGTCCAGGGCCCGCTCCCCCACAGGCATCGAGGAGGCCAGCGCGTTGGAGCACAGTCCGATCCGCGGGCGCAGCTCGAAGACGTCCACGGCGCCCAGCGTCTCGTCCAGGATCTGCACCGACCCCACCGTGGGGTGAAGCCGTGCGGCCGCGATCTGCAGCAGGGTCGTCTTGCCTGCCCCATTCGGTCCGAGCACCACCCAGCGCTCGTCCTCAGCGACGGACCACGTGACGTCGTCGAGCAGATTCTTCCGGCCGCGGCGCACGCTGACGCCCTGGATGTCGAGGACTGGACTCATGCGCCCCACACTATCGAAGCCGGATACCCTGGTCGCACTATGACTGATCCCTCCGACCGCGTGTCTCCTCCCCCCTCCTCAACCCCTTCCCCGGCCTCCACGCCGGCGTCCCCTTCGGCCTCCCCGTCGGCCCCGGCGCCCTCTCCGGATCTGCCCCCGGGGGCGGTGGCCATGATCGCCGCACGGCGCCTGGATGTTCCGCTGCTGCGCTCGCTCACCGCGGAGCTCGAGCGCCGCGGAGCGGTGCACAGCGTGGAGACCCGCCGGGTGGCGGTCCGCGACGCCGCCGGCGACGGGGAGGTGGAGGTCGCCCGGTGGTCCGTGACGCTGGATGACTCCGACGACTCCTACGGCACCCAGCTGCTGATCTCGCTCCTCCATGACGTGGCCGACCGGGTCGCCGAACAGCTGGAGGCCGAGGGACAGGGCGAGGAGGCCCTCGACGGTGCTGCGCCGGTGACCACCACCGTGCTCCCGGCCGGCATGCGCCCCGAAGCGCCGAAGATGCTGCTGATGGACGTGGACTCGACCCTCATCGACCAGGAGGTGATCGAGCTGCTGGCCCGGCACGCCGGACGCGAGCAGGAGGTCGCCGCGGTCACCGAGCGGGCGATGCGCGGGGAGATCGACTTCGCCGACTCGCTCCACGAGCGCGTGGCCGTGCTCGCGGGGCTGCCGCTGTCGGTGATCGACTCCACAGTGCAGGCGGTCTCGCCCACCTGCGGCGCCGAGACGCTGATCGGCGACTTCCGCCGACGCCGGTGGCCGGCGTGCGCGGTCTCGGGAGGTTTCGTGCAGGTGCTCGATCCGCTGGCCGCCCGGCTCGGGCTCTCCCTCACCGATGCGAACCTGCTGGAGGTCGAGTCCGGCCGGCTCACGGGCCGCGTTGAGGGTGCGGTGGTGGACCGGGCCGCGAAAGCGGACCGCCTGCGTCGCTGGTCGGCCGACCAGGGGATCCCTGCAGCCTCGGTGGTCGCCGTGGGCGACGGCGCCAACGACCTGGACATGGTGACCGCCGCCGGCGTCGGCGTGGCCTTCTGCGCCAAGCCGGCACTGGCGGAGCATGCTGACCTGGTGATCCGGCATCGGTCGCTCGAACTCGTGGGCCTGGCGCTGGGGCTGGACCAGCAGCCGGCCACCGCCGCTCATCTGGACCACTCATCTGAGCAGTGAATCACGGACGTCCTGTGTCGCGACGGATTTGGGAAACCGCATTCCATCATCCGGACGGACGACCTGTCGCCATTGAGGACGCGGAAGTGGCCGTCTTCCCTGGCCAGAGCGACGCCGAACGCCGTCCCGAGCGATCCTCACCTCACATGACCGCTCGCGTGAGCATTCGGCAATCACCACATGATGCGAGACACATATGCTCGACCCCGGTAGTCTGGACACGCGCGGCACGACGAAGTGCAGCCTCGTTGTCATCCGTCGAAACCTTGGAGGAATCTCAGTGACCGAAACAGCCGTGAACGACTCCGCCGTCTTCAGCGATCTCGACGAGCGGGCCGTCGACACCCTGCGCGTGCTCGCCGCCGACGCCGTGGAGAAGGTCGGCTCCGGCCACCCGGGCACGGCCATGTCGCTGGCTCCGGCCGCGTACCTGCTCTTCCAGAAGGTCATGAGGCATGATCCGAAGGACCCGCACTGGATCGGCCGCGACCGGTTCATCCTGTCCCCCGGTCACACGTCGCTGACCCTCTACCTCCAGCTGTTCTTCTCCGGCTACGGCCTGGAGCTCGACGACATCAAGGCGCTGCGCACCTGGGACTCGCTGACCCCCGGCCACCCGGAGTACCGCCACACCGACGGCGTCGAGATCACCACCGGCCCGCTCGGCCAGGGCCTGGCCTCCGCCGTCGGCTTCGCCTACGGCCAGCGCCGCATGCGCGGACTGCTGGACCCTGAGGCGGCCCCCGGGGAGAGCCCCTTCGACCATCACGTGTGGGTCATCGCCTCCGACGGCGACCTCCAGGAGGGCGTCACCTCCGAGGCCTCCTCGCTCGCCGGCCACCAGCAGCTGGGCAATCTCGTGGTCATCTACGACGACAACAAGATCTCCATCGAGGACGACACGGACATCGCCTTCACCGAGGACGTCGCGGCCCGCTATGCGGCCTACGGCTGGCACGTACAGCGCGTGGACTGGCTGAAGACCGGCGACTACGTCGAGGACGTCGCGGAGCTCGAGCGCGCCATCGCCGAGGCCAAGGCCACCACGGACAAGCCCTCTCTGATCAGCCTGCGCACCATCATCGGCTGGCCCGCCCCGAACAAGCAGAACACCGGGGGCGTCCACGGATCGAAGCTGGGCGGTGACGAGCTTGCCGCCCTGAAGCAGGTCCTCGGATTCGACCCGGAGCAGCACTTCGCCGTGGACGAGGGGGTCCTCTCCCACGCCCGCGACGTCGTCGAGCGCGGTGCCGCCGCGCACGCCGAGTGGGATCAGGCCTACCAGGCCTGGCGCCAGGCCAGCCCCGAGGCCGCCGAGCTGCTGGACCGGCTGAGCGCCGGCGAGCTGCCCACGGGCTGGGAGGAGAGCCTGCCCAAGTTCCCTGCGGGTGAAGCCGTCGCCACCCGCGCCGCCTCTGGCAAGGTGCTCAACGCCCTGGGCGACGTCCTCCCCGAGCTCTGGGGCGGCTCCGCCGACCTCGCGGGCTCCAACAACACGCTCATCGCCGCTTCGCCCTCCTTCGTGCCCGAGGAGCGCTCCACCTCCAAGTTCTCCGGCAACCCCTTCGGTCGGAACCTGCACTTCGGCGTCCGGGAACATGCGGCGGCGGCAATCACCAACGGCATCCAGCTGTCGACGCCGCTGCGCACCTACAGCGGCACGTTCCTCATCTTCTCCGACTATCAGCGTCCGGCGGTGCGTCTGGCCGCGCTGATGGGGATCGGCTCCATCTTCGTCTGGACGCACGACTCCATCGGTCTCGGCGAGGACGGCCCCACCCACCAGCCCGTCGAGCAGCTGGCCTCACTGCGGGCCATCCCCGGCCTGGACGTGGTCCGCCCCGGTGACCCGAACGAAGTCGTCGTCGCCTGGCGCGAGGTGCTGCGCCGTCGGGACCGCCCGGCCGGTCTGGCCCTGACACGTCAGGGCATCCCCACCTACGAGCGTGGGGACGGCCAAGCCACCGCCGAGTCCTTCGGCTCGGTCGAGGGAGTCTCTCAGGGAGCCTACGTGCTGGCCGAGGCCGTCAGGGATGGCCAGGCGGTCACCCCCGATGTGATCCTGATCGGCACCGGCTCCGAGGTGCAGCTGGCCGTCGAGGCGCGCGAGCAGCTCGCCGAGAAGGGTCTCGCAGCCCGCGTGGTCTCCATGCCCTGCCGCGAGTGGTTCTTCGAGCAGAGTGCGGAGTACCGCGAGTCCGTGCTGCCCGCCGGAGTGCGTGCCCGCGTCTCCGTGGAGGCCGCCCATTCGATGGGCTGGCGGGACATCGTCGGCGACGCCGGGCGGATCATCGGCCTGGACCACTTCGGTGCCTCCGCCGACTACCAGACCCTCTACCGGGAGTTCGGGATCACCTCCGAGGCCGTCGCCGAGGCGGCGGAGGAGTCCGTGGCCGCCGCACGCTGACACCCAGCCCGCTGACCTGACCCTTGGGCGGCGCCGCCGCCCGCAGACCTGCCACCAGGAGGCACACCCATGACCACCAACGCGAACACGCAGGCGCTCTCCGAGCAGGGCGTCTCCATCTGGCTGGACGACCTGTCCCGTGAACGTCTGGACTCCGGCTCGCTGGCCGGACTCATCGAGAGCCACCATGTGGTCGGCGTGACCACGAACCCGACGATCTTCGAGAGTGCCCTGGCCAAGGGCGAGGCGTACGAGCAGCAGCTCAGCGAGCTCGCGGACGCCGGTGCCGACGCCGAGAAGGCCGTCTTCGACATCACCACGACCGACGTGCGGCAGGCCTGCGACGTCTTCTCCGGCGTCTACGAGCGCACCGACGGAGTCGACGGCCGGGTCTCCATCGAAGTCGACCCCCGCCTGGCACGAGACACTGAGGGCACGATCGCCCAGGCCAAGCAGCTCTGGGAGGCCGTCGACCGTGAGAACGTGCTGATCAAGATCCCCGCCACCGTGGAGGGGATCGAGGCGATCGCCGCCGTCCTCGCGGAGGGGATCAGCGTGAATGTCACGCTGGTCTTCTCCCTGGAGCGGTACCGGGCGGTCATCAACGCGTTCATGCTCGGCCTGGAGAAGGCCCACGCCGACGGCCGGGACATCTCGAAGATCCACTCGGTGGCGTCGTTCTTCGTCTCCCGCGTGGACTCCGAGGTCGACAAGCGCCTCGAGCTGGCCGCCGAGGAGGGCAAGCCGGGCACCGAGAAGCTTCGCAGCTCCGCGGCCCTGGCCAACGCCCGTCTGGCGCACCAGATCGCCGGGGAATCCTTCAGCTCCGAGCGCTGGCAGCTGCTGGCCGAGCGCGGGGCCCACCCGCAGCGGCTGCTGCTGGCCTCCACCGGCACGAAGGACCCGAACCTCTCCGACACCCTGTACGTCACCGAACTGGTCGCCGCCGGCGTGGTCAACACGATGCCGGAGAAGACCCTGCTGGCCCTGGCCGACCACGGCACCGTCGACGGCGACACGATGACCGACACCTACGTCGAGTCCAACCGTGTGCTGGACGGCATCGCCGCCGCGGGCATCAGCTACCGCGAGGTCGTCGACGTCCTGGAGGCCGAAGGTCTCGACAAATTCGTGAAGTCCTGGGAAGGGCTGCTGGGCACCATCGACACCGGGCTGCGACGGGTCGTCGCCTGAGGACCACTCGCTGAACGGCCGAACCACGGCCGCTGATCCGCCCCTCCGGCGACGTCGGACACCCGACGTCGCCGGAGGTCGGCAGCTCAGTCCTCCTCAGCCTCATCTCCGCCTCACCCCGAGACTCCGCCTCACCCCGAGACTCGGCCACGCCACCGGCCTCACGCGGCCGCCCCGAGGCGACAGTCTGCCTCGACAGCCTCTGCTTCGAAAGGATGCACACCATGAGTTCCCTCTCCCTCACCCTGCGCGGCGCCGCCCGCGACGCAGTGGACGTCCAGGTCCCTGGCCTGATCGACCACGAGTTCGCCAGCCGTCTCGCCGCCCAGGACCACACGCTCTGGGGCGCCGCCGCTGAGGACGAGGCCTCGAAGCGGCTGGGCTGGGTCTCGCTCTTCGACGACTCCCGCGCCCTGCTGCCCCGCATCGCCGAACTCCGTGAGGCCCTCATCGCCGAGGGAGTCGACCGCGTGGTGCTGGCCGGTATGGGCGGGTCCTCGCTGGCCCCCGAGGTCATCTGCGCCACCGACGGAGTGTCGCTGACCGTGCTGGACTCCACGGACCCGCAGCACGTCGCGGCAGTCGTCGGCGAGGACATCGGACGCACGGTGCTCGTGGTGTCCTCCAAGTCCGGCTCCACAGTGGAGACCGACTCGCAGCGCCGCATCGTCTCCGCCGCCTTCGCGGCCGCCGGCATCGATGCCGCGTCCCGGACGGTGATCGTCACCGACCCGGGCTCCCCGCTCGCGCAGTCGGCGGCGTCAGAAGGCGTGCGCGCCATCTTCGAGGCCGACCCCACGGTGGGCGGCAGATACTCCGCGCTCACAGCCTTCGGCCTCGTGCCGTCCGGGTTGGCCGGAGCCGACGTCGAGAGCCTGCTGGACGATGCCGAAGAGGCCTTCACGGTGCTGACCGGCGACGACGACGCCAACCCGGGGCTGCAGCTGGCCTCGGCGATCGGCGGCACCCAGCCGCTGCGTAACAAGCTGGTCATCACCGACGCCGGCTCCCCGCTGGTCGGGCTCGGCGCGTGGATCGAGCAGCTCATCGCCGAGTCGACCGGCAAGGAGGGCACCGGCGTGCTCCCGGTCATCGTCTCCGACGGCGAGCCGGAGCTGACCAGTGAGCTCGACGACGTCCTGGTCGTGCAGATCATCGACCCCGACGTCGAGGAGGGCTCCTCGGTGGACGGCGACGCCGCTGACACGGTGGTGACCCCCCATGTGGTCCGCACCGGCGGCAGCCTGGGCGCCCAGTTCGTCCTCTGGGAGGTCGCCACGGCCGTGGCCGGCGCTCTGCTGGGCATCAACCCCTTCGATCAGCCCGACGTGGAGTCGGCCAAGACCGCGGCACGTGGGCTGCTCGACACCCCCGCCCCGGAGGCCGGCGAGGCCGTCGTCGACGGATCCGTGGAGATCCGGGGCGACGGCGGTGCCGCGACGGGCGAGGACCTCGTCTCCGCCCTGCGTGCGCTGCTCGGACAGGTGCCCAGCGACGGCTACCTCGCGGTCATGGCCTACCTGGACCGGACCACCGAGACCCGTCTGGAGGAGGTGCGACCGCAGCTGGCCGCGCTCACCGGCCGTCCCGTCACCTTCGGGTGGGGTCCGCGCTTCCTGCACTCCACCGGCCAGTTCCACAAGGGCGGACCACACGTGGGGGCGTTCCTGCAGATCACCACCGATGCCGACACGGACGTCGAGGTCCCGGAGCGTCCCTTCACCCTGCAGAAGCTGATCGGCGCCCAGGCTGCCGGGGACGCCCAAGTCCTCGCGGGCCACGGCATGCCGGTGCTGCAGGTGCATCTGAAGGACCGTGCCGCGGGACTCACACAGGTCCTCGACGCCGTCGACGCCCTGTCCTGACACGCACAGTCGAGACGCCCTGTCCTGACCAGGAGAGACACAGAGAGAGCTCGTATGAATCCGACTCTTCGGAGCACCCAGCGCAGCAGCCGCACCGCCCGCAGCAGCAACCCGCTGCGCGACGTCCGGGACCGGCGCCTGAACCGCATCGCCGGGCCCAACGCCATGGTGATGTTCGGCGTCACTGGTGACCTGGCCCGCAAGAAGCTGCTGCCTGCCATCTACGACCTCGCGAACCGGGGGCTGCTGCCGCCGAGCTTCTCACTGGTCGGCTTCGGCCGTCGCGAATGGACGCACGAGCAGTTCGCCGAGGAGGTCCTCGCCCATGTGAAGGCCTCTGCCCGTACCAGCTTCGACCAGCGTGTGTGGGACCAGCTCTCCGCAGGCCTGAGG
Organism: Nesterenkonia xinjiangensis; assembly: GCF_013410745.1. Lineage (NCBI taxonomy): Bacteria > Bacillati > Actinomycetota > Actinomycetes > Micrococcales > Micrococcaceae > Nesterenkonia > Nesterenkonia xinjiangensis. Next base: position 3,148,588 of record NZ_JACCFY010000001.1, on the reverse strand, counting down.
TTCGTCCCGGCCACCGGCTTCGACGACGACGACGCCTATTCCCGGCTCGGCGAGACGCTGCGAGAGGTCCAGGAGTCCCGCGGCACACGCGGCAACCACGCCTTCTACCTCTCGATCCCGCCGAACTCCTTCGAGATCGTCTGTGAGAAGCTCTCCGCGCACGGGCTCGCCGGCCGCGCGGAGGAGACCGCCTCGCGCAACGGCCGCACCGCGCCGTGGAGCCGGGTGGTCATCGAGAAGCCCTTCGGGCATGACCTGACGTCGGCCCGCGAGCTCAACCGCGTGGTGGAGCAGGTCTTCCCCTCGGACTCGGTGTTCCGCATCGACCACTACCTGGGCAAGGAGACCGTGCAGAACCTTCTGGCGCTGCGCTTCGCGAACCAGCTCTTCGAGCCCCTCTGGAACGCCCAGCATGTGGATCACGTTCAGATCACCATGGCCGAGGACATCGGCATCGGCGGCCGCGCCAGCTACTACGACGGCGTCGGCGCCGCCCGAGACGTGATCCAGAACCACCTGCTGCAGCTCCTGGCTCTCACCGCGATGGAGGAGCCGATCTCCTTCGACGCAAAGGACCTGCGCGCCGAGAAGGAGAAGGTGCTGGCCGCCGTCAACCTGCCCGAGGACCTTGATGCGGCTTCCGCACGCGGGCAGTACACCTCGGGCTGGCAGGGTGGCGAGAAGGTCGTCGGATTCCTCGACGAGGAGGGGTTCAACCCCGCCTCGAGGACCGAGACCTTCGCGGCTCTGAAGCTGGACATCAACACCCGCCGCTGGGCGGGAGTGCCGTTCTACCTGCGTGCTGGCAAGCGCCTCGGGCGCCGGGTCACCGAGATCGCCGTGATCTTCAAGCGCGCCCCCAACCTGCTGTTCCTGGACCACGACGACCATGAGTTCGGACAGAACGCCGTGGTCATCCGGGTCCAGCCTGACGAGGGAGCGACCATCCGCTTCGCCTCCAAGGTGCCCGGCACCCAGATGGAGGTGCGCGATGTGACCATGGACTTCGGCTATGGGCATGCGTTCACGGAGGACAGTCCCGAGGCCTATGAGCGGCTCATCCTGGATGTCCTGCTCGGTGAGCCTCCGCTGTTCCCCCGGCACGAGGAGGTGGAGCTGTCCTGGAAGATCCTCGACCCGTTCGAGGAGCACTGGGCCTCCTTGGACGAGCAGCCGGAGCCCTATGCTCCGGGCAGCTGGGGCCCTCCGTCGGCCCAGGAGCTGCTGGCCCGCGACGGACGCACCTGGCGCCGGCCGTAGCCGGGCAAGACGAGGAGATGACCTGTGATCGTTGACATTCCGGACACCACGACCTCGAAGGTCTCCAAGCAGATGAACCAGATGCGGGAGGCCGGCGGAGTCGTCGCCCTGACCCGCGTGCTGACGCTGGTGATCCTGGCTTCCGAGGAGAACTCGGAGCCGGCCATCGCCGCGGCGAACCTGGCCTCGCGGGAGCATCCCTGCCGGATCATCGTGCTGGCCGCCGGCGACCCCGCCGGCCCCACGCGTCTGGACGCCCAGATCCGCGTGGGCGGCGACGCCGGCGCCTCGGAGGTGATCGTGCTGCGCGCCTCCGGCGAACTGGCCGAGCAGAACGAGGCCATGGTGGCCGCGCTGCTGCTGCCTGATGCCCCGATCGTCGCCTGGTGGGCCGACGAGGTGCCGGAGGATGTGAGCCGCACTCCGATCGGCAGCATCGCGCACCGGCGCATCACCGACACCGCCCGTAGCGCCCGCCCGCTGGAGGCGCTGCGCACCGTGGCCGAGAGCTACCACGACGGCGACTCGGACCTGGCGTGGACCCGCATCACCGGCTGGCGAATCCAGCTGGCCAGCATCCTGGACACCATGGACGCCGAGGACATCACCGGCGCGACGGTGGAGGCGGCCCCGGAGCTGCCCAGCTCCGCGCTGCTGGCGGCCTGGCTGCAGCTGGCACTGGGAGTGCCGGTCATGCTGACCCGGCACACCGTGGACCGCGGTCTGAGCGCCGTGCGGCTGCACACCGATGCGGGCGACGTCGTGCTGTCCCGTCCGGGGGGCGACATCGCCTCCCTGCACCTTCAGGACGCCCCGGTGCAGCAGGTGCCGCTGCCGCACCGCACGTTGGAGGACTGCCTCTCCGAGGAGATGCGGCGTCTCGACGCCGACGAGGTCTTCGGTGAGGTCCTCACCCGCGGGCTCCCCCAGACCGACCTCTCGGCCTGCATGGAGCAGTCCGCCGTCTGAATCCCCGTCCCCGAGGAGAGACCGACCCATGACCGTGTCGCTGAACACCGCCGCCGCCGAACCCCGCACCGAGCTGTTCGAGGACAGGGACTCACTGTGCCGGGCCGTGGCTGAGAGGCTCGTCGCACTGCTGCGCCGCACTGTCGAGGAGGAGGGGGCCGCCCACGTCGTCCTCACCGGCGGCGGGGCCGGCATCGGCACGCTCGCGGCGGCCGCGGAGCTGTTCCGCTCCGGCGCCGCCGAAGGACTCGATCTGGCGGCCGTGCACTTCTGGTGGGGGGACGAGCGGCTGCTCCCGACGGGAGATCCCGAGCGCAATGCCCAGCAGGCCGACGAGGCGCTGCTGGACCTGCTGGTCGCCGCATACGGCCTTCCCGTGGAGAACATCCACCGGATGCCGTCCTTCGCCGAGGCTGAGACCCCTGCGGCCGGTGCCGAGATCTATGCCGCACAGCTGGCCGCACATGCTCCGCACGACTCCCCCGCGGGCCTGGCGCTGCCGCGCTTCGCGGTGATCCTGCTGGGCGTCGGCCCCGACGGCCACATCGCCAGCCTCTTCCCCGGCAAGACCTCCCTGGCCGTCACGGGACGCAGCACGGTGGGTGAAGAGGACTCCCCCAAGCCGCCGCCTGCGCGGGTCTCGCTGACCTTCGACGCGATCCACAGCGCTCACCGGGTCTGGACCGTGGTGACCGGTGAGGACAAGGCCGACGCCGCGGAGAAGGCATTCCAGGTGGGCACCCCGGTGGAGGAGATCCCGGCCAAGAACGCCCGCGGCGCGGCGGAGACCGTCTGGCACCTGGACAGGGCCGCAGCCTCGAAGCTCTGAAGGCTCGGGGCAGTCCGCCCACCGCTGCGCGGCGGAGCTCCCCCCCCACTCCCCGGGCACACCGGCCTCCCGCTGGGGACCTCCTTGGAGATCCGTGAGTTCACCCGGGCCTCAACGATCGATGCCTTCTGCGTCGTCCGCTGTTCACCTGCAGTCACCACGATGGAGCCGCAAGGTTCTCAGGCCCATGAAATGGTGACGCACGCGTGGCAGACATCCTCGACCTCCCCGGCACGTTCAACACCCGCGTCGCCGGCACAAGAGCAGATGGACGTCCCTGGCTGCTTCGCTCGGCCCACCTGGACAGACTGCAGACCTCCGGTCACCGTCGGCTTCTCCACCTCGGGGTGACCACTGTGGTGGATCTCCGCGATCCCTCCGAACGGCTCAGTCCCCGGCTGCCCGGGCTCGAGGTGCACCATGTCCCCCTCTATCAGTTTCCTGACGGCCCGCCGCAGACCGGGACGCTGCCGGAGATCTGCTCCTTCCTGCTGAACGAGCGCGGCGGAGCCATCGCCGAGGCGGCGCAGACTGTGGACGAGGCGCCCGGACCGGCTCTGGTCCACTGCGCGATCGGCAAGGACCGCACGGGGCTGGTGACCGCCCTGCTGCGCCGGGCTTCCGGGGACGCCCTTCCCGCCGTCCTGAAGGACTATGCGCTCTCCGCCGGCCAGCTTCCCGAGGAGCACCACCGCACTGTGCTGGCCACGCTGACGCGGCGTGGGCTGGACGAGCAGGACCACCGCTCCGCGTTCGCGGTGCACACCACCAGCCCCAACGACGCGCTGGCTGCGACCCTCCAGACGGTGGAGACCCTCTATGGAGGGGCCTCCGGCTATCTCCGCCACCACGGGATGAGCGAAGAAGCCCTGATCACTCTGGGCACAGGGGCTGCGGCATGCAGCTGAACATCCTCCACCTCAGCGACATCCACGCCACCGCCGGTGGAGACCTCTACGGCGAGGTCGACGGACTCGCGCGCATCCGCGCCCTGCAGAGCCAGCTCACCGAGCATCGCCCGGAGGTCGACGTCGTGCTGGTCACCGGGGACATCATCGACCGCTGCTCCCCTGCTGCGCTGGCGCCGGCGATGGAGGAGCTGGAGCGACTCGCCAGTTCGCTCGGCGCGGCGCTGATCCCCGTGGTCGGCAACCATGACGTCGTGGCGGCCGACCGCTTCACCGGGCTGCTGGCGCGCCGGTTCTTCGCCCGAGAGGTGGAAGGGCTGCGCCTCATCGTCGTGGACAGCTCCTCCGGGCAGCTGGATCCGGCTCAGCTGGAATGGCTGGAGCATGAGCTCCGCGAGCGGCCCTGCTTCCCCCTGGGGACGGTCCTGTGCCTGCACCACAGCCCACTGACCTCTCCGCTGCCGGCGCTGCAGGGCAAAGGTCTCCGGAACCCGGCGGCGCTCGGTGAGCTGCTGCGGCGCAGCGGCGACGATGTCCGTCTGCTCCTCACCGGTCACTACCACCACGCCCAGAGCGGCAGCTTAGGTGCTCACCCTGTCTGGAGCGGGCCCGCGCTCTCCTACCGACAGATCATGCTCCCGGGAGCCTCTGCCCCGGCAGGCGGTGCCGACGCCCCCGGATACTGCCTGCTGAGCCTCACTCCCGAGGCCTGGAGCGTCACCGCCTTCCCGCTGACCGAGGACGCCCCGCTGCTCTTCGGCGCCCCGCCGCAGGCCTCCGATGTCCACCTCATCACGCCTGATCACCACACCTGATCACCACACAACGCAGAACCAACAGAGCAGAACCAACAGAGCAGAGGAACCATGTCACACACCGCACGACGCCGGTCCGCGCTCAGCATCGCTGTGCTCTCCGGCCTGCTGCTCACCGCCTGCGGAAGCGGCGCGGCGGGGGCGCCCGACGGCGCGACCATCACGCTCTACACCTCGGAGCCTCAGGAGAAGATCGACGCGCTGCTCGCCGACTTCCGCGAGGTGGAGCCGGACATCCAGGTCGACGTCTTCCGGGCCGGGACCGGGGACCTGACCGCACGCCTGGAGACCGACCTCAGCGGCGTCGGCCCCGGGGCCGACGTCTTCCTGGCGGCCGACGCGCCGACCTTCGAAGGGTTCAAGGAGGACGGCCTCCTCAGGGAGCTGGACTCCGAGGAGCTCTCCTCGGTCTCCGAGACCTGGCGGGATCCGGAGGGCTACTACGTGGGCACCCGTGTCATCCCCACCGTCATCGCCTACAACACCCATGAGCTCGACACCCCTCCATCGTCCTGGCAGGAGCTCTCCGAGGCCGCATACGACGGCCAGATCACCCTGCCCGACCCCGCCGTCTCCGGCGCCGCCGCGTTCAACTCGGCTGTCTGGTATCTCCACCCGGGCCTCGGCGAGTCCTGGTTCGAGCAGCTGGGCGCCAACTCCCCGGTCATCGCCGAGTCCAACGGCCCCGTGGGACAGGCCGTGGCCGAGGGCAGCCAGCCGGTCGGCATCGTGGTGGACTTCATGATGCGCGACCTGCGCGACGCCGGCTCCCCGGTGGAGGTCTCCTACCCCGCCGAGGGCGTGCCCTCCATCTACCAGCCCATCGGCATCTTCGAGGCCACCGAGGAACCCGAAGCGGCCCAGGCCTTCGTCGACTATGTGATCAGCCGGCGCGGGCAGGAGTTCGCCGTAGGGCAGAACTACCTGCCGGTCCGCACGGATGCCGGCAGCCCGGAGGGAGCCCCGGCTCTCGGGGAGATCGAGTTCATGGACGCAGACCTCCAGGAGATCACCGAGGTCCACAGTGAGGCGCTGGATGCCTTCAACGGCCACATCGGAGGCTGACCTCCGGGGAGGGCGGGCCTCCCTGCTCCGCTCGCCCTCCCTGGGACTCCTCAACGCCGGGCTGTGGTTGTTCTGCCTCGGCCTGGTGCTGGTGCCGCTCGGCACGGTGGTGCTCCACGGGGCGGTCAGCGGCCGCCTTCCGGAGCTCGCACAGCCCGACGTCGCGCGCGCGGCATGGAACAGCTTCGCCTCCGCCACCGGCTCCGGGATCCTGGCTGTTCTCATCGCCGCAGCGTTGGTGCTGCTGATCGAGCACACCTCGCTGCCTGGGCGCGCCGCGCTGAGGATCCTCGCGCTGAGCCCCATGCTCATCCCGCCCTTCATCGGAGCGATCAGCTGGACAGGCCTCTTCGGGCCCTCCGGATTGATCAACAGCGTCGCGCAGGATCTGCTCGGCAGCCCGCTGTGGATCATCTACGGGGGTGACGGCGTCATCGTGCTCCTGGCCCTGCACTCGTATCCGATCGCCTATCTGCTCATCGCCGCCGCCCTGGCCCGTATCCCGGCGGAGCTGGAGGAGGCGGCAAGGGCCTCAGGGGCCGACAGCCGGCGTGCGCTGCGGGACGTGACCCTTCCTCTGCTGAAGCCGGCACTCGTCTCGTCCTTCATCCTGGTGGCGGTCTCGAACCTCGGCGACTTCGGGATCCCCGCGCTGGTGGGCGGGCCGGAGCGCTATGAGACCCTGGCGACGATCGCCTACCGATTCGTCCGCTCCGGCACCGTAGAGAACCCGGTGGAGCTGGCGGCCTGCGTCGGTGGCGTGCTCCTGGCGATGACGGCGCTGGGCATGCTGCTCATGCGCAGATTCTCCCGGGGGTCCTACCCCATGGAGACCTCCTACTCGGCCGCAGAGCTGGTCAGGCTCCGGCGTCCGTTGCTGCTGGGAGGGCTCACCTGGAGCTTCGTGATGGGCATCACAGTCCTGCCGCTGAGCGCTCTGCTCCTGCAGTCCCTGATGCCTGCCCCCGGTGTGGACCTCACCTGGGAGAACCTGAGTCTGCAGCACTTCGGCACCGTGCTGCAGAGCCGCTGGACCACTGAGGGGACGCAGCTGAGTCTCGGCCTGGCCGCGGGTGCCGCACTCATCACCGGCACGGTGGGACTGGCGATCGGGACCGTCATCACCCGCACCTCGCTTCCCTGTCGGAGCGCGCTGCGCACCACCGCGCTGCTTCCTCTGGCCGTCCCCGGGCTGATCGTCGCCGTCGGGTGGCTCCTGCTGGCCCCTCATCTCGGCCTCTACAACAGCCCGTGGCTGATCCTCTGCGCGTATGTGATGTCCTTCCTCGCGCTGGTGGTCCAGGCGATCGAGGCCCCTCTGAGATCGACCTCCGCCACCCTGGAGGAAGCGGCACGGATCAGCGGCGCCAACCCCGTCCGTGCCTTCTCCGACGTCTCGGTCCGCCTGGCGATCCCCGCTGCGGCCGCCGGTGCTCTGCTGGTCTTCCTCACGGCGATGCGCGAGCTGACCATCTCCGCGCTGCTGCTGGCGCCGAACGCGCAGACCCTCGGCGTCGCCATCTTCAACCTGCAGCAGGCGGGCTCCTACGGGCCCGCCGCCGCGCTCTCAGTCCTGGTCACCGTGGTCGGGCTGGTGGGCATGGGACTGATCACCAGCCGACTGCGCTCCCGCTGAAAGGACACCGCCATGAGCACCGTGAACTTCGACTCCGTCGACGTCACCTTCGCCGACGGGCATCAGGCCCTGAGGTCCGTCTCCCTGGACATCGCCGACGGCGAGTTTATCGCCCTGGTCGGGCCGTCCGGATCAGGGAAGACCACTCTGCTGCGCAGCCTCGCCGGCTTCATCTCCCCGAGCGCAGGGACCATCAGCATCGACGGCGCCCCAGTCTCAGCTCCGGAGAGCCTCGTCGCCGTGGAGCACCGCGGACTCGGGATGGTCTTCCAGCAGCACGCGCTGTGGCCGCATATGAAGGTGGGCGAGAACATCGCCTACCCGCTCAAGCTGGCCGGCGTCCGACGACCCCGGCGGGAACGGCGCGTCGCGGAGGTGCTGGATCTGGTGGGGCTGGCGGGCATGGGAGGACGCCGGCCCGACCAGCTCTCCGGCGGACAGCGTCAGCGGGTCGCCTTGGCCCGGGCTATCATCCATCAGCCCCGTGTGCTCCTGCTCGACGAGGCGCTCTCCGCGCTGGATGAGCCGCTGCGGGCCACGCTGCGCTCCCAGCTGCAGTCGATGGCCAAGGATCTGGGCCTCACCGTTCTGCATGTCACCCATGACCGTTCAGAGGCTCTCGCCATCGCAGATCGCATCGTGGTCCTGGACCAGGGTCGGATTCTGCAGGCAGGGCGCCCTGCCGAGGTCGTGGCGCAGCCGGCCACCGGCTTCGTCGCACAGTTCCTCAACGACGCCACGCTCCTGAACGGGGTCCTGGACTCACACGGCTTCCACGCGGACGGGCTCCCGCTGATGGTTCCCCGCCGCAACGTCTCCACCGACCTTCCCGAGGGTGAGCCCTCGGTGCCGGGTCAGCTCGCCGTGACGCCGAACCATGTGGTCCTCTCCCCCGTCGGTCCGGAGGAGACCGGAGGTGCCGACGTGGTCTCCAGCCTCTACGGCCGGCATGCCCACACGGTGGAGCTGCACTGGTCGGGCCGGCGCATGCGCGGAGAGACCGCGGGCTGGCAGCCGGCTCCCGGCGATTTGGTGGGCGTGGACGTGATCGGAGGGCTCTTCTTTCCCGAAGGCCCTCTTCCGCCGATGCATCGACCACATCGGTCCGAGTCCTCCCGACCCCCTGCGCCGCCGCGATCTGCCCGCACAGCATCTGGAGGGTGACCCCGGGGGCGGCTGAGCAGCTCTCAGCCTCTTCACGAGACGCCCCCACCATGCGAAAGGCCCGCGACCGAGCCCTTCACGGCGCTGGGTCGCGGGCCTTCGCGATGATGTGCGGGGGACGCTTCCCCGGGCCGGTCAGACGTCCACGTTCACCTGGATGAGCAGGCCGAGCGCGACGACGATGAGGCCCCACATCACGCCGAGCGTGATGGTGAGCCGATTGAGGTTGCGCTCCGCGACGCCGGAGGATCCCAGCGAGGAGGTCACGCCGCCGCCGAACATGTCGGACATGCCGCCGCCGCGACCCTTGTGGAGCAGGATCAGCAGGATCAGCAGGAGGCTGATGACGGCCAGGAGGACCTGGAGGGCGATGGTCAGTGCAGACACAGCGGCCTTTCGTGGACGGTTGTTGTTTCAGCAGCTATCAGGATAACCCGGCGCGTCAGCCTGCGTCGCCCGTGTCGACGTGCTTCTCGAAAGAGGCGATGCCGGCGAACTCCTCAGCCTCCAGGCTCGCGCCGCCGACCAGGGCGCCGTCGACGTCGGCACCGGCCAGGATCGACGCCACGTTCTTCGCCTTCACGGAGCCGCCGTAGAGCACGCGCACGCCGTCGGCGAACTCCGCTGAGTAGCGCTGCGCCAGGTGGGCGCGGACAGCCGCGGCCATCTCCTGGGCGTCCTGCGGCCCGGCGACCTCGCCGGTGCCGATGGCCCACACGGGCTCGTAGGCGACGACGAGCTGGCTGAGCTCCTCGGCGCCGAGGCCCTCCAGCGCACCATCGAGCTGCGCCAGGGTGTGCGAGACGTGCTCTCCGGCCTGGCGGACCTCCAGGCCCTCGCCCACGCAGAGCACCGGCACGAGCTCGTGGCGCAGCGCGGCGCGGATCTTGCGGTTGAGGAGCTCGTCCGACTCCCCATGGACCTCCCGGCGCTCCGAGTGGCCGATGAGCACCTGGGCGCAGCCCAGGCGATGGAGGAACTGGCCAGAGATGTCACCGGTGTAGGCGCCGGCGTCGTGCTCAGAGAGGTCCTGGGCACCGTAGTCCAGCGAGAGCTTGTCACCGGTCACCAGCGTCTGCACGCCGCGCAGGTCGGTGAACGGCGGGAACACCGAGACCTGCACGCGCTCGAAGTCGTGGCCTGCGTCGTCCAGAGTCCAGGCCAGCTTCTGGACCAGGGCGATGCCCTGCATATGGTCCATGTTCATCTTCCAGTTGCCGGCGATCAGCGGGCGGCGGACGAACTGTCCGTCCTTCTGTGCGGTCATGAGTGGGGTGGTCCTTCCAACAGTGGTCGGTCGCGGGGTGTCGCGTGGGGTCTCAGAATGCCCTGGATCCGGCGGATCAGCGCTGCAGCGCGTCGATGCCCGGGAGGGACTTCCCCTCCAGGTACTCGAGACTCGCGCCCCCGCCGGTGGAGATGTGGCCGAAGCCGGACTCCTCGAAGCCCAGACGTCGCACGGCCGCGGCGGAGTCCCCGCCGCCGACCACGGTGAAGGCCTGCGTCTGGGTCAGCGCCCGGGCCACCGCTGCGGTGCCGGAGGCGAAGGCCTCCATCTCGAAGACGCCCATGGGGCCGTTCCAGAACACGGTGTTCGAGTCGCCGATCTCTCGCGCGAACGCCTCGGCCGTCTCCGGGCCGATGTCCAGACCCAGCGCCTCGGCACCATGGGCACCGGACTCCAGCTTCTCGACCGGCAGCACCTCGTGCTCCGCGTCGGCGGCGAAGGCGGAGGCCATGACGATGTCGGTGGGCAGCACGATGCGGCAGCCGTGACGCTGGGCCGCGGCGAGGAAGCCGCGCACGGTGTCGAGCTTGTCATCCTCCACCAGGGAGTTGCCGATCCCGTGGCCCTGTGCCTTCAGGAAGGTGAAGACCATCCCGCCGCCGATGAGCAGCGTGTCAGCACGGGCCATCAGGTTCTCGATGACGGCGAGCTTGTCCGAGACCTTGGACCCACCCAGCACCACCGTGTAGGGGCGCTGCGGGGACTCGGTGAGCCGCTCGAGGACGACGAGCTCGTCCCGCACCAGGTCCCCCTGGTAAGCGGGCAGCTCGGAGGTGATGTCGGCGACCGAGGCGTGACGACGGTGCACCGCACCGAAGGCGTCGTTCACGTAGGCGCCGGACCCGCCCGTCAGCGCGGCCAGCTCAGCAGCCAGCGCCGCACGCTCGGCGCCGTCCTTGGAGGTCTCGCGGGGGTCGAAGCGGACGTTCTCCAGGAGCAGGATCCCGCCGTCGGCCAGATCAGCGGCGGCCTGCGTCGCGGAGGGGCCCACCAGGTCCTCGGCGCGACGCACCGGGACCTCGCTGAGCTCAGCCATGCGGGAGGCGACGGGTGCCAGCGAGAACTGCGGATCCACCTGCCCCTTGGGCCGGCCTAGGTGGGCGGTGACGAGCACCTTCGCGCCGGCCCGGGCGAGCTTCTCCAGCACCGGCAGTGAGGCGCGGATGCGGCCGTCGTCGGTGACGGCCCCGCCGTCGAGAGGGACGTTGAGGTCCGAACGGACCAGGACGCGACGTCCGGTGACGCCGTCAGCCAGCAGGGTGTCCAGAGTGGAGGCAGTCATGGGATTCAGAGTACCAATCGGTCAGAGGGATCGGGACGGGGGGGGGACGCACGAGGCCCCGCCTGCCACGTCCGCGCAGGCGGTCGGGCAGGCGGGGCCTCGGTCATCGGATCACCGGCCGCAGAGGCGGTGGTCCGTTCAGAGCTTGGCGCCGACGTGCACGGCCATCTGCGCCAGGCGCGAGCTGTAGCCGTACTCGTTGTCATACCAGGAGAACACCTTGACGGTGTGGCCGATGACCTTCGTCAGCGGGGCGTCGAAGATCGATGAGTGCGAGTCGCCGACGATGTCGGAGGACACGATCGGGTCCTCGTTGTAGGCCAGGATGCCCTTGAGCTCCGCCTCAGCAGCCTTCTTGAAGGCGGCGTTGACGTCTTCGGCGGTCACACCGTCCTTCTCGACGGTCACCGTCAGGTCGGTGCCGGAGCCGGTGATCACCGGGACGCGGACGGCGAAGCCATCGAGCTTCCCGTCGACCTCGGGGATGACCGCACCGATGGCGGCGGCCGCACCGGTGGAGGTCGGCACCATGTTCACGCCGGCGGCGCGGGCGCGGCGCGGGTCGCTGTGCGGGGCGTCGTGCAGACGCTGGTCGCCGGTGTAGGCGTGCACGGTGGTCATCAGGCCCTCGACGATGCCGAACTCGTCGTTGAGGACCTTCACCAGCGGAGCCAGGCAGTTCGTGGTGCACGAGGCGTTGGAGACCACGGTGTGGTTCTCGGCGTCGTAAGTGTCCTCGTTGATGCCCATCACCAGCGTCGCGTCCACGCCCTTGCCCGGGGCCGAGACGATGACCTTCTTCGCGCCGGCCTCCAGGTGCTTGCCGGCGGTGTCCTTGGTGGTGAAGAAGCCGGTGCACTCCAGGACGACGTCCACGTCCAGATCGCCCCAGGGCAGGTTCGCCGGGTCGCGGTCCGAGAGCAGGCGGATGCGACGGTCACCGACGACGAGGTGGTCACCGTCGAGGGAGACGTCCTGCGGGAAACGGCCGAGGACCGAGTCATACTTGGTCAGGTTGACCAGCTGGCCGGGCTCGGTGAGGTCATTGATCGCCACGAGCTCCAGGTCATGCCCCTGGTCCTCGATCACACGGAGCACGTTGCGGCCGATGCGTCCAAAGCCGTTGATCGCGATCTTCGTCGCCATAGGTTCCCTTCCTAGACTTCTCCGTCCACCGGGTCGGCGGACCGATGAGGTGCGCGGACTGCGTACCCGCCCCGGGATCCGGAGCGGGTCGAAACCGTCCCGAGAAACACGTTGGGGATCAGCAGCGCGGGCTCTCGCCCGGCGCCACTGACCCCCAACAACTTCGTTGTTCTCAGGTTGTCCGTAGAACGCAGTCTTGAATTATCAGGTCATATTCTCTCATACCTCAGCGCATCACGGGTGAGCTTTTCGGCATGAGTCCACGATATGGACCATCTGAGTCCGGGCCGGGAGAGGCTCCCGGCCGCGGGTCAGGGAGTGACCAGCTTGGCGGCGCCGGAGCGCGCCGCTTCCAGGCGCCGGGCCACGTCCTCCCAGTTCACGATGTTCCAGAACGCCTTCACGTAGTCCGGCTTGACGTTCTGATAGTCGAGGTAGAACGCGTGCTCCCACATGTCCAGCATCAGCAGCGGGGTGGTGGCCACCGGCACGCCGTTCTGCTGGTCGTAGAACTGCTCGATCACTAGATTGCCGCCGAGTGGCTCGAAGGCGAGGATCGCCCAGCCGGAGCCCTGGATGGTCAGCGCGGCCTGGGTGAACTGCTCCTGGAACTTCTCGAAAGAGCCGAAGTACTCGTCGACGGCGGCGGCGAGCTCGCCCTCGGGACGCTCCTGACCCTCCGGAGAGAGGTTCTTCCAGAAGATCGTGTGGTTGGTGTGGCCGCCCAGGTTGAACTGCAGATCCTTCAGCAGCTTCGGCGTGGTGGCGTAGTCGCCCTTCTCTCGGGCCTCGGCGAGCTTCTCCAGCGCCGTGTTGGCGCCCTTGACGTAGGTCGCATGATGCTTGGAGTGATGCAGCTCCATGATGCGCGCGGAGATGTGCGGCTCCAGAGCGGCGTAGTCGTAGTCGAGTTCAGGAAGCGTGTACTCAGCCATGCGGTGCTCCTTGCAGCAGGGATTCATCGGGCCGGGACGTCGAGCCCCGATCGCCTTCAATCCTATGACTCCGACCGAGAACGCATAAGGGGTTACCGACTATGACAGCCGATGTTCACCACGGGAGGAAATGCACTGCCGAGATCAATATTTAGGCATTCCTAAATGCCTCCTGGCGACTGAGGTCAGCCGTCGAGCATGTCCGGCGTGACATTGATGTCGGTGCCGGGCATGTCCAGGTCCTGGGCCCGCTTGTCCGCCATGGCGAGCAGCCGCCGGATACGTCCGGCGATGGCGTCCTTCGTCATCGGCGGCTCGGCCAGCCGGCCCAGCTCGTCCAGCGAGGCCTGCTTGTGCTGCAGCCGGAGCTCGCCGGCATACCGGAGATGCTCAGGCACCTCTTCGCCCAGGATCTCCAGCGCACGCTCCACCCGAGCCCCGGCGGCGACGGCTGCCTGTGCGGAGCGTCGAAGGTTGGCGTCGTCGAAGTTCGCCAGCCGATTGGCAGTGGCACGGACCTCCTTGCGCATCCGACGCTCCTCCCAGACCAGCAGCGCCTGATGGGCGCCCATACGGGTCAGCAGCTGAGCGATGGAGTCACCGTCACGGATGACCACCCGGTCCACCGTGCGCACTTCGCGCGCCTTGGCGGTGATGCCCAATCGGCGGGCGGCACCCACGAGCGCCAGCGCGGCCTCAGGGCCCGGGCAGGTGACCTCCAGCGAGGAGGACCTCCCCGGCTCGGTGAGCGAACCGTGGGCGAGGAAGGCTCCGCGCCAGACGGCGACGGCGTCGGCGACGGATCCGTTGACGATCACCGAGGGCAGGCCGCGCACAGGGCGCCCGCGAGCGTCGAGCAGTCCGGTCTGGCGAGCGAGGGCCTCCCCTTCGCGCACCACCCGGACCACATAGCGGCTCCCCCTCTTCAGCCCGCTGCCGGAGACCACGATGATCTCGCTGGAGTGGCCGTAGACCTCGGTGACCGCGGCCCGCAGCCGCCTGGCGGTCGCGGCGTGGTCGAGCTCGGCCTCGATGACGATCCGGCCCGAGATGATATGCAGCCCGCCGGCGAACCGCAGCATGGCCGAGACCTCGGCCTTGCGCTCGGAGGATGTGGAGATCTCCTGGCGAGAGAGCTCTTCCTTGACCGACTCGGTCAGCGCCATATGAACGTTCCTCCGGTGAATTCTGTCGCGGTCAGCTCGGCAACGGGCTTCGACATGGTACTGGAATCAGCTGGGCAAGGCGTCGAGGGTGTGAGCCGCATGACATGCAGGACGCAGAGCCTCCCATCCGGGGCTTCGACCCTCAGGTCCCGAAGACCTCGTCGAAGGCGATCGCCAGGCGGAGCGGGTCGTGGACCTCGGGGTCCTCCTCCTTGTGCACTCGGTGGTAGCTGACATGGGCACCGAGCCGCGCCGCCGCATCCTCGAAGGCGGTGCGCTCGTCGCCCCGCACAGAGGCCGGATCGGCGATGATCCTGTCCACGTGCAGGTCAGGAGCGTGGTCGATGAGGATCTCCAGATGATCCGCCGGGGACATCCCGACAGTCTCATCCGTGTCCGCCGTGAGGTTCATCACAATACACCGCTTGGCCTCGGTCTCACACAGAGCAGTGCTGAGCCCGTCCAGCAGCAGATGCGGCAGCACCGAGGTGTACCAGGACCCCGGTCCGAAGACGACCCAGTCGGAGAGCTCGATGGCGGTCACCGCCTCGGTGCAGGCCTGGGCGTCCTCCGGATGCAGGCGCACCCCGGTCAGCCGCCCGAGCTGGCCGGCATGGGCCAGCTCCACCTGGGAGGAGACCCGGATCGGCTCCGGAGGCTCCTCCCCCAGCCGGGCCGGCCGATGGACCAGACCCGACATCGTGAGCGGCTCCCGGGACATCGGCAGCACCTGTCCACGGGCGCCGAGCAGAGCCCCGGCCCAACGCAGCCCGTCCACCGGGTCGCCGATGAGCTCCCAGAGTGCGACGATCAGCAGGTTGCCCATGGCGTGGTCGTCCAGACTCCCGCTGACTCCGTCGCGGGAGCGGAACCGGTGCTGCATGACCTGGGCCCAGGTCCTGCCCCACTCGGTGTCGTCGCACAGCGCGGCCAGCGCCATGCGCAGATCTCCAGGCGGGAGGACGTCCATGTCCTGGCGGATGCGGCCCGAAGAGCCGCCGTCGTCGGCGACGGTGACCACAGCCGTCAGGTGCTCCGCGGCGATGATCCGCAGGGCCGCCAGCGTGGCGGAGAGGCCATGTCCGCCGCCGAGCGCGGACACCCGGAAGGAACGACGGCGCGAAGGAACCGCGCCGCGGGACTGGGCCGTCGAGGGGACGATCGGCACCGGCCCGGTCGGCTGCGGCACCGGGAAGGGCTGCGCCATGTTCATTCCCGACCCAGGTCGCGGTGCACGGTGTTCACCGTGACGTTGGGGACCTGGTCCAGGCGGCGGGCCAGCTCCTCCGAGATGGCTACCGAGCGGTGCTTGCCTCCGGTGCAGCCCACCGCAAGGGTGGCGTAGTGCTTGTTCTCCCGCCGATAGCCCTCCAGCACAGGCTTGAGCGCCTCCACATAGCGGTCCACGAACTCACCGGCACCCTCATCGACGAGCACGTATTCGCGGACCGGCTCGTCCAGTCCGGTCAATGGACGCAGCTCCGGGACCCAGTGCGGATTCGGGACGAAACGGACGTCGGCGATGAAGTTCGCGTCAGCGGGCACCCCGTACTTGAATCCGAAGCTCATCACGTTCAGCCGCAGCTGGATGGGGCCGTCCTCGGCGAAGATCTCGGTGATCTCGCGGGCCAGCCCGTGGACGTTGAGATCGGTGGTGTCGACCACCACCTCGGCACCGGCCTTGACCTCCTTGAGCATGTCCCGCTCGGCCACGATGCCGTCGAGGATGCGCCCGGAGCCCTGCAGCGGGTGGGGACGACGCGCCTGCTCGAAGCGGCGCACCAGGAGCTCGTCGGAGGCGTCCAGAAAGAGCATCCGGTAGGTGATGCCGGCGGCGCGGACCTGTCCCAGCGCGTCCAGCATGTCGGAGAACGGCCCGCGCGAACGGACGTCGATGACCACGGCGAGCTTCTCCACCGACCCGGGGTTGCGGGCGATGAGGTCGAGCATCGTGCCGATGAGCTCTGCGGGGAGCCCCTCGACCACATACCATCCGCGGTCCTCCAGCGCATGGGCTGCCGTGGTGCGTCCGGCGCCCGACATGCCCGTGACGATCAGCAGCTCGTTCTCGGGGGGTTTCACCGGGATCAGTCCGTCGCTCATACCCGGAAGCCTACGTCCCCGGCAGCGCGGTCAACAATCTCTCTGCACCGACCCTGACCTGGAGACCTCAGCCCTCAGCGGCCAGGTGTTCGAGGATCCGCCGGGCGGTGGCCTCCCCGACACCGGGGACTACGGTGATCTCCTCCACGCTGGCTCGCCGCAGCCGCGCCACCGAACCGAAGTGCTCGACGACCGCGCGGCGCCGAGCCGGGCCGAGGCCCGGGACGTCGTCGAGGGCGGAGGCAGTCATCTCGCGAGAACGCTTGCTGCGGTGATAGGCGATCGCAAAGCGGTGGGCCTCATCCCGAATGCGCTGAAGCATGTAGAGCGCCTGGGAGGTGCGCGGCAGCACGAGCGGGAACTCGTCATCGGGCAGCCAGATCTCCTCGAGGCGCTTGGCCAGACCGATCACCGGCAGATCTGTGATGCCCAGCGCGTCGAGCGCGGCACGTGCCGCGGCGACCTGCGGCTGGCCACCGTCGACGACGACGAGGCTGGGCGGGTACGCGAAGCGACCACCCTCGCGGTCCACCGCCGTGTCCTCCACCGGGTCCTCCACCGGGTCCTCCACCGGGTCCTCCACCGGGTCCTCCACCGGGTCCTCCGCCGGGTTCTCCGCGGAGGCGGGGGCCTTTTCATGGGGTTCCTCCCCGGCCTCCTCCACTCGCTCCTGCCCCGGCTCCTCCTCAGGTGCGCCTCCCGGGGTGTCGAGGGCCATCTGCTCCTCGAGGTGGCGGGCGAAGCGCCGGGTGATGACATCATGCATGGCGCTGGTGTCGTCGCGGGCCGCCTCGCCGCGGAGAGAGAAGCGCCGGTAGTCGCGCTTCTTCGGCAGGCCGTCCTCGAGCACCACCATCGACGCGACGACATGAGTCCCGGAGGTGTGAGAGATGTCGTAGCACTCGATGCGCAGCAGCGGCTCCGGAGCGTCCAGCGCCTCCTGCAGCTCACGCAGCGCCTGGGAACGTGTGGTGAGATCCGACGAGCGTCGCGCCTTGTGCAGGGCGAAGGCCTGCTCGGCGTTCTCCCGCACGGTGCCCAACAGGGCGGCCTTGTCGCCACGCTGAGGCACGCGCAGGTCGACGGCGGCCCCGCGGCGCTGCCGCAGCCACGCCCCGATCTGCTCGGCGTCCTCGGGCAGGGCCGGCACGAGGACCTCGCGCGGGATGCGCTCGGCGTCCTCGATGGAGCCGTAGACCTGAAGCAGGAGCTGCTCGACCATGCCAGCGGAGTCGGTCTCCTCCACCTTCTCCACGACCCAGCCGCGCTGCCCCCGGATCCGCCCCTGGCGGATGTGGAAGACCTGCACCGCGGCCTCGAGCTCATCCTCGGCGAAGGCGAAGATGTCAGCCTCGGTGTCCTCGGAGAGCACCACCGCGTTCCGCTCGAAGACCCGACGCAGGGCCTCGAGGTCGTCGCGATGACGGGCGGCGTCCTCGTAGCGCAGCTCCGCGACCGCCTCGTCCATCTGCGCCTGGATGCGACGGACATGAGGGCCGGGCCGCCCTGACATCACCTCGCAGAACTCCTCGGCGAGCCGACGATGCTCCTCGGGGCTGACCCTGCCCACGCAGGGGGCCGAACATTTGTCGATGTACCCGAGCAGACAGGGTCGCCCGGCCGCCTCAGCTCGCCGGAACACCCCTGAGGAGCAGCTGCGCACCGGGAACACGCGCAGCATCGTGTCCACGGTCTCGCGGATGGCCTTGGCGGGGTGGAAGGGCCCGAAGTACTTCACACCGGGTCGGCGGTCACCGCGCATGACCTGCACCCGGGGGTACTTCTCATTCAACGTGACGGCGAGGTACGGATAGGACTTGTCGTCGCGGTACATGATGTTGAACCGCGGAGCGTGCTGTTTGATCCAGGTGTACTCAAGCTGGATCGCCTCGAGCTCGGAGCCGACCACCGTCCACTCGACCTGCGCGGCGGTGTGCACCATGGCGTAGGTCTTCGGCGGCAGGCCGGCTGGGCGGGCGAAGTAGGAGTTCAGTCGGGCGCGCAGGTTCTTGGCCTTGCCGACATAGACGACCCGCCCGTGCGGGTCGATGAAACGGTAGACGCCCGGGGAGGTCGGGATCTCTCCCTGCCGGGGACGGTAGGAGGCGGGGTCAGCCATCGTCGCCGACGTCAGTCCTGTCGACCGGAGGGCTGTTGTAGCTGTCCACGCGCTCCTGTCCGGTGAGCGCGGCGATGGCGTCCATGACCCGAGCCGTGGCCTCGCGGCGGATGGGCAGCGGATGCCGTTCGCCGATGTGCTCGAAGTGGAGGGGCTCTCCGACGTGCATCTCGAACTTCGCCGGACGCACCCGGTTGGAGTCCGCTGCCTGGAGGTCCTCGGTGCCCCGGAGCCCGACCGGGACGACCGGGACGCCGGTGGCCAGCGCCAGCCAGCCCACGCCGTTCTTGCCACGATAGAGGCGGCCGTCGCGGCTGCGAGTTCCCTCTGGGTAGATGCCCACCCCGAAACCGGACGAGGCGATGTCGCCCAGCTGATGCAGCGCCTCGACGCTGGCGGACTTCCTCTGCCGCTCCACGGGCACCGAGCCCACCGACTCGAAGAACATCTTCATGGCCCGACCCTTCAGCCCGGTCTGGGTGAAGTACTCAGCCTTGGCGAAGAAACTCACCGGACGCGGGAAGATCGCCTGGATCAGCACCGAGTCGAGGAACGAGAGGTGGTTGCTGGCCACCACGAAGCCGCCGTCGTCGGGCACGTTGTGCAGGCCGGTGATGGTGGGGCGGCAGGTCATCTTCACATACGCGGCGAAGGTCTTCCGGATCGCATCGTGGGTGACCACGCGCTTCCGAAGGGGCGCGGTGGGGTCTGTGCTCACGTGCAGTTCCTTCGTGTCGCAGGGCGCGGTGCGCCGTCCGTGCTGGGCCGCGGTTCAGTGTACCCGCTGAGTGGCCCGTCACAGCGAGCGCGCCGGCCCGGGCCGCAGGTCACAGCACCGTGCGCAGGAACGTCCCGGTGTGCGATCCGGTCCTCTCGGCGTGCTCGGCGACCTGCTCCGGCGTGCCCTCGGCGACGATGAGTCCGCCCCCGGTGCCACCCTCCGGGCCGAGGTCGATGACCCAGTCCGCAGACTTGATGACATCGAGGTTGTGCTCGATCGTCACCACGGTGTTGCCCTTCTCCACCAGGCCCTGCAGCACACCGAGGAGCTTGCGGATGTCCTCGAAGTGCAGACCGGTGGTGGGCTCGTCCAGCACGTAGATGCTGCGACCCTTGGACCGCTTCTGCAGCTCGGACGCGAGCTTCACGCGCTGAGCCTCACCGCCGGACAGCGTGGTGGCCGCCTGACCGAGGCGCACGTATCCCAGTCCGACGTCGACCAGGGTGGTGAGGTGCCGGGCGATCGGCGCGAACGCGGAGAAGAACTCAGCGGCCTCCTCGATCGGCATGGCGAGGACCTCGGCGATGTTCCTGCCCTTGTAGTGGACCTCCAGGGTCTCCCGGTTGTACCGGGCTCCCTGGCAGACCTCGCAGGGGACGTAGACGTCGGGGAGGAAGTTCATCTCGATCTTCAGCGTCCCGTCGCCCGAGCAGGCCTCGCAGCGGCCTCCCTTGATGTTGAAGGAGAACCGCCCCGGCTGGTAGCCGCGCGTCTTGGCCTCCTGGGTCTCGGCGAAGAGCTTGCGGATGTGGTCGAACACGCCGGTGTAGGTGGCCGGATTCGAGCGCGGGGTGCGCCCGATCGGACTCTGGTCGACATGGATGACCTTGTCGAGGTGGTCGACCCCGTCGATCCGACGATGACGGCCCGGCACCTGACGGGCGTTGTTGAGCCGATTCGCCAAAGACTTGTAGAGGATCTCATTGATCAGGGTCGACTTGCCCGAGCCGGAGACTCCGGTGACCGCCAGGAAGACGCCGAGCGGGAGGTCCACGCTGACCTCGGCCAGGTTGTTCTCATGGGCCTCGACGATGCGCAGCATGCGCTCCGTGTCGAGCGGGCGCCGCTGTGCGGGCACGGCGATGGTCCGGCGGCCCGCCAGATAGTCCCCGGTGATGGAGTCTTCATTGGCCTTCAGCCGCTCCACGGAGCCGGAGTGCACGATGCGACCGCCGCGCTCCCCCGCTCCCGGGCCGATGTCCACGACCCAGTCGGCCTCGGCGATCGTGTCCTCGTCGTGCTCCACGACGATGAGCGTGTTGCCGAGATCCCGGAGCCGGGTGAGCGTTCCGATGAGTCGGCTGTTGTCACGCTGGTGCAGGCCGATGGAGGGCTCGTCGAGCACGTAGAGCACGCCCACGAGTCCGGAGCCGATCTGTGTGGCCAGCCGGATGCGCTGGGCCTCTCCGCCGGAGAGCGTGCCGGCGGCGCGTTCCAGGTTGAGGTAGCCCAGGCCCACGTCGAGCAGGAAGTTCAGCCGAGCCAGGATCTCCTTGAGGACCTGTTCGGCGATCGTGGCGTCCCGCGCCGAGAGGCTGAGCGTGGCGAAGAACTCGACGACCTCCTCGAGCGGCCGGCGAGAGACCTCGGCGATGGAGCGCCCCTCGATGAGCACCGAGAGGGAGGCCGGGTTCAGCCGCTGACCGTCGCAGGCCGGACACGGCACCTGCCGCATGTACTGCTCGTAGTGGTCCCGGGCGTTGTCCGACTCGGTCTCCTCATACTTACGGTGCAGGTAGGAGAGCACGCCCTCGAAGCCGGTGGAGTACTTGCGCTCCCGGCCGAAGCGGTTGCGGTACTGCACCACGACCTTGTGGTTGCGCCCCTGCAGCAGCGCCGTGCGTGCCTTCTTCGGCAGCTCCTGCCAGGGGACGTTCACGGAGAACTCGAGCTCCTCCGCCAGGGCCCGGATGAGCCGCATCCAGTACTCGCTGGAGGCCTTGCCGCGGTTCCACGGCGCGATCGCTCCGTCCTGCAGTGACAGGGTGTCGTCAGGGATGACGAGCTCCTCATCCACCTCGAGCCGGGAGCCGATGCCGGAGCAGGTCTGGCAGGCGCCGAACGGCGAGTTGAAGGAGAAGGAGCGCGGCTCGATCTCATCGATGGGCAGCGGGTGCTCGTTCGGGCAGGCCAGGTGTTCGGAGAAGCTGCGCTGCTTCGGGCCGACGAGCCCCTCGGGGACCCGTTCCGGATCCTCCGGAGTCCCGTCGGCGGCGAGGTCCACCAGGTCCACCACGACGCGGCCCTCAGCCAGCCGCAGCGCGGTCTCGATCGAGTCGGTGAGCCGCTGGCGCATCCCTTCGCGGATGACGAGGCGGTCCACCACGACGTCGACGTGGTGCTTGATCTGCTTCTCCAGGACCGGCGGCTCGTTGAGCTGGACGGTCTCGCCGTCGACGACGGCGCGCGCGAAGCCCTGGCCGGCGAGGTCCCGGAAGAGGTCCTTGAACTCGCCCTTGCGACCGCGGACCACCGGTGCCAGCACCTGGAACCGGGAGCGCTCGGGAAGGTCGAGGATCTGGTCCACGATCTGCTGCGGGGTCTGCCGCTCGATGGTCTCGCCGCAGACCGGGCAGTGGGGCACGCCGATGCGCGCCCAGAGCAGGCGCAGGTAGTCGTGGATCTCCGTGACGGTGCCCACCGTGGAGCGAGGGTTCCGCGAGGTGGACTTCTGGTCGATGGAGACCGCCGGGGAGAGCCCCTCGATGAAGTCGACGTCGGGCTTGTCCACCCGCCCGAGGAACATGCGCGCGTAGGCCGAGAGCGACTCGACGTACCGGCGCTGACCCTCGGCGAAGATCGTGTCGAAGGCAAGGGACGACTTCCCCGACCCGGAGAGCCCGGTGAAGACGATGAACGCGTTGCGGGGCAGCTCCACGGCGACGTCGTGGAGGTTGTGCTCGCGCGCCCCCTGGACCACGATGCGGTCCACCTCGGCACGACCGATCGTCCCGTTGGCGCCGGCCTTCCGGCGCTGACCCCGGCTGTAATAGTCGTCGACGGATTCGATCACTGCGCCGTGGACCTCGGCAAATCGCTCAGACACGCGCACCAGTCTATGCCCGTTTTCGCGATCGAACAAATATTCGATCCTGGTGGACCGACCACGGCACCGGAGCCCCGACCTCGGTGCTGAGAGGATGGGGGCATGGACGACCTGACGCCCGCTTCCGGCACCGATGCCCCCACGCCTCCCGACGCCCCCGCGCCGACACCCGCCGCCGTCGTGCTCTTTGACCTCGACGGCACCTTGGTGGACCCCGGCGGTGCCATCACGGGAGGGATCGCCGCCGCGCTGAAGGCCCACGGCATCCCTGTCCCGGAGCCCGCGGTCCTGGACGCGATGGTCGGTCCGCCGCTGGCCGAGAGCCTGCTCTCGCTGCCCGAGGTTCGTGAGTCCCAGCTGCCCGGCATCGTGGAGCACTATCGACAGGAGTACCTCGCGCGAGGCATGGCCGCCTCCACCGTCTATCCGGGGATCCGTGAGCTGCTCGTCGAGCTGCGCGCGGCCGGAGCGGCCCTCGCCGTGGCCACTTCCAAGCCGCAGCCGCTGGCCGAGCGGCTCCTGGAGGTCCAGAACCTGGCGACGGCCTTCGACGTCATCTCAGGCTCCCACCCGGACGAGTCGATCCCGCACAGCGGCAAGGGGCCCATCCTCGCGGCCGCGCTGCAGGCCCTGAACGTGGGGACGGAGAACCTGGGGACGGAGCCCGTGCCGCGGGCGATGGTCGGCGACCGCGTCTTCGACGTGGAGGGCGCCCAGGCCCACGGCATCCCGTGCATCGGCGTGCGCTGGGGATACGCGCCCGTCGGCGAGCTCGAGGAGGCCGGGGCCGAGATCGTCGTCGAGGATGCCGCCGGCCTGCGCACCGCCCTGGACGCTGTGCTCGGCGGCGTCCTCAGCGGTGCGACCGGCGGCCGCAGGCCCGAGGCGGCGGGAGGCCCGACGGCGTCATGGCATCTGAGCGAGAGCAGACCATAGACTGTCCCTCATGGCCACCGACAGCTCACTGATCCACGACCTCCCGGCGATCACCGTCCGCCGCATCGCGGTCTCCGAGATGAGCAACAACGTCTACCTGCTCACGGCGAAGAAGTCGGGGGTCCAGGTGCTCATCGATGCCGCCGACGACGCCGAGGCGATCCGCGCGATGCTGGCCGCGGCCGCCGCGGACACGCCCTGCGCGCCCCAGCTGCGGGCTGTGCTGACCACGCACCGGCACTGGGACCACGTCCGCGCGCTCTCCGCAGTGGCCCAGGGCGTGGAGACCGCTGCGGGAGAGGATGACGCTCACGCCGTCGAGGAGGCGCAGGGCGTGCGCATCGATCGTCGTCTGGCCCACGGCGACCTCGTCGAGTACGACGGCATCGGCCTGGACGTCATCCAGCTGCGCGGCCATACCCCTGGTTCGGTGGCCTTCGTCTATCCGGTCGAGGACGGACCCACCCACATCTTCACCGGCGACTCGCTGTTCCCCGGAGGCGTCGGCAAGACCGACAGCGATGCGGACTTCGCCTCGCTCATCGACGACGTCGAGTCCAGGCTCTTCGAAGCCTTCCCTGATGACACGGTCATCCATCCCGGGCACGGCGACCCCACGACGCTCGGCGCCGAGCGGCCGCAGCTCGCCCAGTGGCGGGAGCGCGGCTGGTAGTGGCGGCCCTTCGACTCGACACTCTGCGTCCCGCCCCCTCCGACGGCGACGCTCCCGACCCCTCTCAGCTCGTGGAGGCCTTCACCGATTGGGCCGCCCAGCGCGGCATCACCCTCTACCCCGCCCAGGAGGACGCCGTCCTGGAGCTGGCCGACGGGCGTCATGTCATCATGGCCACCCCGACCGGCTCAGGGAAGTCGCTGGTCGCGACCGCGGCCCACTTCTTCGCACTCAGCCGCGGGGAGCGCAGCGTCTACACCGCCCCCATCAAGGCGCTCGTCTCGGAGAAGTTCTTCGCCCTGGTGGAGACCTTCGGCGCCGAGAACGTCGGCATGGTCACCGGTGACTCCGCGGTCAACGCCCACGCTCCGATCATCTGCTGCACCGCCGAGATCCTCGCGAACGAGGCGCTGCGCGACGGCGCCCAGGCTGAGGTCGGCCCGGTCATCATGGATGAGTTCCATTTCTATGCCGACCCGCAGCGTGGCTGGGCCTGGCAGGTCCCGCTGCTGGAGCTCCGCGGGGCGCAGTTCCTGCTGATGTCGGCCACCTTGGGCGACACGAGCCGCTTCGAGCGGCAGATCGCCGAGCGGACCGGACGCGACGTCGTCACCGTCTCTTCAGCCCAGCGGCCGGTGCCGCTGCACTTCGAGTACTCGATGACCCCGCTGCAGCACAAACTTGAGGAGCTGGTCGCCGGGGAGCAGGCGCCGGTCTACGTGGTGCACTTCTCGCAGCGCGAGGCCGCAGAACGTGCCGCCGGACTGGCCTCGCTGAACGTGGTGGACAAGGAGGGGCGGGAGCTCATCCGTCAGCGGCTGGAGACCTTCCGCTTCGCCAAGGGCTACGGCAAGGTGCTGAACCGGCTGCTGCGATCCGGGATCGGTGTGCACCACGCAGGCATGCTGCCCAAGTATCGACGTCTGGTGGAGCAGCTCGCCCAGGAGGGCCTGCTCAAGGTCATCTGCGGCACCGACACCCTCGGCGTGGGGATCAACGTCCCCATCCGCACGGTGCTCCTCTCCGCGCTGAGCAAGTATGACGGCCAGCGCACCCGCCAGCTCAACGCCCGCGAGTTCCACCAGATCTCCGGGCGCGCAGGCCGGGCCGGCTTCGACACCGAAGGCCGGGTCGTGGTGCAGGCGCCCGAGCACGTGATCGAGAACGAACAGGCGCTGCGCAAGGCCCGCGCCAAGCACGGCGATGACGAGAAGAAGGTCGCCCAGGCGATCCGCTCGGCGGGCAAGAAGAAGCCCCAGGATGGGTTCGTCAGCTGGTCCGAGAAGAGCTTCGAGCGCCTCACGGAGGCCTCCCCGGAGTCGATGGTCTCGCGGATGCAGATCAGCTACGCGATGATCCTCCAGCTGCTGCAGCGGCCCGAAGACCCGATCCTGGCGATGCGTCGGCTGATCCTCAGCTCCGACGAGACCCCGGTGCGGCAGGCGATGCTGCAGCGCCGGGCGCTGCAAATCCTACGCGAGCTGCTCACCGCCGGGGTGCTGGAGCGCCTGGAGGAGCCGGATGAGGATGGCCGCACCGTGGACCTCACCCTGGACCTGCAGGACGACTTCGCGCTGAACCAGCCGCTGGCGCCCTTCGCCGTGGCGGCCCTGGAGCTGCTGGATCCGGAGTCCGACACCTATGTCTTGGACGTCATCTCCGTGATCGAGGCGATCCTCGAGACCCCCTACCAGGTCACCGGCGCCCAGGTGAAGAAGCTGAAGTCGGAGAGGATCGCCGAGCTCAAGGCCGAGGGGGTCGACTATGTGGAGCGGATGCGCATCCTCGACGAGATGACCCACCCGCAGCCTCTGGGCGAGCTGCTCACCCAGCAGTTCGAGGTCTACCGCACCTCCGCCCCCTGGGTGGGTGACCACGAGCTCGCCCCCAAGGCGGTCGTCCGCGACATGGTGGAGCGAGCCTTCGGCTTCACCGACATGATCAACCACTACCAGCTCTCCCGGTCGGAGGGCGTGCTGCTGCGCTACCTCACGGACGCCTACAAGGCGCTGCGCCAGACCGTTCCCCAGCAGAAGGTCACCGAAGGACTCGAGGACCTCGTGGAGTGGCTGGGCGAGATGATCCGTCAGACCGACAACTCGCTGCTCGAGGAGTGGGAGCGACTGGCCTCCGGTGCAGAGGATGCGACCGCCGAGGATCTCGACCTCACCGATGCCGCACCGGCCGAGCCGGAGGGCGTGACCCACAATGTGCGGGCCTTCCGGGTCATGGTGCGCAACTCGATGTTCCTCCGCGCGGAGCTCTTCGCCCATGAGAAGGAGCGGGAGCTGGAACAGCTCGACGGCGAGTCCGGATGGGACGCCGGCCGCTGGGGCACGGCGATGGACACCTTCTTCGACGTCTACGACGATGTCTTCACCGATGGCTCCTCCCGCGGTCCCGCACTGATCCGCCTCGACGAGGCCCCGGCCGGTCGCGCCGGGTTCTGGCGGGCGGTGCAGGTCCTCGACGACGCCGACGGGAACCACGACTGGGGCATCCACGCCTGGATCGACCTGGCGGCCTCGGACGAGGTCGGTACGCCGGTGGTGCTCGTCGATCATGTGGGCGAGCTCCAGGAGGCCCCCGCCCAGTGACCCCGCCCAGTGACCCCGGCCAGTGACCCCGCCCAGTGACCCGGCCGGCGTCGACGTCCTCGCGGCGTGACCGGCGACTGTGGCCTATGACACACTGATCCCTCGGTGGGAGCTGGCCATCTCGCCCGAGTCAGCTCCCATCGTCCTCCCCCGGCGGTCCGCGGCCGCGGGGGCGGAGCCGCCGCCCGGCGGACCCGTGACCGGTCAGCAGAGAGAGCCAGGATGCACCACACCCCCTCCCCCGCCCGCACACTGCTCGACGGCACACGACTGGTGGAGCATCGACTGCAGGTTCCGCTGGACCATGCCGATCCCGGGGCCGAGCAGCTCCAGCTCTTCGCCCGGGAGTTCGTCAGCGCCGAGGCTGCGGAGCGCGGCCCGGAACAGGTCTCACGGATGCCGTGGCTGCTGTATCTGCAGGGCGGCCCCGGCGGCAAGGGCGTGCGCCCGGCCCGGCTTCCCAGCTGGATGCAGGAGGCCGGACGTCGATTCCGGATCCTGATGCTCGACCAGCGCGGCACCGGGCTGTCCACGCCGCTGACGCGACACCACGTGCTGCGACGTGGCAGACCCGCGGAGCAGGCCGCGCATCTGCGACACTTCCGTGCCGACTCCATCGTCCGTGACGCCGAGGCCTTCCGCCGCCACCTGGGGCTGAGGTCCTGGAGCGTGCTGGGCCAGAGCTTCGGCGGCTTCTGCACCCTGACGTATCTGTCCGCCTTCCCGGAGTCGCTGGACAGGGCGCTGATCACCGGCGGCCTGGCCCCGCTGACCGGCCACGCCGACCAGGTCTATCGCGCCACCTACACGAAGATGGCCGCCCGCAACCGGGAGCACTTCTCCCGCTTCCCTGAGGACCGCGAGCGGCTGGATGAGGTGGTCGACCATCTGCGTCGCCACGAGGTGCGGCTGCCCGACGGCTCCCCGCTGACCGTCCCTCGCCTCCAGATGCTCGGAATGCTGCTGGGCGGCAACACGCGCGCCGACCTGCTGCACTTCCTGCTCGAGGAGGCCTTCGACGCCGCCGGGCCGGACGTCCTCTCCGACACGTTCCTCAGCGCCGTCCACCAGCAGATCTCCTTCGCCGCAGCTCCGATGTACGCGCTGATGCACGAGTCCATCTACGGACAGCCCGCCGACCTCACCGAGGGGCGGGGCGCCACCGGGTGGGCGGCGGAACGGATCCTCGAGGAGCACCCCGAGTTCTCCCCCGCGGCGGAGTCTCCGCTCCTCACCGGGGAGATGATCCTGCGCCATCATGTGGCGCTGGACCCGGTGCTCGCCCCGCTGGCCGATGCCGCCGACCGGCTCGCCGCCGTCGAGGACTGGGCCCCGCTCTATGACACCGACCGACTGGCCAGGAACACCGTCCCGGCCGCCGCCGCGGTCTACCGTGACGATGTCTACGTGGCGCGGGAGCTGTCCCTGGAGACCGCGGCGCAGGTGGCCGGTCTCAGCGTCTGGGAGACTGCGGAGCACCATCACGACGGCCTGCACGACGACGGCGCTCGCATCCTGCGCGAGCTGCTGCACCGCACCGACGCCCCGCCGCCGCTGGTGCCCTCCCCTGAGGAGGACGAGGACTCAGCGGCGACCGCCGACGGACGCGGAGTCCACGCCCGGATCGACTGAGCACGACGGGTGGCGGGCGCCGGCGCCTCAGCCGCGCCGGACGGGCTCCGTGCCCTCGATGTCCCGTGCCGCGCGCGAGGCCCGCCCGGCCGGTGACAGCAGCGAGGTCGCCACAGTGATGGCGAGCACCGCCAGGATCACGGCCAGGGAGATCCCGGTGGGGATCTCCGGCACCGGCACGTTCTGGCCGCCGTTGACGAAGGGCAGGTTGTTCTCGTGCAGGGCGTGGAGCAGGAGCTTCACGCCGATGAACCCGAGGATCACGGCGAGCCCGTAGGAGAGGTGCACCAGGCGGTCCAGCAGCCCGTCGATGAGGAAGTAGAGCTGACGCAGCCCCATCAGCGAGAATGCCGTGGCGGCGAAGACGATGTAGGGCTCCTGGGTGAGCCCATAGATCGCCGGGATGGAGTCCACGGCGAAGAGGATGTCGGTGCCGCCGATGGCGACCATCACCAGCAGCATCGGGGTGAGCATCCGTCTGCCGTCCACCCGGGTGATGAGCCTGTCACCGTCGTAGTGCTCGGTGGTGTGGAGGAACCGGCGGGCCAGCCGGATGATGATGTTGTCCGCCTCCTCGGCGGGGTCCGTCCCGCTCGAGCCCTTCTTCAGCAGCTGCACGGAGGTGAGCAGCAGGATGCCGGCGAACAGGTAGAAGACGTCGCTGAAGGCGTGGATCAGCCCGGCGCCGAGCAGGATGAACGCGGTGCGGGCGATGAGCGCGAAGACGATCCCGAAGAGGAGCACCTTCTGCTGGTCCTCGCGGGGGACATTGAAGCTGGCGATGATCACCAGGAACACGAACAGGTTGTCGACCGAGAGCGCCTTCTCGGTCACGTAGCCGGCGTAGTACTCGGTGGCCAGCGTGGGATCGCCCATCGCCAGGAACACCAGCCCGAAGGCCAGTGCGGCACCGATGTAGATGCTCGACCAGACGGCCGCCTCGCGGATGGTGGGGATGTGCGCCTTGCGCACATGGAAGACGAAGTCGAAGGCGAGCAGTCCGACGATCAGCAGGATGGTGAGTCCCCAGACCAGGGGTGTGATCTCCACGGCAGGGAGTCCTTTCGACGATCACGAGGATGTGGACGGTCCTCGTGAGTCTCTCCACCCGGCGCCCTGACGGCTTCGGATCGCTGTGCCCGGCGGATCGACCTCGACCCGCGTGCTGACGTTCACAGCGCTGACGGATACTCCCTCACGCAGAACACCATCGTACACCCGAGGCCTCCCGGTGCTCGTCGGTCGGCTCCAGTCCTGCGGCTCAGTCGTGCCCCGCCTTCTTGAACTGCCGCAGCTCCTTCTTCAGATCCCCGATCTCGTCACGGAGCCGGGCGGCCAGCTCGAAGTTCAGCTCCTCGGCGGCATGGTGCATCTGTCCGGTCATCTGCTCGATCAGGTCGGCCAGGTCGGTGGCCGGGGTCGTCGATGCTGCGGATCCGGACTCCGCCGGCGTGCCCTCGGCGGAACCGTCGCCGTCCTTCTGGAATCCGGTCCAGCCGCGATGACCCTTGCCGTACTCGAAACCGGTGGCCAGACCGCCCATGCCCTGCAGCAGGTCGGCGGTGTCGGCGTCCTCGCGGGCGAGCTGGTCGGTGATGTCCGCGATCCGCTTCTGCAGCGGGCGCGGATCGATCCCGTGCTCCGTGTTGTACTCCCGCTGGATCTGCCGGCGCCGGTCGGTCTCGTCGATGGCCTGGCGCATGGAGTCGGTGATCCGGTCGGCGTACATGTGCACCTGCCCCGAGACGTTGCGCGCCGCGCGACCGATGGTCTGGATGAGCGACCGGGCCGAGCGCAGGAAACCTTCCTTATCCGCGTCAAGGATCGACACCAGCGAGACCTCCGGGAGGTCCAGGCCCTCACGCAGCAGGTTGATGCCGACGACGACGTCGTGGGTGCCTCGCCGAAGCTCGCGAAGGATCTCCACCCGCTTGAGGGTGTCCACGTCGGAGTGCAGGTACTCCACCTTGATCCCGTGGTCGAGCAGGTACTCGGTGAGGTCCTCGGCCATCCGTTTGGTCAGTGTGGTGACCAGCACCCGCTCGTCGCGCGCGGTCCGGGAGCGGATCTGGTCGAGCAGATCGTCGATCTGTCCCTTGGTCGGCTTGACGACGATCTCCGGATCGATGAGACCGGTCGGACGGATGATCTGCTCCACCACGCCGTCGGAGACCCCGAGCTCGTAGGGGCCGGGCGTGGCCGACATGTAGACGGTCTGCCCGATCCGCTCGAGGAACTCGTCCCACTTCAGCGGACGGTTGTCCATCGCCGAAGGCAGGCGGAACCCGTGCTCCACCAGGGTCCGCTTGCGCGACATGTCCCCCTCGTACATGCCGCCGATCTGCGGGATCGTCACGTGCGACTCATCCACGACCAGCAGGAAGTCGTCCGGGAAGTAGTCCAGCAGACAGTGCGGGGCGGACCCCCCGGGACGCCCGTCGATGTGCCGCGAATAGTTCTCGATGCCGTTGCAGAAGCCCATCTGCTGCATCATCTCGAGGTCGTAGGTGGTGCGCATGCGCAGCCGCTGCGCCTCGAGCAGCCGGTCCTGGGACTCCAGCTCCTTCAGCCGCTCGCGCAGCTCGTCCTCGATCGCGGTGATCGCCCGCGCCATACGCTCGTCGCCGGCGACATAGTGGCTGGCGGGGAAGATGTACATCTCCTCCTCCTCGCGCACCACCGTGCCGCTGAGCGGATGGAGGGTGTAGATCGCCTCGATCTCGTCGCCGAAGAACTCGATGCGCACAGCGAGCTCCTCGTACATAGGGATGATCTCCACGGTGTCACCCCGCACCCGGAAGGTGCCGCGGTGGAAGTCCGTGTCATTGCGCGCGTACTGCATGGCCACGAAGCGGCGGAGCAGCTCGTCGCGGTCGATCGCCTCGCCCCGGCGGACCGGCACCATCTGCGCGATGTACTCCTCCGGTGTGCCCAGGCCGTAGATGCAGGAGACCGTGGCGACCACGACGACGTCACGGCGGGTGAGCAGGGCGTTGGTCGCCGAATGGCGCAGCCGCTCGACCTCCTCGTTGACCGAGGAGTCCTTCTCGATGAACGTGTCCGTCTGCGGGACGTAGGCCTCGGGCTGGTAATAGTCGTAGTAGGAGACGAAGTACTCCACCGCGTTGTTCGGCAGCAGCTCGCGGAACTCGTTGGCGAGCTGGGCGGCCAGGGTCTTGTTCTGCACCAGGATCAGCGTGGGCCGTTGGATGCGTTCCACCAGCCACGCCGCCGTCGCGGATTTGCCGGTGCCTGTGGCTCCCAGCAGCACGACGTCCTTCTCACCGCCCTCGATGCGTTCGGCCAGCTCCTCGATCGCCTTCGGCTGGTCCCCGGAAGGCTGGAACGGGCTGATCACCTCGAACGGTGCCACGGTGCGGCTGATCTTCGGTGCCAGAGACATCGTTCCCTCGCCTCCCGTCTCGTGGATGCCGCGGGCCGGAGCTCCGGCCCGCCCAGGACAGCCTATCGCGTCGCCTCGAAGATGTCTTCGATCCTCTGCCCCCGTCACAGTGCGGTGGAGCTCATCCCGCCAGGCCGCCGCGGTCGGGGCGCAGGAGCCGGTCCATGAGGTCGTCCACCTGGTCGTGGAGCTCCTCCAGCGTGCCGGAGTTGTCCAGCACGACGTCAGCGGCCGCGACCCGCTGCGCATCGGTGGCCTGCGCCTCGATGCGCGCCCGGGCATCAGCCTCGGTGCTGTCCCGATCCTCCACGATGCGGCGGATGCGTTCCTTCTGCGGGGCCCGGACCACCACGACCACGTCGAAGCGGTCGGACTGCCCGGTCTCCACCAGCAGCGGGATGTCCTCCACGATGATGCTTCCGGGTTCGGCGCGCTCACGCAGGGCCCGTGCCTGCTGACGCACCCGCGGGTGGACGATCCGGTTGAGCCTTTCCCGATCCTTCGGGTCCCCGAAGACCACCGCCCCCAGCGCTGCCCGATCCAGGGCCCCGTCGGGCTGGAGCACCGACTCGCCGAACGCCTCGACGACTTCGGCCAGCGCCGCGCCGCCTGGCTGCAGGGCGTATCGGGAGAGCACGTCCGCGTCGATCACGAGGGCGCCCCGCTCGGCCATCCGCGCCGACACCGCCGACTTTCCGGAGGCGATGCCACCGGTCAGACCCACCAGCAGGGTCTGCGGGGCGTCAGGTCCGGATGCGGGTCCGGAATTCGTCGGGCGGGCGGTGGAGCTGCCGGTCATGGTCCGAGTCTATGCAAGAATCCCGGCATGATGCTCCCTCCCGGTCCGCGGCTGCCGGCCGTCGCACAGACTCTGATGACCTACGGCGCACGTCTGCGCAGCTTCCCTCGGCTGCAGGACCGCTACGGACCGACCGTGACCCTCCGGCTGCTTCCCGGGCCGCAGACACTGGTGCTCTTCTCGGACCCGGAGGACATCCGGGAGATCTTCGCCGGAGACTCCTGGGAGTTCAGCGGGGCAGGAGGCAACGAAGTGCTGCGTGCGGCCATGGGGGATCGCTCCGTGATGCTCACGGACGGCGAGGACCACCGCGCGCTGCGGCGCAGCCTCATGCCGGCGTTCTCCCCCGGAGCGGTGCGCGACCATCGCAGGACGGTCCACCGCCTGGTGGTGGAGGAGGTCTCCACCTGGCGGACGGGCCGGACGGTGGCGACGCTGGAGCGGATGAGTGCGGTGACCCTGGAGGTGATGCTCCAGGTGGTCCTCGGCGTGACCGCTTCTGAACGGCTGAACCGGCTGCGACCGAGGCTGCTGCGCCTGGTGGAGGTCGGACCGGTGGTCGCCCTGGGGTGGCTGTACCCGCGGCTGCGCGGACTCCCGCCCTGGCGGGCCGAGCGGCGGAACCTCGAAGCCGTGGACCGGCTCGTCGCCGAGGAGATCGCCG
Source organism: Nesterenkonia xinjiangensis (assembly GCF_013410745.1). Classification (NCBI taxonomy): domain Bacteria; kingdom Bacillati; phylum Actinomycetota; class Actinomycetes; order Micrococcales; family Micrococcaceae; genus Nesterenkonia; species Nesterenkonia xinjiangensis. Next base: position 3,115,372 of record NZ_JACCFY010000001.1, on the reverse strand, counting down.
AACGGCGTCGAGAGTCGGAGGCGCCGGAGGCGCCGGAGGCGCCGGAGGCCCGGGAGCGATCAGACGTGCTCTCGATGCTGATCCGTGCCGGGCTGGACGACGCGCAGCTGCGCGATCAGCTGGTCACCCTGGTACTGGCCGGCTACGAGACGACCGCCTCCGCACTGGCCTGGACGCTCCATGAGCTCGGCCGCCGCCCGGAGGTCCGCCGGCGCGCCCGCCAGGCCGCAGACGACGGCGACGACGACTTCCTGGAGGCCTGCCTCAAGGAGACCCTCCGCCTTCATCCGATCATCGACTTCGTGGCCCGCACACTGCGCAGCGAGCAGACGATCGGCGGCTGGACGCTGCCTGCCGGAGTGACCGTCGCCCCGGCGATCATGCTGACTCAGCAGGATCCCCGGCATGTCTCCGCCCCACAGGACTTCCGCCCGGAACGATTCCTCGACGGATCCCTGGACCCTGGCGCCTGGGTCCCCTTCGGCGGCGGGGTCCGCCGCTGCCTGGGCGCCGCCTTCGCCCAGATGGAGGCGGCCGAGGTGCTCCGCGAAGTGCTGCTCCGAACCGACCCGGTCGCCGAGCGCCCGTCCCGCACGCGGCTTCGGAACATCACCAACGTCCCCCGCGACGGAGCCCCGCTGCGCCTCGATCCGCGGTGAACGGGGCGAGGCGCAGCGGGGCTCCGAGGCTCGGCCGAGCCGCGGCTCATCCCTGCCGAGGCGGGAACCTTCCTGAATCGGCCGGGTCCACGACTGCCGTCTCGCCGGTGCGGATGCGGTACTCCTCGACGATCTCCGGCTGCTCGACGTGCTCCACCTCCGGTGCACCCTCCGGCTGGGTGCCCTCCTGGAAGTCGGGGGCGACCACGGCCTGGACCAGAGTCTCGTCGGCCTCCTCCATGCGCCGCTCGTACTCCTCCGGAGGCAGGGTCTTGAGCCACCGGCGCGTGCGCAGCAGTCCGATCTCGCCGGCGTCCTCCCGCATCGCCCGGGACAGGCTGAACATCATCAGGTAGCCCAGCAGGAAGAAGGGCAGCCCGAGCACGATGGCCACGTTCTGCAGCGCCTCCAGCCCGCCGTCCCCGGTGGCGGTCAGCAGGATCGCAGCGATCAGCCCGATGGCCACGGCCCAGAAGCCCTTCTGATGGGCGGGGACCTTGCCCTCGAAGCCGCTGGACATGTCATTGAGCACCAGGGCGCAGGAGTCCATCGAGGTGATGAAGAAGATGGAGACCAGCATGATCGCCACTGCGGAGGTGACGGTCACCAGAGGGAAGTCCCCGAGGAAGGCGAACAGCGCCCCCGGGATGTCCCCGTCGCCGACGACCCGGTCGACGAGGCCGCCGTCGCCCTCCATCTCGATGTCGAAGGTGCCCGTCCCCCAGATCCCGAACCAGACGATCGTGAACAGCGTCGGCAGGCCCAGCACGCCCGCGACGAACTGGCGGACCGTGCGGCCCCGGGAGATTCGGGCGATGAAGATGCCGACGAAGGGCGACCAGGTGATGGTCCACGCCCAGTAGAAGATCGTCCAGCCGTTCTGCCAGCCGGTGTCGGCCATCGTGTCGTTCCAGAAGGCCAGCTCCGGCAGCATCGTCGCGTAGACGCCGGTCCACTCGATCATGCCGCGCAGCAGGTAGATGGTGGGCCCGGTGATGAGGATGAAGACCAGCAGAGCGACAGCCACCCAGATGTTGAAGTTCGAGAGCCGCTTGATCCCTCGGTTCACCCCGAGCAGCGTGGAGATCAGGGCGACGATCGTCACCGCCGCGATGATCATGATCTGCGACAGCGCCCCTTCCTCGATGCCGAAGAGCTCGGCCAGCCCAGAGTTGATCTGCATGGTGCCCAGACCGATGGACACGGCGACGCCGAAGACGGTGCCGACGATGGCGAGGATGTCGATCGCCTTGCCGAGGGGGCCGTGGATCTTCTCCCCCATGATGGGCTGGAAGATCGAGGAGACCCGCGGCGGCAGGTTGCGCTTGTAGATGAAGTAGGCGAAGGCCAGGCCCGGCAGGGTGAAGATCGTCCAGGTGTGGAGGCCGAAGTGATAGAGCGTGAAGCCCATCGCTTCGGAGGCCGCCTCGGCGGTCCCTCCGACGACGGTCGTCGGGTCCACCGAACCGCCGCCCTGGGCGATCTCCGAAGCCTCCTCGGCGGAGATCCCGCGCGGCGGATTCGCGAAGTGGTTGACCGGCTCCGCCACCGCCCAGAACATCAGGATGGTCCCGATCCCGGCGGCGAAGAGCATCCCGAACCAGGAGACGTCCGAGTGCTCCGGCGTCTCGTCATCCTGGCCGAGTCGCATGCGCCCGAAGCGCCCCAGCGCGATATAGATCAGGAAGAGCAGGAACACCGTGACACCTGAGACGTAGAACCAGCCCAGGTTGGAGTAGATCCAGTCGGAAGCGGTGCCGAAGAACTCCCCCATGCCGGTCGGCATCAGGAGGGTCAGCACCACGAACCCGAGGATGATCACCGCCGAGACGAAGAACACGACAGGGCTCGTGCGCAGTCTGAAGAGGTCGTGGAACCTTTCGAGCATGAGGGTGCCTTTCGTGGGTCTGCCGTGTCTCCGGTCCGCCGGGTCGCGGCGTTCCGGAACGTTTCACACACCGTATGAGAAAACGCCATTGTTTTCACGTGTTGACCTGGCACGGCGTGTAGCTCCAGGTGAATGCGTACACTCTACGACCCCGCCCTCTCGACGGCCAGTGCAGGGAAGTCTCATTCCGATCACGGGAAGGGTCCAGGATCATGGAGCGAACAGAACGCAGTTCGTGATTGCATCGTGATCATCTCCCGAATATCTCCTGGGAGCCGGCTGCTCACTTCCTGTGCAACAGGTGGGCCCAGGGGCTCCTCTAGACTGATGGACGATGACCTCCCCCCGCGCCGGCCGCCTGTGCACCGTCCTCGCCGAGGACGCGGACGTCGTCGTCGAGCTGGAGCGTCGGAAGTCCCGCTTCCTGACCGTGCTGCGCCGCGCCGAGACCGTGGGCGACGCCCAGGCTGTGGTCGACGGCCTGCGCCGCGAGTATCATTCCGCCCGGCACCACTGCAGCGCCTGGGTCATCGGACCTGTCCAGGAGATCCGCCGCGGCAACGACGACGGCGAACCTTCCGGCACCGCCGGGGCGCCGATGCTCGAAGCCCTCACCCATGCCGCGATGCCCGGTGGCCGCCAGGACCTCACGGATGCGGTCGCCGTCGTCGTCCGCTGGTTCGGCGGCAACCTGCTGGGCGCCGGGGGCCTGGTCAGCGCCTACTCCGACTCGGTGGTGGCCGCGGTCCGACAGGCCGAGTCCCGGGGGCTGCTGCGCCGCCGCCGAAGGATGCGGCAGGTGCGCCTCTCCGCCCCTGTGGCAGTGGTGGGCCGGTGGGAGAACGAGCTGCGCGCCACAGGAGTCGAGGTGCTGGGCACCGACTACGGGGCCGGATCAGCCGCACAGCTGCGCCTGGCGGTGGATGACACCGCCGAGGACCTGGCGGCCCTGGAGGCGCGGCTGGCCCAGCTGACCTCCGGGCGGGCCGCCCTCCAGGATGACGGCATCGGCTGGTTGGAGCTCCTTCCATGACACCTATGACGCCCATGACACCCGTGACTCCTGAGGATCAGCATGGCCCTCCGCTGCCGGCAGGCCGGACTCCCGAGGTCGTCGCGTCAGCACTGAGCCAGGATCAGATCCTGGCCCCGCTGCGTCAGCATCCGCCCGAGGCCCCCGGCGCCGATGCGGCCGACAGGCTCCTGCTGGACACCGCCGCTGCCTGGTTCTCCGCCGGGCACCCCACCCGGGACATCGCGGTGATCGATGACCGCTGGGGCGCGCTGACCCTGGGTCTGCTGGCCGGGGTCCCTCAGCCCAGCGCCCAGCTGCTCCGCGTCGGCCAGGACACCCGCGGCGCCGAGATCGCCCTGGTGGCCAACGCCGCCCGACTGGGGCTCTCCGCTGAGCTCGGCGCCATCACTCGTGGCCCCGGCGTGACCGCCGAGCTGCTCGCTGGAGCGCACACGGTGCTGATGCCGCTCCCCCGCTCCCTGGAGACCCTCGCCGACTGGGCGTGGACGGTGGCCGAACATGCGGCCGAGGACGTGGTGCTGCTGGCCGGAGGCCGAGACAAGCACATGACCCGCTCGATGAACGACGTGCTCTCTGCTCAGTTCACGGATGTCGTCCCCGGACGCGGGCGGGGCAAGGCCCGGGTGATCACCGCCCGCGGCCCACGCCGCGGACGAGAGGCCCCGTTCCCGCGCCGCCACACACACCGGGACGTCACCGACCTGGGGCTGGACCAGGATCTGACGCTCTGTGCCGAGGGCGCGGTCTACGGCGGGACGAGCTTGGACCCCGGCACCCGGTTCCTGCTGTCCACCCTCGCAGGTGACGCGGGTGGGGAGCTGCTCCCCCACGGCGGGGAGGTCCTGGACCTCGGATGCGGCAACGGCACGATCGCCGCCTGGGCCGCGCTCCGTGATCCCCGGGCGCAGGTGGTGGCGGTGGACCAGTCCGCCTCGGCCGTGACCTCCACGCGTCGCACCGCGGAGACGGCCGGCGTCGCCGACCGGGTACGCACGGTGCACGACGACGCGCTGTCCTCCTGGGAGGACGGAAGCGTGTCCACCATTCTGCTGAACCCGCCCTTCCACCGGGGCAACGCGGTGGACCCCTCGGTCGCGCACCGGCTCTTCTCCGACGTCGGGCGCGTGCTGAGGCCCGGTGGGAAGCTGCTCTGCGTGTGGAACTCGCATCTGCGGCATCGTCTGATGCTGCAGCGCGAGGTGGGGCCCACCCGCCAGCTGGCTCGCAATCCGAAGTTCACCGTCACGGAGTCGACGAAGCCCGACTGACGAGATCAGCCCGGACACGGCGAAGGCCCCGCCCCACCGGAGGGTGGCACGGGGCCTTCAGCGGCTCAGCAGATGCTCAGGATCAGCTGTTGCCGGTCAGCTTCTCGCGCAGAGCCGCCAGCGCCTCGTCAGAGGCGAGGGTGCCAGCGTCCTCCGTCGGCTGCGAGGAGGAGTAGTTGGACGGCGCGGGCTCGGACTTCGATGAAGAGGACGACGAGCTGCTTCCGCCCATGGACGCCTGAGCGGCGGCCTCGGCGTCGGCGGTGATGGCGGCCGCGACCTGCTTCTTGTGGGCCTCCCACCGCTCCTGAGCCGCGGCGTACTGGGCCTCCCAGACGGCGCGCTGCTCCTCGAAGCCTTCCATCCACTCGTTGGTCTCCGGGTCGAAGCCCTCGGGGTACTTGTAGTTGCCCTCGTCGTCGTACTCGGCGTCCATGCCGTACAGCGCCGGGTCGAACTCCTCGCCCTCAGGCTCGACACCTTCGTTGGCCTGCTTCAGCGACAGGCTGATCCGGCGACGCTCGAGGTCGATGTCGATGACCTTGACGAAGAGCTCCTCGCCGACCGAGACGACCTGCTCCGCCAGATCCACGTGGCGGACGGCCAGCTCGGAGATGTGCACCAGACCCTCGATGCCGTCCTCCACGCGGACGAACGCGCCGAAGGGCACCAGCTTGGTGACCTTGCCGGGCACGATCTGGCCCAGCGCGTGGGTGCGGGCGAAGGTCTGCCACGGGTCTTCCTGGGTGGCCTTCAGGGACAGCGAGACACGCTCACGGTCCATGTCCACCTCGAGGACCTCGACGGTGACCTCCTGGCCGACCTCGACGACCTCGTTCGGGTGGTCGATGTGCTTCCAGGACAGCTCCGAGACGTGCACCAGACCGTCGACGCCGCCCAGGTCCACGAAGGCGCCGAAGTTGACGATCGAGGAGACGGTGCCGGTGCGGACCTGACCGCGCTCGAGCTTGTTGAGGAAGGAGGAGCGGACCTCGGACTGGGTCTGCTCCAGCCACGCACGGCGGGACAGGACCACGTTGTTGCGGTTCTTGTCCAGCTCGATGATCTTGGCCTCGATCTCCTGGCCGATGTACGGAGCCAGGTCCCGGACACGGCGCATCTCGACCAGCGAGGCGGGCAGGAAGCCGCGCAGGCCGATGTCGAGGATGAGGCCGCCCTTGACGACCTCGATGACGGTGCCGGAGACGACGCCGTCCTCGTCCTTGATGCGCTCGATGTCACCCCAGGCGCGCTCGTACTGGGCGCGCTTCTTGGAGAGGATCAGGCGCCCCTCCTTGTCCTCCTTGGTGAGGACCAGAGCCTCCACCTGGTCGCCGACGGCGACGACCTCGTCCGGGTCGACATCGTGCTTGATGGACAGCTCACGGGACGGGATGACGCCCTCGGTCTTGTACCCGATGTCGAGGAGGACCTCGTCACGGTCGACCTTGACGATGGTGCCCTCCACGAGGTCGCCGTCATTGAAGTACTTCATGGTCTCGTCGACGGCGGCGAGGAACTCTTCGGCGGTGCCGATGTCGTTGATGGCGACCTGTGGGGCGGTTGCGGTGGTGGTCATGTAGTAGGGGCTCCGATATGGATCGTTTGCTTGACTGGTCAGTGCACGGTTCTCCTGATGCACTGAGCGAAGGACGAATGACATGCTGCGGGCCCGGGCGCCCAGGGGCGTCAGGGCCGAACAGGATCTGTGTCAGAGGTCTGGATCGACTCTGTGCGCAGAACGCGCCCGCCCAGTCTATACTCCCCGCGCAATCCTGTTCAACCGGGCCCTCCGGCCGGTCGGCGGACGTCTGGGGCGGGTCAGAAGTGCGTGGCGCAGTGCGGCGCGGTGGGCAGGTCCCAGCTGGCCGCCAGCCGACGCAGATCGGCCTCCCCGGCAGACTCGAGCGTGACGCGGCCGGCGGCGTGCAGCGTGCGCAGGGAGACGTCGCCCAACAGCAGCGTGCCCAGCGTCTCAGCATCGACACGCAGGGCCGGCGCCTCCTCCTGGACGGATCCCGGGCCCGTCCGGACGGGCTCCAGCTGCTCCACCTGTGCCAGACCCGCACGCACGCTCACCCGGTAGTCGCCGTCGATGATGCCGAGGCGGTCCTCCACCCGCAGACGCATCTGCCCGTCGGCGGCCCATTCGCGGGCCTGCAGGCAGCGCACCACGTCGAGCACACGGATCCAGAGCACATCCTGGCCTCCGGTCACCTCGCGCGCACGCGGGTTCACGAGCGCCTGAGCGAGCGGATCCTCCACCGGCGCCTGGCGATGCACGACGCGCTGGATCAGATCCATGCTCGTCAGGTGCCGCCACAGCTCGATCCGGCTGGCGGCGTCCACCGCGATCATGTCGATCACGCGCAGAGTGGGCGGGTCGGTGTCCCAGCCGTCGAAGGAGAAGACCGCGCAGCCTCCCACCTCCCCGTCCTCGCGCACGTGCACCACCGCCCGTGCGGCACGGTTCCAGGAGCTGACGTCGTCAGGGCTCCACCGGGCGGTGCCGAACTTTCGCGTGGCCTCGTGACGGTCCACCGAACCGCGGGTCCCCACGTGCTGGGCGGCGAAGACCTCCTCAAGGGTCTCTCCCAGGCGCGTGGGGTCCACGGTCAGCACGGTCCCGGTGGGCGGGGTGCGCAGGGCGAACCCGTCCCCGGCAGGAGTCGCGTTCACCTGGATCCGCTGCTCACGGGTGGCCGCCCCATAGCCGAAGCGCCCATAGATGCCGCCCTCGGAGACCGTCAGTGCGGCCAGGGGCATGTCCTCATCCACCGCCGCGGCCAGCCGGGAGGTCATCAGGTGCGCCAGGATCCCCCGACGTCGGAAGCCCGGGTTCACCGTGACCGCAGAGATCAGCCGGGCGGGCAGCAGATCGGGACCGCCGGCGTTGATCGTCTTGTCCCACTCGGCGAACGTCCCCACCGGATGCTCGGGTCCATGCCCGAGCCGCTCGAGAGTCTCGCCCCAGGGCTCCAGGCCCGAGAAGCCGGGGTCCACATAGACCGCGGTGAGCCGCTGACCGTCCGCCGTGAGGGCACCGACCCAGCGGTCCGTCTCCTCCTGGGAGGACCACCGCTCATAGAAGCCCTGGCCCACGCCACGGGTGAAGGCGACTACCCGGGGATCACTGACCTTGCCGTCCGCATCGGCCACGACGGGAAAGGTCTCGGCGCGCAGGCCCTCAGCGAGCGGGGCGACGGCAGGTGGACGCGGAGCAGCGGCTGGGGTCTGCACGGGAGTCTCAGAAGTCACAGCCCCACCTTATCCAGGAATGCGTGATCCAGGAACGCGTGCTAGTGGGCCGCTTCATGCCAGGAGGCGCCGACTCCGACGTGGACGTCCAGCGGCACCGAGAGCTCCGCGGCGGCGCGCATCCGCTCCACCACCAGCTGCTCAACGGCTTCCCGCTCCCCCGATGCCACCTCGAGCACGAGCTCGTCATGGACCTGCAGCAGCATCCGTGAGTCATGGCCGGCCTCCCGCAGGGCGGCGTCGACGTCGAGCATGGCCCGCTTGATGATGTCGGCCGCCGAACCCTGGATCGGGGCGTTCAGCGCGGCCCGCTCCGCCATCTGACGCAGCTGCCGGTTGTCGCTGGTGAGGTCCGGCAGGTAGCGGCGCCGCCCGTAGAGGGTGGAGGTGTAGCCGTCGGTGCGGGCCTGCTCGACCACCTCGCGCAGATAGTCCCGCACCGCCCCGAAGCGCTGGAAGTACTCGTTCATCAGGTCACGGGCCTCGTCCACGCCGATGCCCAGCTGCTTGGACAGTCCGAAGCTGGAGAGCCCGTAGACCAGTCCGTAGCTCATCGCCTTCACCTTGGAGCGCATCTCCGTGGAGACCTCCTCGGTGCCAACGCCGAAGACCCGCGCGCCGACGAAGCTGTGCAGGTCCTCCCCCGCCCGAAAGGCGTCGATGAGCGCCTGGTCCCCCGAGAGGTGGGCCATGATGCGCATCTCGATCTGCGAGTAGTCGGCGGTCAGCAGCTCCTCATGACCCTCCCCGACCACGAAGGCGTCGCGTATCCGGCGTCCGGCGGCGGTGCGCACCGGGATGTTCTGCAGATTCGGGTGCAGCGACGACAGCCGGCCGGTCGCGGCGACCGTCTGCGCGTAGGTCGTGTGGATGCGTCCGTCGTCGTCGACGGCGCCGCGCAGGCCGGTGACGGTCTGGCGCAGCTTGGTGGCGTCCCGGTGCGCCATCAGGTGGACCAGGAACTCGTTCTGCGTCTTGACCAGCAGATCCTGCAGGGACTCGACGTCGGTGGAGTAGCCGGTCTTGGTCTTGCGAGTCTTCGGCAGGCCGAGCTCGTCGAAGAGCACCGTCTGCAGCTGCTTGGGAGAGCCCAGGTTCACCTCATGTCCGACGGCGGCATAGGCCGCCTCGGCGGAAGCACGGATGGACTCCTCAAACTCGGCGTCGAGGGCCTCGAGACGCTCCCGACTGACGGCGATGCCGGTGAGCTCCATCTGCAGCAGCACCTCCGCCAGGGGGATCTCCAGATCATGGAGCAGAGCCGAGGCGTCGCGGCCGGCGACCTGCTCGCGCAGCACCGCGCTGAGCCGATGCAGCAGCATCCCGTGCACGGCTGCCGCCTCGAGGTCCGCCCGACTCACCCCGGAGACGGCGTCCTGCGCCGAGAACAGCGTGTCCCCGCCGCTCGACTCCACCTCTGCGGCCGCGGACTCGGAGAGGTAGTCGCCGGGCTCCGTGGAAGCACCCAGGTACTGGGTGACCAGATCGGCGAAGGCGAAGCTGCGTCGATCCGGCTGGATCAGGTAGCCGGAGATCAGGGTGTCCTCGGCCGCTCCGGCCAGCCGCAGGCCCCGCCGGGCCAGGCGCCGTCCGGCGTCTTTGAGGTCATGGATGAGCTTGGGGCGCCCGGCCTCGGCCATCCACTCGCCGAGCGCGGTCTCCAGCGCCGAGTCCGCCTCCAGCAGCGAGATCACCAGCGCCTCTGCAGAACCTTCGGGCACCAGCACGACCGCGAGCGCCTCGGCCACCCGTGCCGCCTCGTCGCGCTGCGACTTGGTGGAGAGACCCTCCCCGCTGCGGTCCAGGCACAGCGCGACGCCGACCGGTCCTTCCGTGGCGTCGAGGGCCTCGGTGAGCTCGGCAGCCTCGCTGAGGACGCGCAGCGGCGGCAGCTCCTCGGTGGGTTCCGCTGCGATCTCGGCCTCGGGGAACCTCTGGGCGAAGGTCTCGAAGAGCCGCTCACGGATCTGGTTGAACTGCAGGGCGTCGAAGAGCGGCTCGACGGCGTCCCGGTCCGGAAGGGTCAGGGCAGTGTCCTGCAGAGCCACGGGCAGGTCCAGGTCCTGGACGAGCCGATTCAGCTCGAGGTTGCGCTCGACGTCGTCCAGGGCGGCACGCAGGTTCTCACCCACCTTGCCGCCGATCTGGTCGGCGTGGGCGATGATCTCCCGGGTGGAGCCGTACTGGTCGATCCACTTCGCGGCGGTCTTCGGCCCGACCTTCGGCACACCCGGCAGGTTGTCGGCGGACTCGCCGACCAGCGCCGCCAGGTCCGGGTACTTCGCCGGCGGCACCAGGTACTTGGCCTCGACTCCGGCGGGGTCCAGGAGGGTCACCTTGGAGATCCCAGAGGTGGGGTACATCAGGGTGGTGCGTTCGGTCACCAGCTGCAGCGCGTCGCGGTCCCCGGAGACGATGAGGGTCTCCCAGCCCGCCTGCTCGGCCAATGTGGTGCAGGTGGCGACGATGTCGTCCGCCTCGTAGCCCTCCACGGTGATCGCCGGGATGTTCATGGCCGCGGCAACCTGCTTGATCAGGGCGATCTGCCCGCGGAACTCCTCCGGGGTCTTGGCCCGGCCTGCCTTGTACTCGTCATAGGACGTGTGCCGGAAGGTGGGGGTGTCCAGGTCGAAGGCGAGCGCGACGTGGGTGGGCTCCTCCTCGCGGATGAGCTTGAGCAGCATGTTGGTGAATCCGTGCACCGCGTTGGTGTACTGGCCGGAGTCGGTGAGGAAGCTCTCCGGAGGCAGGGCGTAGAACGCGCGGAAGGCCATCGAATGACCGTCGATGATGAGGAGCTTCTCACCCCCGGATGAGGATGCTGCGGCGGGTGCGGTCTCGGGGCTGGCTTCACTCTGCTGGCTCACAGTGCAACTCTAGTGGGCATGAGTGGAGATTTCACCGCCCGCACCGCCCCCGAGGCGCACCTGCGACCGGACCCCAGCCAGATCCCCGACGACGCTGAACGCACCGCCCGGCTCCGCGCCGCCGGCGTGCCCGAGGAGCTGCATGGGATGATGGGGCCCCACGGCGTGGCCCCGCTGGGGCAGAAGATGGGCCTGCGATTCGAGGAGATGACCCCGGAGCGCCTGGTGGCCACGCTCCCGGTGGCCGGCAACGAGCAGAACATGGGCCTGTTCCACGGGGGCGCGCACATGGTGCTGGCCGAGACGCTGGGCTCACTGGCGGCGATCCTGCACGTGCGCCTCACCCTGGAGCTCGTCCACCCCGTCGTGGGCATCGAGCTGGGCGCCACCCATCACCGGGCGGTCACCGACGGCGTCGTCACCGGCACCTGCACCCCGATCAACCTGGGGCGCACCCTCACCTCCCATGAGATCGTGATGCGAGACGAGCAGGGGCGGAGGCTGTCCACGGCCCGGATGACGAACATGATCCTCACCCCTCGGGAGTGAGGGCCGCCCGCGCGGCAATGTCCGGTGAGACGGGTCACTGGGTGCGATACTCGGGCCTATGATCGAGACTGCGAACACCACGGTCCAGCTGGTGGCGGTGATCCTGTACTTCGCGTGCATGGTCGCCATCGGCTACTACGCCTACCGGCGCACCACGGACCTCACCGACTACATGCTCGCCGGACGCAAGCTCCGGCCCTCCACCGCTGCGCTCTCCGCCGGCGCCTCCGACATGTCGGGCTGGCTGATGATGGGCCTGCCCGGGGCGATCTACCTCAACGGCCTGGTCGAGGCCTGGATCGCCATCGGCCTGACGATCGGCGCCTGGCTGAACTGGAAGTTCGTCGCGCCGAGGCTGCGTGCCTACACGGAGGTGGCGAACAACTCCATCACCATCCCCAGCTTCCTGGAGGCCCGCTTCCGCACCGACAACCACGCTGTGCGGATCATCGCCGGGGTGATCATCCTGGCGTTCTTCATCTTCTACGTCTCCTCCGGCATGGTCGCCGGCGGAGAGTTCTTCACCGTCGCCTTCGGCATGGACTACCTGCAGGGCATGCTCCTGGTCGCCGGCGTCACTGTGGTCTACACCCTGGTGGGCGGCTTCCTGGGCGCGTCGCTGACCGATGTGGTCCAGGGGACGATGATGTTCCTGGGCCTGCTGCTGGTGCCGCTGATCGCGCTGATCACCCTCGGCGGCTGGGGCGAGGTCACCTCCGGGGTGAGCGCCGCGGACCTCGCCGCGAGCGTCGCCGACGCCGGAGCCGAGGTGGACCGGATGAGCTTCCTGGTGGGGGCCTCGGCGCTGGGGGTCATCTCCGCGGCCGCCTGGGGCCTGGGCTATTTCGGCCAGCCCCACGTGATCGTGCGGTTCATGGCGATGCGTTCCGCCGCCGACGCCCCGGCCGCGCGGCGGATCGGCATCGGCTGGATGGCCATCGCCGCCACCGGCGCCGTCTTCACCGGACTGATCGGCATCGCCTACTTCCACGAGCAGGGCACCGAGCTGGCCAACCCCGAGCATGTGTTCCTGGTGCTCTCCCAGGTGCTGTTCCACCCGTTCATCGCCGCTCTGCTGCTCGCCGCCGTGCTGGCGGCCGTGATGTCCACGATCTCCTCGCAGCTGGTGGTGTGCTCCTCCGCCCTGGTGGAGGACATCTACCTCTCCTTCGGGCGGACCCCCAGCCGCAGCCACCAGCTGATGCTGGGCCGCGGGGCGGTGCTGACCGTGGCGGTGATCGCGGCGCTGCTGGCTCTGGACACCGACTCCACGATCCTCGAGCTGGTCGGCTTCGCCTGGGCCGGATTCGGCTCGGCCTTCGGCCCGATCATCCTGCTGAGCCTGTACTGGCGTCGGCTGACGATGCCCGGGGCGCTGGCGGCCATGATCACCGGTGCGGTGACCGTGGGCATCTGGGGCAACGTCGACGTGCTCTCCGGGTTCATCTACGAGATCGTGCCCGGCTTCCTGCTGGCCACCCTCGCCGCGTGGCTGGTCTCCCGCCTCACCTGGCGTGAGGACCCCGCGGTGGAGGCGGAGTTCGACGAGATGCTGGTGGTCGCCGGGGCGCGCACACCGGCGTCCTGACGCTCCGGCCGCACCTGCCGGGACGTGCCCGGCCGGATCAGGCGATCCTCGTCCTCCTGGGCGCCCCGCGGGCGTCGAGGAAGGCGAGGATCGCCTCTTCCATGGCCTGGGCGTGACGTTCGGCCGTGTATCGCTCACGCACGACCTCCAGACCGCGTCGAGCCATCCGGCGCAGGCCGGCAGGATCCTCGACGAGCTCCTGGAGCACCTCTCGCAGGGACTCAGGGTCGCCGCTGCGGTAGAGCCGTCCGGTCTCACCATCGATGACGGCCTCGATCTCCGGGCTGGAGTCCGGGTTGCCGCCCTCGGCGACCACGGGGACTCCGAGACTGAGCGCCTGGGTGACGTTGAGCCCGGCCCCGCCGATGGACACCGCCGCGTCGGCCTGGGCGTAGAGCCGACGTAGCGTGGGGAGATCATAGACGGCGCCGAGGAAGTCCGCGTCCACCTCGGCCTCGGCGAAGCGTCGTTCCAGCCGGGGCCGCTCGACGCCGTCGCCGACCACGAGCACCCGGGGACGGGTCCGTGCCGGCATCATCTCCAATGCCTCCGCGAGCGTGTCCAGGCGGTGGCGCGCGGTCAGCCGGGAGCTGTAGATCAGGGTGGGGCGCCGCGCAGCCTCCGCGCCACGCGCCAGATCCTCGCCGGGGTGGCCGGGCTCCGGCTGCTCCTCGGCAGGGCCTTCGGCCAGCTGGTCCTCCGAATAGATGCTGTTGTAGACCACGGCGATCTTCTCCTCGGCCACCCCGTAGGAGCGTCCGAGGTCATGAGCACGGTCGCCATAGACCAGCAGCCCGTCACAGAGCGCGTAGAACGCCAGGCGCAGTCGGCGCTTCAGCCCGTCCTCGGGCCGTTTCCACCCATGGCCCCAGAGGAGCACCGTGCGGCCGGTCAGCCGCCCGGCCAGCAGCGCGACCCAGGCAGAGAGCGTGTAGATCCTCCCGGCCAGGACGTAGGCGTCATGCTTGCCGGAGAGCACCGCCCCGACCTGGCCCCGCTCCCACCACAGCTCTCCCCAGGAGAGGAAGCGCAACGGGGTCACCTGCTCAAGGAGCTCCGGGGAGGCGGACTGGATGCGGTCCGCGGCGGATCCCTCGCTGTTGCGGTACCGGCCCACCAGGTCGACGTCGAGCCGAGTGCTGGCGAGCAGACGCCGGAGCAGCGGCTCGCGGTAGTGGGAAACGGTCGGCTGGACGACCAGATGGACCCTCGGCCGGGAGTCACGGTCCCGCGACGTGCGACGGCGGGGGACTCGCATGCACGCTCCTGAGGAGGCAGAGGAGATCAGGAAGGAGATGGAGGGGATGACGGGAATCGAACCCGCGTCGTTGGTTTGGAAGACCAAAGCTTTACCATTAAGCTACATCCCCGTTCGCGACCGCAGCCGCAACGGTGACTCAGCTTAGCAAGGCACCGCGCACCCTCCAAAACCGACGCGCCGTCTCGGATTGCCGTCCCGCTCGGGATACCCTCGAAGGGTGAGTTCCGAGCTTCCCCGTCCCGAGGCGCGGCCCGCGACGCCCCTGGTCACCGCGGCCGTCGCGCACGACGACGCCGCCGCCGCGCTGGTCCGCACGCACCGACCCCAGATCTGGTCCCCGCTGGCTGAGGCACATCGCTGTCGCGCCGAGGCGATGCGCGCCCGTGCCGCGGAGCTCGAACCCTGCGACACTCCCCTCGTCGAGTCCGCTCAGGCCCGCGCCACCGCGCGCCGCGGAGTCGAGGAGGCCCTCGAGGCCGCCGCCGCACTGCCAGCGCCCGAGGAGGGGATCTCACGCCCTCGCCTGGGGCTGCGCATCGGGATCATCTGCGACCGGTTCCTCTTCGACACGTTCTCCGGGCTGGCGCAGCTCGTCCCGCTGACCCCCACCACCTGGCGCCGTCATCTCCACGAGGTGGACGTGCTGCTGGTCGCCGCAACCTGGCGGGGCCATGACGGGCACTCCTGGGACGTCACCGGCCCGCAGGCCAGGCGCCGCCGCCGGCTCCTCACCGAAACGCTGATCCCGGCCTTCCGCGAGGCCGGTGTCCCCACCGTCTACTACGGCAAGGAGGATCCGCCGGATTACCGGCAGTTCCTCGACGTCGCCCGGGCCTGCGAGCACATCCTCACCACGGCCGCCGAAGTGGTGGAGGACTACCGGCATGACTGCCCCCAGGCACGCAGCGTCGATGTGCTGCCCTTCGCGATCAACCCGCTGCTGCACTCCCCCATCGGGTCCCGGCCCGCCGCCGGGGAGCCGGACTGGACCTCCGCTCGTCGACCGGTGATCTTCGCCGGCTCCTGGATGGGCAGGAAGTATCCTGAACGTGCCGCCTACGGCCGGTGGATCCTCGACGGTGTCCTTCAGGCCGGCCGCCCGCTGGCCGTGGTGGACCGCTACCACGACGCCGAGCTGCCCAGCCCCAATCAGCTCCTCCCCTACGAGTACTGGCCCTACCGCGTCCCGGCCCTGGACCACCACGAGCTGATGGGTCTGCAGCGGGTGACCGACGTCGCGGTGAACCTGAACTCGGTGCTGGCCAGCCAGACGATGTTCGCCAACCGTGCCCTCGAGCTGCAGGCGGCGGGCACCCTGGTCCTCTCCACCTACAACCAGGGCCTGAACTCCTACTATCCGCAGGTGCGCATCGCGAACTCCTCCGACGAGGTCGCCGCGACGCTGCGCGACCTGGACCTGGAGACCCTGCGCCGTGCCCAGGGCGACGGCATCAGGCAGGTCTTCCTGGAGAGCCACGGCGCTGATCTGCTGGCCCGGCTGGCCGCAATCGTCGGCGCCAGCGTGGAGCTGCCCGGGGATCGCCTGCTCGCCGTGGCCGAGCAGCCCACCGACCAGCTGCGGGCAGATCTGGCCGCACAGAGTCGCGGCCCCGTGGACGTGGTCGGCTGGGAGGAGCTTCCGGCCCGCCTCGAGGAGACCGATATCCTGATGCCGGTGAGCCCCGCGCGTCGCTACGAGCCGGACTACGCCGCCGACCACACGGCGGCCTTCCGCCTGCAGTCCGCCGCGCTGACGGTCAAGCTCGACGGCGATGCGGCGGGCACAGATCCCCAGGCCCACCGGCACCACCGCTTCGGCTCCCTGGACGGCGGCGGCGCGCTGGAGCTCTCCGCGCTGCGCCGGCCTGCCGACAGGATCGCGGCCGGCGCGCTGGCCCCTGAGGCGCTCCGGACACCCGACCGTCTCGCCCAGGCGCTGCTCGGTGAGCGGACCTATGCCACCGACCACCTGCAGCACCGCCCCACCGGGCAGAGCAGCCGGGCAGGCAGCCGGGCAGGCAACCGGGCAGGCGCCGAGCCTGGGCTCCCGGAAGGCGATGAGGAGCTTGCGACGGCACGCCGGGTCTTTCGCCGCACCGCCGAGGAGCTGGGCCTGGATCTGGCGGTCATCGTGCCGATCTACAACAACGGACACCACCTGCGGCACAAGGCCTTCGCCTCACTGCGTCGCTCGCGGTCCTTCGAGCAGATGCATGTGCTGCTCATCGACGACGGCTCCACCGATGGCTCCACCGCGGCCGTGGTGGACGAGCTCGCCCGGATCCACCCCAACGTCTCGGCCTTCCACCACGCCCCGGGCGGCTCCGGCTCCGCCTCCCGGCCGCGCAACACCGGGCTGGAGCTGACCTTCACCCCGTTCGTCACCTACCTCGACCCCGATGACGAGCAGCACGAGGACGGCTACATCCACCTGATGGAGAGCCTCCAGGACGCCGAGGAGGCCGACTTTGCGCTCGGGACCCAGATCACCTGGACCCATCGGCGCACCGTGCTGGACGTGCACCGGTGGCTCAACGCCGGGATCCCCGAGGTCGACGGTCTGCGGCGTCCGACACGCGACGCGCTGCGCGCGGTCAAGTTCCGACCGGCCAGCATCGAGGGCATGGTGGCCCGCACCTATTGGCTCAAGAGCCTCGGGCTGACCCAGCCGGAAGGCGCCACCGGTCAGGACACCTTCTTCTTCCAGCAGCTGCTGCACCACACCAAGGCCTACCTGGCCGTGGACCGCCCGGTCTACGTCTACTACGGGGCGGTGGACACCTCCATCGTGAACGTGGTGACCCCGAAGTACTTCCGCAAGTACCTCATCCTCGAGTCCGCCCGCGCGGCCTGGCTGCGCGAGACGGGACTGATGCGGGACTATCTGGAGACCCGCTTCGAACACTTCCTGGTGACCTGGTACCTGTGGAAGCTCACCCGAGTGGCGCCGGAGCACCGGGAGGAGTCCGAGAGGATCATCCGCCAGATCATCGCCGAGTACGTCCCGAACCCGACCTCCCACCGGTGGCGCTCCCCCAAGGCGCTGCGCTTCTTCGGGCTAGCGAACCCCCAGCAGGCGCTGCGCGGTCGGCTGCCTGCGCCCGCGGCGCTGCGACCCGCCCTGGGCGCCTCCCGACGGCGTCTCCTCAAGGAGGCCTCTCGGCAGGCCGTCGCCTTCAAGGCCACTCTGCCGGGGCGGGCTCTGGGCACCGTGTATCGGCGCACGCTCAAGCCGGAGCCGACGGCCCAGCTGGCGATGATGGCCGAGCTGCGCGAGGACCAGCGGCACCTCGAGGCCCCAGGGGGTCCGTGGGATGCGGTGATGGCCGCCGAGCAGGCACTGGATCAGGCACTGGCGGCTCCCTCGCGGACTGCTGAGGAACGTGGTGAGGAATCGGCTGAGGAACCTGATGGGGAAACCGCCGATCTCAGCGGGCGTACTCCTCACGTGCGCGGCCGGTGACGGTCTGCAGCATGCCGACGCCCTCCCGCAGCCACAGGCTGTCCTGATAGCCGACGCGGCGGCGCTGCAGCCGGCGCAGGGCCACCCGGCCGGCTCCCAGAGCGATGCGAGTCATGGCCTCTCCGGCGATGCGGGCGCTCCCGTGGCCGACCTTGGCCGCCTTCTTGGCCCGTACGTGACCGGACCGCACCCCGCGGGCACGCATCCATTCAGGCGTCGCCCGCTCGGCGGGGACGTCCTCGCTGACCTCGGCTTCGGCGCACCACCAGCTCTGTGCGCCCGCGGCCTGCAGTCGGCCGAAGAGTTCGGAGTCCTCGCCCCCGCTGAAGTTGAAATCCTCGTCGAAGCGGAAGGCCGGCTCCTGGGTGAACCAGTCGGCTCGGACCAGCACGTTGTTCGTCGCCGGGCGGAAGGCCCACGGCCCCGTCGGAAAGTCGATGCGGCGGATGAAACCTTCGTCAGCGAGATCCGCAGGGATCCCCGGCGGCAGCAGGGACCGCACCGGACCGGAGACCGTGTCCGCCCCTGAGGCGTCGGCGGTGCGCACCAGCGCGGCGAGCCAGTCCGGGGCGGCGCGCTCGTCGTCGTCGACGAAGACCACTGCGTCGGCGTCCTCGGGCAGGGCGTCCAGCCCGGCGTTACGGGCCGCAGCGATCCCTGGCCGCGGCTGATGCACCCAACGCGCCTCGGGCCAGAGCCGGCGCACCGTGTCGGCCGAGCCGCCGTCGGGGTCGTTGTCCACCACCAGCAGACGCGGCAGCTGCGGGGCACGCTGAGCGCGCAGGGACTCCAGCAGCTCGACGAGCAGGTCATCACGCCGATACGTGCACACGCAGACCCACAGGCGGTCCCAGTCCACCGGACTGCGTGCCGCGTTCGCCCGGGGGTCGGTCGACGATCCGTGAGGCACGAGCTCCTCGAGCAGCGCGGAATAGCGTCGTCCCAGGGCCGGCAGGTCGGCGTGCTCAGCCACCCACCGGCGACCGGACCGCGAGATCGGAGTGGAGTCGGGATCACGGGCCAGCGAGGTGAGGGCTTCGGCCAGGCGATCGACGGGTGCCCGGCCTTCACCGGCGTCGTCGAGCACCCGCACGTTCTCCGCCTGGCGGAGGGTCTCAGCGGCCTCCCCGGTCACGGCGGCAGTGATGTGCTTGCCGAGACCGAGCAGCTCGAAGGTCTTCGACGGCACGGTCCAGGCGAAGGAGGCCCAGTCGGTGCGCAGGCTGACCAGGGCGGAGTCCGCCCAACGGTAGTGCTCCCAGACCTGCTCGCCGTGGCAGGGATCATGGAACTCGATCGCCGGGCAGTCACCCGCACGGTCACGCAGTCGCTCCTTCTGCGTGCCGGAGCCGATGAGGCGCAGCACGACGTCGACCTCGCCGGCCCTGTGCACAGTCCTGACGGCGTCGATGGCCGCATCCAAAGCCTGGCTCTCCCCGTGATTGCCCAGGTAGGCGACGCGGAGCGTCCCGGCCTCTCGGGGCCGGTGCGTCAGCTCCGGGACGCCGGCCAGGTCCACACCGTTGCTGATCGTGGCGACCCGCTGCACTCCGCGGGCGGCGAGCCGGTCGGCGAATCCGGAGGTGACGGTCACCACGAGCGCGGCGTCGCGCTGGACCCCGGTCACCACTGATTCCATGAGCCGACCCGCAGGGCCCGCGCGGACTCCGGCCTCGCGGGCGAGATCAGGCCAGGCGTCCCGCATGTCGACCACGAGCGGGACCCGACGCAGCCGGGCTGCCATCCAGCCCGCGCAGATCACCGGCAGGGCCGGCACGGTGGCCACCACCACGTCGGGGCGCCGGGCGCCCAGGGCGCGCGGCACCATCAGCGCAGCGGCGGCGGCGTCTGAGGCGAAGCGGCCCATCCGGGAGTCCCGAAGCAGGAGCCGCGGCAGGCGCAGGATCCGCTCTCCGGCAGGGCCGGCGACCGCGCGCAGGCTCATCCGCCCCTGGTCCTGATGAGCGGCCGGTGTCTGCCGCGGATCGGCCGCGGGAGTGACGACGTCCACCTCCCAGCCCTCGTCGACCAGCGACGCGGTGAGGCGCTGCCAGCGTCGCTGCGGGGGCGTGGACTCCGGCCAGTAGGAATGGGTGAGCAGCTGGACGCGCCTCACGGCTGCGGCACCTCAGTGGACTCGGCCTCGGGGTCCTCGGTGAGGTCCTCGGGCATGTCCTCCTGCTCCCGGGTCTCCATGAGCTCCAGGAACCCGTCCATGTTCTCCTGGCGCAGCGAGGTGCTGAGCGTCTGCAGCGCCTCCTCGTCCTGGAGGAGGACCTGCGCCCCGCCGGAGGTGGTGGTGGGCTCCCCGGTGGGGATGGTGAACATGTGGATGTCCTGGGAGCGGACGTCGCGCATCTGCAGCGCATAGTCCACCACAGTCCCGGAGTCCAGGCCCTCGTCCATCCAGAGGTAGGGGACGAAGCTGTTGACCGCGTCGGAGATGCGCTGCGGACTGGTCAGCGTCTCGGCGCTGAGGAATCGGTCCACGATCGCCTGGACCACGCGCTGTTGGTTCTCCACCCGCATGAAGTCTCCCTCGAGGAAGGACTTTCGCTCGCGCACGTACCGCAAGGCGTCGGATCCCTCGAGGCGGACAGTGCCCTGCGGGTAGAAGGAGGGGTTCAGCTGTCCGGCCGAGAAGGCGACGGGATTGTCGACGTAGACCCCGCCAAGCGCCTGAGTGAGGTCCTCGAATCCGTCGAAGTCGATGATCCCGATGTGGTCGATATGGGTGTCGAGCAGCTCTTCGACAGTGTCGATCACCAGTTCGTAGCCGCCGGCGTCCAGGGCAGAGTTGATACGCCCCTCGCCGTGGCCCGGGACGTCGACCCAGAGGTCGCGGACGATGGACATCACGTACACCCCGGACCGGTCAGCAGGGATGTGCACGAACATCATCGTGTCCGAGCGCTCCCCGTCCTCACCCTTGATCTCTGCGAGGTCGAGACCGTCGCCCCGACTGTCGGAGCCCAGCAGCAGCATGTTGATCACGCCGTCGTTGGTGCGGCCCGCCGTCTCGTCCTCCAGATCCATCTGCAGGACGTTGCGGTTCTCGTCGAAGTCGGTCTGCAGGCCGCGCAGATAGAGGCCGGCGGTCACCACGGCGACGGCGACGAGCACAGCCATCACACCGGTCGTCCAGCCGGCGATGCGACGTCTGCGTCGGCGGCGGGCCTTCCGCTGCTCCCGATCGGCACGCGTCTCCGGCCCGGCGGCGGAGCCGGCCGGCGGTGCGGAATCGCTGAGCCGCCTGGCCCGACGCGGTCGGTGAGGCTGCCGCCCCGCGGCGGAGTCGTGATCAGCCACAGGTCCTCCCCTGGGAACGGAACAGTCGTGTGCTCGGAGCGTCGTCACATGTGCCCCGGACTCGCGGGCCCCTCTCGAGCCCTGCAGTCATCCAAGCCATGCTAGCGGACATGCGAGAGCTCACCAGCGCCCCGTCCTTGGCCGGCGCTGACATCCGGGGCACCAGTAGGAGGATCTGCCCATGAACGCCGTGCGGCAGATCACCGTCGCACGGGGCGTGTCGGCGAAGGTGTCGCACGGCTCTCCCATCGCGCTGGGCTCTCCCCCTCATGGAACGCCGCAGCCCATCTGAACTGACGCCGGAGGTTGACTGGCAGCCGCTCGGCGAGCTCCGCAGGTCGTTGTGCAAGCGCCTCGATCAGAGCGTGAACGGTCCGCACAGTAGGAGTCCGGGCTCTGGAGCCGTGAGGCTCGGCCAGTGCGGCGCCACTGGTGATGTTGAGTTCGAATAGAAGCCCGGGAGAGGATGGTTCAGCTGTCGGCTGTAGGAGCAAGAGCGGCAGAGGCAAACCAGTCCAGTTGACTCCGCCGCGACGTCATAGTTTTGGCTCATCCCATGAGACTTCTACCCGCTACATACCTTGCCTCCTATACCCTCTCCGCACTGGGGAACTCCATCGCGGCCATCGTGCTGCCTCTGCTTGTGCTCCACACCACCGGAAGTGCCCTCGCCGCAGGCACCGTCGCAGCCGCCACCATCATCCCCGCCATCCTCGCGGGAATCTTCATGGGCGTGGTCATCGACAGAATCAACAGACGAACCTCATCCGTGTTCACCGACCTCATCTCTGCTGCCGCGATGGGCGCACTTCCCCTCGTCGACATGATTACCGGACTCTCTGTCGGCTGGTTCGTCCTGTTCGGAATCATCGGCGCCATCGGTGATGTCCCAGGAATCACCGCACGCGAAGCCCTACTCCCTGCCGTCATCCGCCACGGCGGGATGTCTGCGGAACGCATCACAGGCACCCGCGAAGCACTAGGCGCGGTCGCGATCGTCGTTGGTCCCGCAGCCGCCGGGTTCATGCTCACCACTTGGGACGGCACCACAGCCCTATGGGTCACGGCCAGCACCTCACTGGCCGCGGCGCTGCTGACCCTGATGATTCCCCACCGTGTGGGAACACTCGAACGAACAGCCAAGGCCAGCGAGGCCCCAGTCCGCCGCGTCTGGGGGCAGCTGCGAGAAGGGTGGGCCGAGATGATCTGCAACAAGTTCGTCCTGGTCACCACGATCCTGACCACCTCTGCAGTCATCGCCATCGGAGGACTCCAAGGCATCATCCTGCCGCTCTACTTCACCGAGATCAATCGTCCAGGTCTGCTTGGTCTGGTCATGAGTGCCATCGCCGCCGGGTCACTGGTCGGAGGCGCGATCTACGCCGTTGCTGGAACGCGGGGTTCTCGTCGCGCATGGTTCGTCACGGGCTCTCTGGGCAGCGTGCTCGGCCTCGCGATCGTGGCCTCTTTGATATCGGTGTGGATACTCTTCGTCGGGGCGTTCGTCCTTGGCTTCTCCGTCGGGCTCTTCGGAGCGCTGGTCGGGGTGCTCTCGATCGAGCGGATCCCGGAAGACAAACGCGGACGCGTCCTCGGTACGCAGAACACGTTCGTCACGGCAGCCACACCTCTGGGCATCTTCCTCGCCGGAGCAATGACAGAATTCTTGGGCCTCCATACAGCGCTTGTGTCACTCGCCGCGCTGTGGTCTCTTGGACTCCTGGTGGCACTGTTCGCCCGGTCGATGCGCAGCCTTGAAAAACTTGCCCCGCTGGACAGGATCAAGAGGTGATGCGCGATGCGTAGCCGTGACCTCGCTGACCGTGCCAGCATCACCGTCCGGACGCTTAGGCACTATCACCAGATCGGGCTGCTGGAGGAGCCGGCGCGGTCGAGCAACGGCTACCGCGACTACAACACCTACGCGCTGGTCAGAGTCTTACGAATCCGACGCCTGGTCGAACTCGGCTTCTCCCTGCCCCAGATCTCGACCATGCTCGAGGGCGACGATCCACCTCCCAGTGCGCTGTTCGACGCCCTGGACGAGGAATACGCGACGCAGATCGAGAACCTGACCCGACAACGCGAGCTCCTCTCACACCTCAGACGATACGAGGCGTTGCCTGACCTTCCTCCGGAGATCGCATCGTTCCACAATCTTCTGCGCCACTCTGGCCTGACTGGACGCGCGGCCGCCGTCGATCGCGACCACACTCTGCTGCTGATGCATCTGATCGGGAGCCAGGGCCAGGGCTACTTGACGGCGATCTATGAACTACTCAGCCACCCTCACCGGGCCTCGGCCGCTGCGGCAGCAATGACAGCATGGGCGGACCTTGACGAAGAATCTTCGCGTGAAGAGATGATGACTCTCGCTGATCAGATCACGGAGCTGTTCCTGCCCGTACTGGCTGAACTCGCCACTCAAGACCTGCCCGAGTTCCCTCCACCGCCGGAAGCCTGGTTCAGAATGCACACGACGAACTACCTCAGCTCCGCCCAGCGGACCGTCCTGGACAAGGTTCGGTCCGACCTCGACGACCGAAATGACGAGAGTTCCACGTCTGAGTACCCATGAGACAAGGACCCTTCAATCTGCGGGACGCGATGAGCACGGATCCCAGCGCGGGCACACCTACACGGCCGTCCTCCTATGGCCAATAGGATAGAGCCTATTAGGTGTAGACTAGTGGCATGAACAGAGTGATGTTGTCGAGGTCTGCGGTCATTGAACGCGGCGCGGCGTTGGCAGACACCCAGGGCTACAGCGCACTCACTCTCTCCGCAGTAGCTCGCTCACTGAACGTGCAGGCTCCGAGCCTATACACCCACGTGGGGAGCATCGCCGCTCTGCGCGACGGAATCGCCATTCTCGCGCTGCAGGAACTATCGGAGATGATCGCTGACGCCATCATGGGCCGTTCACGAAAAAGCGCGCTGACCGGGTTCGCGGACGCGCATCGCCGCTACGCCCGGAGCCGCCCTGGGTGCTGGGAGGCGCTTCAGAAGCCCATGGGAGTGCAAGTCGCCAAGAACCCCGCAGCGCACCGCCTGGTCCAGACGGCCAACTCTGTGCTGTGGGGATACGGGATCGCAAAACGGGATCACGTGCACCCGGCCCGGATCGTGGGCAGCGCGATCAACGGTTTTGTCAATCTCGAGCGAGTCGGAAGTTTCGCGCACAGCCAGCCCGAGGCCGACTGCACCTGGCCAGAACTACTGGGAGCTCTGGACACCATCCTCGACACCTGGACCACCCGGTCCACCAACCCGACGAGGAAGAGCCCATGATCGCGACCCCCATCTCCGCCGAGTTCATCCACGGGACCACTGAACTTGAGCACACCGCCCGCGGCATCAAGCCGCACCGGCTCCCGCAGGCCACCCGAGAACGTCACGCAGACCACCAGCTCTCTCTGATGGAGACCCAGCCCTCCGGCGTTCGTCTGGAGTTCACCACCGAGGCCCGCTCGATCACCCTCGAGATCCACTCCACGCGCGTGACCTATCGCGGACTGCAGCGCGCGCGAGGTGCGGTCGACGTCGTCGTGGACGGTGCCGACTGGGACTCACGGGTCCTCGCCCAGGGTGACCAATTCGAGTTCGACATGGAGACTGGCCGCACAGCAGTGATCGAGGGCGCGGCGGACCTCGTGCAGATCGACGGACTCCCCCACGGCGAGAAGCTCGTGGAACTCTGGCTGCCGCACAACGAGGCGATCGAGCTGAGGTCGATGCACTCTGATCAGCCCTTGTCCCCTCGAGAACAGACCCGTCCGGTGTGGGTGCATCACGGCAGTTCCATCAGCCACGGCTCGAACTCCATCTCCCCCACCCGCATCTGGCCCGCCGTCGCTGCCAAGCGGGCCGACGTGAGCCTGCACAACTTCGGCTTCGGCGGCAGCGCTTTCGCAGACCCGTTCATGGCGCGCGTCATCCGCGACACCTCGGCGGACTACATCAGCGTCAAGCTCGGCATCAACATCGTGAACGCGGATGCGATGCGGCTGCGCGCTTTCGTGCCCGCTGTGCACGGGTTCCTCGACACGATCCGGGAGGGCCACCCAACCACACCGATTCTGCTGATATCGCCGATCTTCTGCGGAATCCACGAAGAGACTCCCGGGCCGGGGGCCATTGACCCCGAATCCTTCGGCACCGGCACCGCGCGGTTCACCGCAACGGGTCGGCCCGGTGACACCGCACAGGGCCGACTGACCCTGCAGGTGATCCGCACCGCATTGAAGAGCCTCGTCGATGCGCGCACGGACGATCCGAACCTGTCCTACCTGGACGGGCTGAGGCTCTACGGCCAGAAGGACGCGGAGCGTCTGCCGCTTCCGGATTCCCTGCACCCTGACACCGCCTCGCACGAACTCATAGGTGAACGCTTCGCCGTGGCGGCCTTCGGCAGGCACGGCGTCTTCAGCGCCCCATCAACGAACTGATGCTCTTCGTCGTGCAAGACACTTCCCCTCCGGGCAGCTGAAGGAGAAGGAGACTTCGCCGTGCAGAAGAAATTGTCGAACTCACCGAGCAGGCCAAGATCACACCATCGCGCCTCTTGGCTTACCAGCCAAGGAATCGCAAGTAACTGGCGAAGACCGCCCCGTCGCTGGGTGACCAGGGTTCACGCGTCATTGACACAGTGAGCCACGGCGGCCGTCGGGCGTCGCCTAGTTAAGTCTTGATGCGGGCGCGCTGATCTTCCTGGGGCTGTGGGTAATCTTCGTGGTCTATGCCGTCTTCTCCTCGGCCTTCCGTAACCTGGAGTAGCCCCCGCCCGAAGCTGCCGAGGAGGCATGAGATGCGCAGCGCTGAAATAGCCCGCCTGGCCGGTGTCACCGTGCGCACCCTGCGCCACTACCACCAGGTCGGCGTGCTTGCAGAGCCGCCACGGACCAGCAACGGCTACCGCGAGTACAGTGTGACTGATCTGGTCCGGCTGCTGCGGATCAGGCAACTGAGCAGCCTGGGCATGCCCCTGGACCAGATGGACTCCGTTCTCGATGATGTTGAGACAGACGGGCTGGCTCAGGGCCAATACCTGGATGACCTTGACCAGGAACTGCTGCAGCAGATCCAACAGCTCACCGCACAGCGAAAAGTGATCGCCCACCTGCGCGCGCATCAGGCTGCCCCGGATCTACCGGCGGAGCTGGTGCCGTTCTACCCACCGTTTGACATGGCCGGTTACCCCGAGCGTGTGGCTCAGATGGACCGTGACCAGGCCATCCTGTGGAGCCACTTCTCCGACGAGACAGGCAAGGCATACCTGATGGCTGTCTACCAGAAGCTCAGCGAGGACTCAGCCCTTCTTGCCTCCTCTGCCGACATCTCTCGGCGCTTCGAGGCTCTTGATTCGACTAGCAGTGAGGCGCAGATCGCCGAGCTGGTTGACGACTTTACCGCGTTCTTCGCGGAACTAGACTCACCCCTCACCACAGACGACCACCCCACCGATCTGGGGCGAGCAGCAGAACTGCTGGACAAATACAGCACCGAAACCTACAACCCGCAACAGCGCAAAGCCCTGAGCGTGCTTGCCCAACGGTTCAGCCAGAACGAACGGCCCTGAGTGCTAGGGTTCCGCGGCGATCGCTCGCCTCGTTCGGAGCGACGATCTGGTCACCAGTCACGTCTGGTGATTCTCAGTCACCCCGGGGCGGACCTAGTAGAGGAGAAGGCAACGCTGAGGACACTGACAGCGATGATGATCACGCCTGCTGCCACATGGAACCTCAGCTGGTCACGTAGGATCCCTATGAACTCCCGGATCACTACGCTGGGGAAGTAATACCATACAGTTCTCGGCCCAATGACATGGGCCCTCATGCCAAGCTTCCGAGTCAGGAGAGCGGTTCGAAATACGTGGTAGCTGCTGGTCACGACCAGCACAGACGACTGCGGGTCACCCAACAGCTCGCGAGAGAACTTGAGATTCTCCGCTGTATTGCTCGAAGCTGTCTCCGCGATGACCCGGTCCGGTGTGACTCCCTGGCTCATCAGGTAGTCACGCATCGCATCACCCTCGGGGACCGGTTCGTCTTGCCCCTGACCGCCACTGGTGACCAGTAGCTTCGCACCGTACTGGCGCTGGGCGTGGAGCCCACGGCAGAGCCGGCCGGCCAGCAATGGCAGGACCTGACCGTTGATGAGGCCCGCCCCGAGCACGATGACAGCCTCAGGGGTGAGCTGAACCCGTCTTCACCGGTAGAGCAACGACGCCACGAGAAAGACAGAGAAACAGAACTCGAAATAACCCACGAAGAGCGTCGCCGCGAGGTGGAGGCCATAGCGAATCAAGTAGCCCACATCATCATGGACCGCACCGGAGGGCTCAAGCAATCGCAATGTGGTCGGGAGAGACTAGCGCGATCCCAGTGACGAGGGCAGAAGCGTTGCCCAGTGAGCGGCTCTCTCGACGCAGCACGGTGACGCCGCTCCACAAGAGGAACACGGTCAGAACCCGGTAGCCAAGAACATTTCCTGCGACCAGGATCACCACGGCAGTGAGCCCAGTACCGATAAGCACCTCGGGGTGGCCATGTTCCAGCGCGAGAAGTCCACCAGCGACAAGTGCGGCCAACGCTCCGAACATTCCTCGGACGAAGGATCCCAGTCGGCGTCCGTCACGGAAATACCTCGTCAGCCCCCAACCCGCTGTCCCAAGTCCGCACAGTCACAGTATCTGCCACGTCCATAAGAGCATCATCGCTAATCTTCCGGCGCAGGCACTGTGGCACTGCACTCCACGCCCTCACCTGGAGCACTCGATTCCGATTCCGCCAAAGTGTGGGAGTCATCGACGATGACCACGCAACGCAGGACGACGTCGGCAACCCCGGCGACGGAGACCGACACATCATCATCGACTCGACCGAGCGTCTCAAACTGTGCTGGAAGAGAGCCGTTCGTCACCGTGGATCCCACTGTCTCCTGCCCACTTACCCCGGATTCACGTCCGAGATACTCAACCCGCAAGTTTTCAGCATCGGCTCCGTCGGACACTGTCTCGACCTCGTAGGTCACAGCTCGTGTTTCCTCGAAGAACCCACACCCGCTCAGGACCAGCCCGAGTGCCAATCCGACCGCGCTGAGCGACATCGCGCGATGGACTCTCCTCGGGGTCGTCAGACTTTGCTTCCCGTGGACACATACCTCAGTCATCTCATTCTCCTTAACTCCCGTTCAGGGGCATGACGAATATCTACTGCATCGAGAATATGAGGCGCACAACTGCCCAGGAACATTCCTGAGTAGGACTTTTTCAGAGATTCTCAGGTGACTGAGTCTTCGTGATTAGGCCATCTCCCCCTGTAGTAGGAGATCGACGCCCGATCTGATCACATTCGGAGAGTGCGTTTGTATGACGCGGTCCAGAACACCGCCGTGTGTCGCTCCCAGACTCACGCTCACAAGCCACAGACCGACAGAATGCCCAGAAAACTCCCACAAGGGCCCATTCTGGGGCGCACTATGCCGATGCGACGCTGCATGACAGAGCAGACCCCGAAAACTTGAGCCCCATGAACGCGTGTATTGGAGGATTCACCGAAACGCTCCCTGCCGTGGTCCGGGCGAGGAAGCGGTGGGCTTAGTCAGCGAGCTCCTCGAACGAACACGCCCGAGATAAGTCACTGCACGAGAACGGCGGCCTCTGGTACATGGCTCACCACCGGCCGTTGCGGGGCCGCGGTTGGCAGACCGGGCACCAATAGGAGGAGCGGCCCATGAACTTGGCCCGCTGGATCACCCCGGCGCTGCGACCGTCCACCGCGCAGCGGGAACATTCGCCGCCCGCCTGCCCATAGGCCTGCAGCGAACGGGAAAAGTACCCCGAGGCGCCGTTGACGTTGACGTAGAGCGAGTCGAAGCTGGTCCCTCCGGCCTCGAGCGCGGCGGACATGACCGCCCGGGCGGCGGTGAGCAGCCGGGAGGTCTCGTCGCGGGTGACCGTCTCGGTTCGGCGGGCGAAGTGCAGCCCGGCGCGCCAGAGTGCCTCATCGGCGTAGATGTTTCCGATTCCGGAGATCAGCGACTGGTCGAGCAGGGCGCGCTTCAGCCCGGAACGCCTGCGGCGCAGAGCCCGGAAGAGCCGCTCATCAGCGGAGGGGTCGGCGGCCGTCTCGAAGGGGTCGGCCGCGATATGCGCCACCGGGGCCGGCACCGCGCCGGAGGCATGGTCGGCGGCGATCAGTCGAGTGACCTGCATGCCTCCGAAGATCCGCTGATCCACGAAGCGCAGCTGCTCCGGTGCACCAGGGCGGGCGGAGAGGTCCAGAGAGATCTTCAGGTGCTTCTCCGCCGCGGCGGCGCGATCCTCCACCAGGACCTGACCGCTCATGCCCAGATGGATCAGCAGCGCGGAGTCGGCAGAGTCCAGCGGAAGCCAAAGATACTTCCCGCGGCGCTGCGGCTCCTGCAACGTCCGGCCGCGAAGCCGGGCACGGAAGTCCTCGCCGCGGGCGAAGGGCGTCGGGTCGGGCTGGGTGGGGGCGTCAGCAGGATTCCCCGGGTCAGAGCCTGGGGACGGTTCATGCCGACGAAGGCTGCGCGCGTCATGGACGTCGACGTCCATCACCTGACGGCCGGCGACCCAGGCGGCGAGTCCACGACGGACGACCTCGACCTCGGGCAGCTCAGGCATGGCGGGGCGCTCTCCGGGTCAACGGTCCAGGACGTCACCGAGGACGTCGTCGAGCACATCGTCCCGGACGGCGTCAGATGAGCCGCCGGCCAGCTTCTCCACGGAGCGTCGAGCAGCCTCCCGCTCGGCGTCCTTCTTGGACTTGCCGGTCCCCGAGGCGTAGGCCACGCCACCGATGATCAGTGTCGCGGTGAAGCTCCTGTCATGGTCCGGTCCCGACCCTTCGATCCCGTAGCGGATGTCTCCCAGCCCACGCTGGGCGGAGATCTCCTGGATCGTCGTCTTCCAGTCCTTGCCGGCACTCATCGCCTGCGCATCGGAGAGCAGCGGGACCACCAGTCGCAGCACCAGGCGGCGGGCGGTCTCGAAGGAGGTCGAGAGGTAGGCGGCCCCGATGAGCGCCTCCATGGTGTCGGCGAGGATCGAGTCCTTGTCCTGGCCGCCGGTGCGCAGCTCGCCGGTGCCGAGGCTGATGTGCGGCCCGACCTGCAGGGCGCGAGCGATCCGGGCCAGAGCCCGGGTGCTCACCAGCGCAGAGCGCAGCTTGGCCAGATCCCCCTCGGAGTGATCCGGATAGGTGCGGAACAGGTAGTCCGTGACGGCATAGCCCAGCACCGAGTCACCGAGGAACTCCAGACGCTCGTTGGTGGGCATCCCGTCGTTCTCGTAGGCGTAGGACCGGTGCGTCAGGGCACAGCGAAGAGTCTCGGGGGCGATGTGCACCCCGAGACTCTTCACCAGTGATTCTTGGTCATCCGCTCCGACGGGTCCGCCGGGAGGAGCCGTCGAGGTCACGCGTCGGCGACCTTGCGACCCTTGTACTCGTAGAACAGCGGGGTGCCGGCCGAGTCGGTCACGAGCTTGGCCTGGTGCGGCTGGCTGTAGACGACACGACCGTTCTCGACCGTCTTGACCAGCGAAGGCGCCTGGGCCTTCCACTGCGAACGGCGGTGACGGGTGTTGGCACGGGACTTCTTCCGCTTCGGAACAGCCACTGTGTCTCTCTTCTCTCTCGGTGTCGGTCAGGTCATCGGCAGGGGCCGCGGCCCCTCCCCGGTGGGGTCTTGTCAGTCCTCGGGCTCGTCCAGCCCGTCCCGCAGGTCGGCCAGGGCCGCCCAGCGGGGGTCGATCTGCTCGTGGAAATGCTCGGGGTCGTCCTCCATGCGGAGTCCGCACTGGGAGCACAGCCCGGGGCATTCCTCGCGACAGATCGGCTGGAACGGCAGGGCCGAGACCATGAGGTCACGGAGCACCGGCTCCAGGTCGATCCTGAGATCCTCGCCGATGAGACGCTCGTCCTCGTCCTCCTCGGACGCGTCGGCGGCGCGCTCCGGGTAGGTGAACAGCTGCATGACGTCCACCTCGAGCGGCTGTCCCAGCTCCCCGAGACAGCGCCCGCACTGGCCGGACATCCGTGCCGAGACGGTGCCGGTGAGGAGCACGCCCTCATGCACCGACTCGATCCGCAGATCCAGCTCGAGATCCTCGCCCTCGGGGAATCCCACGAGCACCGTGGAGAAACCGGCGGGCACGCCGACGGTCCTGGCGAGATGCTGCTGGGTCCCGGGTCTGCCCCGGAGCTCCTTCGCATCGATCACCAGGGCACTTCCGTGCGGTGCAGCCACGGTGGAGACTCCCTGCGGACGACGAACGATTCGATCCTCGAGGACCGACGTGCCAGTCTATCCCACCCCGGCGCCGGTGACGAATCCGGCCGGAGCACCCTCGGCGGCGTGTCGTCGTGGGCCCTCTCACCGGACGCGGATCACAGACCGGGGACGAACTCCTTGAGCCAGGTCCGCAGGTCCGCGCCGAGATCCTCGCGGTCCACCGCCAGGGTCACCACGGCTTTGATGTAGCTCAACTTGTCCCCGGTGTCATAGCGGCGTCCGCGGAAGACCACCGCGTGCACCCCGCCACCCTGCTCGGCCGGAGTCGAGGCCATCGTCTGCAACGCATCGGTCAGCTGGATCTCACCACCACGTCCCGGAGGGGTCTGCTCGAGCTGATCGAAGATCGCCGGATGCAGCACGTATCGGCCGATGATCGCCAGATTCGACGGCGCCTCCTCCACGGGGGGCTTCTCCACGAGCCCGGTGACCGGCACCACGGTCTCGTCACCGTTCTCCGTGAGCCCGGCACCCGCACGCCCGGTGTCGACCACCCCGTAGGCGCTGATGTCCTCGACCGGGACCTCCATCACCGCGATCACCGATCCACCGAGCTCCCGCTGGGTGTTCAGCATCGTGGTCAGCAGCTCGTCCCGGGGGTCGATCAGGTCATCGCCCAGCAGCACCGCGAAGGGCTCATCCCCGACGTGCTGACGAGCACACAGCACTGCGTGCCCCAGCCCTTTGGGATCCCCCTGGCGCAGATAGTGGATGTCGCCGAGCTCGGTGGCCTCCCGGACCGCCGCCAGCTTCGCGGTGTCTCCCTTGGCCTCCAGAGTGGCCTCCAGCGCCGGAACCCGATCGAAGTGATCCTCCAGCGAACGCTTGTTGCGCCCGGTGATCATCAGGATGTCATCCAGGCCCGCGGCGGAGGCCTCCGCCACCACGTACTGGATGGCCGGCTCGTCCACCACCGGCAGCATCTCCTTGGGCATGGCCTTCGTCGCCGGGAGGAAGCGGGTCCCCAGGCCCGCCGCTGGAATCACGGCCTTGCTGATCGGCTTCATGCTGCTCATCGACCTCTCTCTGGTTCACGCCTCGGGTACCGAGGACTGATGGTACGAAGGACCGCAGTATCGGGGAATCTAGCATGTCACCGACTCCGCCGCGGCGTGGTTCAGGCCTCGTGACGCCGTTCCGCGAGACGCCGCTGCGCGGCCCGAGGCACATGTTCGGAGACATCTCCGCCCAGGCTGTGAACCTCCTTGATCAGGGTGGAGGACAGATGTGTGTAACGACCGTCGGCAGGCAGGTAGATCGTCTCGAGCCCGGAGAGGTGGCGATTCATCGTCGCCATCGGAGTCTCATAGGACAGGTCCTTGGCATCCCGCAGCCCTTTGACGACCGCGTTGGCGCCGTGGGCCTTGCAGAACTCGGCCAGCAGTCCCTCGCCCAGCGGCCTCACCGTCACTCCGCGCACATAGGCGAAGGTCTCCTGGACCATCTCCATGCGTTCCTCCACGGAGAACATGGGCCTCTTGTGCATGTTCGGGGACACCGCCACGATGACCTCGTCGAACAGGTTGGAGGCACGAGCGATGATCTCGACATGCCCGTTGTGCAGGGGGTCGAAGGATCCGGGGCACACGGCTGACTGCATGTACAGGACACTACTGCAGGTGACCCCTCCTCGGCGGGAGGGAAGACGGATGTGTCTACGATGGGAGGCATGCTCTCCCGCTCCGGCCACCAGTCTGAATCCGCCTCCGCCGCCCTCTCCCGCGTCCCCTTGGACCACCGCCCCCTCTGGGCCAAGGCGGCGATCGGGGCCAACACGTTCGACTTCGAGACCGCCACGGTGCTGCCCACCATCTATGAGCGCACCACCGCCGCCGCTCTGGCCCATGATGCTGTGAACCTCGGACAGGGCTTCCCTGACCGGGAGGGCCCGGATTGGCTCCTGGCGGCCGCCGCGGAGGCCATCACGGATCCGCAGGTGGGCCCGCCGAACCAGTACGCCCCCGGACTCGGACTGCCGGTGCTGCGCGAAGCCGTCGCCGAGGACCACCGGCGGCGATACGACGTCACCCTGGACCCCGCCGAGCAGGTCATGATCACCACCGGCGCCACGGAGGGCATCACGGCGGCGATCCTGGCCTTCGCCGAACCCGGCTCCGAGGTCCTGACCTTCGAGCCGCACTACGACTCCTACGGCGCCTGCACCGCCCTGGCCGGCGCCGAGCTGAAGGGCGTGCCGTTGCGCGCACCGGACTTCCGCCCGGACGTCGACGCCCTGGAGGCCGCCGTCACGGACCGGACATCGCTCATCCTGATCAACACCCCCCACAACCCGACGGGAACGGTCTTCAGCCCGGAGGAGCTGCGCCGGGTGGTCGACATCGCCCGGCGCCATGGGCTGCGCATCATGTGTGACGAGGTCTATGAGCACCTGGTCTTCGACGACGCCGCCCACCGCCACCGCACGATCCTCTCGGTCCCCGGCGCTCAGGAAGTGGCCGTGGCCGTGGGCTCGGCCGGAAAGTCCTTCTCGCTCACCGGCTGGAAGGTCGGCTGGATCACCGGTTCCACGGAGCTGCTCAACAAAGTGCGCGGGGTCAAGCAGTTCCTCAGCTTCTCCTCGGGACCCGCCTACCAGTGGGCGATCGCCCAGGGCCTGCGTGATGACCACGGGTTCTTCGCCGCCAACGCCGCCGCGCTCGCCGCCGGTCGCGACCTGCTGCGCGAAGGCCTCCGGGAGGCCGGGCTGCGCCCGAATCGGGCGGAGGCCGGGTACTTCGTGGTCGCCGACATCGCCGAGGTCACCGAGCTCTCCGGCCCGCAGTTCTGCGAGGTGCTGACGCGCGAGGTCGGCGTCGCCGCGATTCCGGTCGCCGCGCTGACCATCCAGCATCGCGCCAGCACGGATGACGAGCTGCAGCGACTGGTCCGCTTCGCGTTCTGCAAGGAGCCGCGGACCATCGAGGAGGCCATGCGCCGACTGCGCGAGCGCCTTCCCGCAGCATTGGGCTGAGCACCATGGTCCACCCCGAGGAGAACCCCGCGGCGCGGACGCCGACACCCAGCCCGCCGCACACCCTTCCGCGCAGCATCCGGCTCTCCGGCTCGGGCACTCTGGCCGAGCTGCGAGCCGACGATCTCACCGAGGCCGGAGTGGTGCTGACCATCGACGGCGTCGAGCAGTCCCACGTCGAGACGGATGACCCCGGCTGGCTGCTGCATGACTACACGGTGCGGATCGGCGCGGTGCTCGACGCGCTGGGAGACGAGGCCGCCTCCACCAGAGGACGGCGCGTGCTGCACCTCGGCGCCGGGGCCCTGACCCTGCCGCGCTGGGTGGAGCACCGAGCTGCAGAACGACACCTGCCCGCCCCCGAGCAGATCGTGCTGGACCTCGAGCCCGAGCTGATGGATTTCGTGCTCGAGACGCTGCCGATGCGCACCCGCCCGCACACGATCGTCGCGGACGCCGCCGCAGCCCTGGCTCCCGGCGGGGCGCTTGCCGGACGTCACCACGACGCCGTCGTCGTCGACCTCTTCAACAGTGCCGACGCCCCCGAGGCGGTCACCTCCACGCAGTTCTGCCGCCGGCTCGGAGCGATCGTGGCCCCCGGCGGGGTGCTGGTGATGAACCTCGGTGACGAACCGGGACTGGCCTTCGCCCGCCCGCTGATCAGCCGACTGGTGGCCGGCGCCGGGGCCGCGGACGCCGCACGGTGCCTGGTCACCGCCCCTGCCGATGTCCTCGACGGCGCCGTCGCGGGGAACCTGGTGGTCGCCGTCGCCGACGCTCCGATCCGGTCCCGCGCCGCTGAGGCGGTCTGGGCCGCCGGACCACATCCGTGCGAGGTGCTCAGCGGGCATGAGCTCCAGATCTGGCTCGCGGCTCAGGAGGGCTCGGCGAACCAAACCTGAGTGGTGCCGTAGGCGCGCTCCTGGAAACGTTCCAGGCCCTCCGGCCAGCTGGGCTCCGGGCTCCGGGCGTCCCGCTCGACCACCACGGTGGCCGCGGGATGGAGCTGCGGGACCGCCGCGGCCAGCAGAGCGGTGAGCTCCTGCTCCTCGAGGGCGTAGGGCGGGTCGAGGAAGAGCAGCTCGATCGGTGCGTCGTCACGCCGCTGCAGGTGGCGCAGCGCGTCACAGCGGTGCACTGTGGCCCGGTGCGCCTCGAAGAACGTCACGTTGCGCCGCAGGGTGCGCAACGCCGGTTCGGCCCGGTCCACCAGCTCCACGTGGCGGGCGCCGCGGCTGAGCGCCTCCAGCCCCAGCGCCCCCGAGCCGGCGAAGAGGTCCACGACGACGGCGTCCTCGAGGGCGTCATAGACCTCGAGGCGGGAGAACAGCGACTCCTTGACCCGATCGCTCGTGGGCCGCGTCCCCTCCCCGGGGACCGACGCCAGACGGCGGCCCTTGTGCGTGCCGGCGATGATACGCGCCACTGATGCGCCTCTCTGTCGGTCGTGCGGGATGTCGGTCGTGCGGGGTGTTGGCCGTCCGGGGTGTCGGTCGTGCGGGATGTCGGCCGGCTCGGCTCAGCCGCGCTCCAGGTAGGCGTCGGCACCGTCGCTGCGGGCGATCCAGGCGTCGATCGCCTCCCGCAGCACGGCGTGGCCCTCCCACTGCGGATCCGCCGCCGTCATGGCCTGCACATGGTCGGCGGCACCGGTGATGACCTGCTCGTCCCGGACGATGCGCAGCAGCTTCAGCGTGGTGCTGCGGCCGGCCTGGGAGGCGCCGAGCACATCGCCCTCGCGCCGACGCTGAAGGTCCAGCCGAGCCAGCTCCATGCCGTCGCTGTGCGCGGCGACCTCCTCCAGACGCTCCAGGGACGGGTGCTCGTCCGGCAGCCGGGTGACCAGCAGACAGAGACCCTGCGCGGAACCGCGGCCGATGCGGCCGCGGAGCTGATGCAGCGTGGAGATGCCGAAGGCGTCAGCGTCGAGCACCGCCATCACGGTGGCGTTGGGGACGTCCACCCCGACCTCGATGACGGTGGTGGAAAGCAGCACATCGATCTCTCCGCGTTCGAAGGCCGTCATCACCGCCTCCTTCTGGGTCGCGTCCATCCGACCGTGCAGGCTCGCCAGGCGCAGTCTGCCGATCAGCGGATGCTCCGCGAGCCGCTCGGCGAGCAGCTCCACGGAGGCGTCCTGCTCGATCTGCACCCCCGTCTCCGGGTTCTCACGCTGGTCCGACTCGGAGATCTTCGGGCAGACCACATAGGCCTGATGCCCGGCGGCGGCCTCCTCAGCGATGCGCTCCCAGACCCGGCCGATGACCCGCGGGCCCTGGACCATCCGAGCCACATGGGTGCGGATCGGCTGCCGGCCGGCCGGCAGCCCGTCCAGGATGGTCAGCTCGAGATCGCCGAACACCGTCATCGCAACCGATCGAGGGATCGGGGTGGCCGACATGACCAGCATGTGCGGGGTGACCGCATAGCGGTGCCGCAGAGCGTCACGCTGCTCGACGCCGAAACGATGCTGCTCGTCGACGACGACGATCCCCAGGTCGGCGAACTGCACCTTCTCCCCCAGCAGGGCATGGGTGCCGACGACGATGCCCGCCGCTCCGGAGGCGATGTCCAGCAGCGCCTGTCGACGCTCCCCGGTGCTCATCGAGCCGGTCAGCAGAGTGACCTTCACCGCCGGGGCGTCATCCGGGCTGTCCCAGGCCGAGAGCAGATCCGTGCCGGCCAACGCGCCGAGCATCCCCCGCAGCGACCGCTCGTGCTGGGCGGCCAGCACCTCCGTGGGCGCGACCAGGGCCGCCTGGCCCCCGGCGTCCACGACCTGGAGCATCGCACGCAGCGCCACCAGCGTCTTGCCGGAGCCGACCTCGCCCTGCAGCAGGCGGTTCATCGGCTCGGCGCCGGCCAGATCCGCGGCGATCAGCTCCCCGCAGCCTCGCTGTCCGGCGGTGAGGGTGAAGGGCAGGGCGGCCTCGAAGACCCCGAGCAGCCCGTCCTCGCGACGCGGCCGCGGGTGCCCGACCCCGAGGCCCGCCACCGCACGACGCCGGGCCAGCAGCGCCTGCAGCAGGAAGGCCTCCTGGAATCGCAGCCGACGCAGCCCCTCAGCGGGATCCTCCATGCGCGCGGGCCGGTGGATCAGCAGGTAGGCGGTGGCCAGACCGCAGAGGTCCTCGGAGTCGGCCACCTCGACAGGCACCGGATCCGGCCAGGTGTCGAGGTCGACCATCTCCAGCACCAGTCGCACGCAGCGGTAGATCTCCCAGCTCGAGACCTTCGCCGTGGCCGGATACAACGGGACCGGAGTGGTCCGCCCCTCCCCCGGAAGCGGAGCGCCCGACGGTCCATGGGCGGGGAGCCCCGGCGGCTCCTCGGCGTCCTCCCGCAGGACCGAATAGTCGGGATTGTTCAGGGTCAGCCGGCCCCCATAGCTGCCGACCTTGCCGTGGAACATCGCCCGGACCCCGGAGTTCAGATCACGGAAGGCCCCGTGTCCCTGGAAGAAGGCCATCTGGAGGCGGACGCCGTCGTCGTCCTCGACGAGCACCTCCACCAGGAAGCCGCGGCGACGCTGCATGCGCCGTTTGGACGAGCTGACCACCCGGGCCACGAAGGTCACGTGCTCGTCCTCGCGCAGCTCGGCCAGCGAGGAGAGCTGCCCGTGCTCGACCCAGCGGCGCGGGATGTGCTCGAGCAGATCTTCAGCGGTGCGCAGTCCGAGCTCACGTTCCAGAGTGCGCGCGGAGGCCTCACCGAGCAGCCGGTCCAGCGGCGTCTGGGGTCCGTGTCCGCTCATCCGCCGAGCTCCGTGAGGGTGAGCGCCTCGACCGATCCGGCGGCGCGGATCGCCTCAGCAGTGGGCCCACGCCGGGCGGTGTGGACGTGCACCCGCCAGCGGTAGGCTCCCGCGGCATCCGCCTCGACATCGACGGGGGTGATGATGACCGAATCCCCGAGCTCATCGAGCCGGTGCCTCAGCGACGCGGCGCCGAGCGGGTCCAGGCGGACGGTGGCCATGATCTCCACCAGGCGGATCGCGGCGGCATGCTCGGTCTGCTGCGGGGTCGTTGACGCGGCAGGGCGCATAGGGGACCCACCCTGCGCGGCCTCGACGGTCTGCTGCGGCGCCGGGCCGAGCAGGCCGGGCAGCCCGTCCAGGAGGTCCTCGGCGAGCTCCTCCCCACAGACTGTGGCACGCAGCGCATCGAAGATCAGCAGCAGGCCGGTGCCGCCGGCGTCGACCACCCCGGCGGCGCGCAGCTCGTCCAGCTGATCCACGGTGGCCTCCACCGCGGCTCGACCGGAGCGCAGCGCCCGGTGCAGACATTCCTGGAGCGCGGCGCGGCTCTCCGGCTCCTCAGCGGCGAGGGCGCTGGAACGGATCTCCGCGGCGATGGCGTCGAGCACCGAAAGCATGGTCCCGACTACGGGTTCGGACAGGGCGCTCCACGCCCGCAGGCTGGCCCGTTCCAGACCGTCGGCCAGCCCGGGCGCGGTGAGCCGCT
Organism: Nesterenkonia xinjiangensis; assembly: GCF_013410745.1. NCBI lineage: Bacteria > Bacillati > Actinomycetota > Actinomycetes > Micrococcales > Micrococcaceae > Nesterenkonia > Nesterenkonia xinjiangensis. The sequence goes on along the minus strand of NZ_JACCFY010000001.1, from coordinate 3,076,472 downwards.
GATGCCCGTGGAGGGGCTCGGCGATGCCGGAGAGCAGCACCGCCAGCAGGGTCCCGGAGTTGCCGTGGGCCTCCACCATGGCCGAAGATCCCACAGCGGCCAGCAGCTCGCCCAGATCCTCCTGCTCAGAGCTCTCCACAGCACGACGACAGGTGCGCACCGCGGCGAGCATGTTCGTCCCCGTGTCCGAGTCCGGGACGGGGAACACGTTGAGCAGGTCCAGTTGGCCCCTTCGGGCGTCGAGGGACTGCTCCGCGAGCGCGAACCAGCCCTGCACCGCCTGGCGGCCCTTGACCTTGCCCCTCATCGTCCTCCTCGTGCTGCGTTCTGGTGCCGGCGGCGCTAGAGGTCGCGCTCGTCCACGTACTCCTGGAGCGTGCCGTCGTTCAGGGCCTCGGAGATCTCCGCCATCGACTGGGTGTCCTGGTTCCAGATCCACTGGCCGTCGGGAGAACGTCCGGAGTCGCCGGTCGGGAGCGTGAAGAGCTGGATGTCTCCGGCGGCGCCGCGCATCTGCCAGGCCAGCGAGCCCACGGCCCGAGCGTCCAGGGTGTCGTCGACCACCAGATGCGGCGAGAAGGTCTCCACCATGTCCTGCACCTGGCCGGGGTTGGTCAGGTTCGAGGGTGAGAGCGACTCCTGGACCACCGCGCGGATGAAGGCCTGCTGATTACGCACCCGCTGCAGGTCCCCGTCGGGGAACGTCGCGCGGTGCCGCACGAAGGAGAGCGCCTGCTCGGAGTCCATGTGCTGAACGCCCGGTTCGAAGGTGTGCCCCTCCCCGGTGGTGAAGGCCTCGGAGTAACTGGAGTTGACGTCCACTCCCCCCAGGGCCTCGACCAGGCCGATGAAGCCGAGCATGTCCACCGAGGTGACATGGTCGATGCGCACGTCGAACAGGCCCTCGAGGGTGTCGACGGTCAGCGCGATCCCACCGAGAGCCAGCGGCGCGTTGACCTTGTGCCAACCGTGCTCAGGCACCTCCACCCAGAGGTCACGCGGGATGGACATCACCTGCAGGCTGTCCCGGTCCTCCGGGATGTGCACCAGCATCATCGTGTCGGAGCGCCCACCCTGCGGCACCCGGGGAAGGTCCTCGGACTCGCCGGAGCCGCCATGGTCGTCCGAACCGATCAGCAGGACGTTGATCGAGTCGTCGTCCTTGGCGGGACGCCCCTCCTCGTCCGGGAAGACATCCTCCTCGGCGAAGGTCTGGACATTGTCCTCGTAGCTCCGGGAGAGCGAGTTCAGATACATCAGCGCGGCGACGAGCGCGCCTGCGACCAGGATCACCAAGGAACCCAGCACGATGCCGATGGTGATCCGGCTGCGCTTCTTCCGTCTTTGACGCGCCGTCTCGACGGTCTCTTCTGCCATATGTGCTCCTCAGCTGGGCGCGCCCCTGCCGTCGGACGGCGGGTCTCCCCGCGAACGGCGTCCGACGGTCGACGTGCAATGAACGGGTCGACGTCGTCCCAGGATATGCCAGAACTGTGACGAGCCGTGACAGCCCTTCGGTGGGCCGCTCAGCTACGGTGTCGTGCATGCCCGTTCTCCGGACCGACACGAGCCGCCGCCGACTGCACGTCCCGGCCCTGATCCCCGTCGTCGCGACACTGACCGCCTGCTCCGGGGGCGTGGCCTCTGTGGAGCCCGCCCCGCACGCCGCCGACCCGCTGTGCGCCCACGTGATGCTGGCCCTGCCGGAGGTGATCGGCGAGCACGACCAGCGCGAGACCGACTCGCAGGGCACCGCGGTCTGGGGCGACCCGAGTCAGGTGGTCGTGCGCTGCGGAGTGGAGCCGCCGGGCCCCAGCCCGGAGCACTGTGTGAGCGCCGACGGCGTCGACTGGCTCGCGCTGGAGGAGGACTCAGCCGACTGGCGGCTGATCAGCTACGGCCGGCAGCCCGCGGTGGAGGTGCTGCTCGATGTCGAAGAGGTCCCATCCTCGACGGTGATGCTGGCGCTCTCCGGAGCAGTGGAGCGGATCGATCAGACCCGCGAATGCACCTCCACCGAGCAGGACATCGAGGACACCGCGGACGGCTCGGACGTCAGCGAAGACCGACAGGACGCTGAAGAGCCAGGGTGATCAGCTCGGTGATCAGCTCCGAGTAGTCGATCCCGGTGGCTCTCCACATCTGCGGGTACATGCTGATCGGAGTGAAGCCGGGCATGGTGTTGATCTCGTTGATCACGATCTCCCCGGCGTCGGTGTAGAAGAAGTCCACCCGGGAGATGCCCTCGGCATCCACCGCTTCGAAGGCGATCACCGCCTGCCGCCGGATCTCCTCGGCAACCTCCGCCGGCAGGTCCGCAGGACAGCTGAGGTCGGCCGCCGCAGAGTCTGTGTACTTGGCGGTGAAGTCATAGAACTGATGGGATTCTCCGCCGTCGTGGACGACGATCTCCCCCAGCTGCGAGGCGCGCGGGGACTCCCCCTCGCGACCGTCCAGGACCCCGCACTCGATCTCACGGCCGGAGATGCCCTCTTCGATGACCACCTTGGGGTCGTGCTTCTGCGCGACCGCCACTGCCTCGTCGAGCTGTTCCCAGCCGTCCACGCGGGTGATCCCCACGGAAGAGCCGGCGCGTGCAGGCTTGACGAACACCGGCAGCTCGAGCCGACGCACCCGGTCCAGCGCCGCCTGCGGGTCGCGGCGCCACTGTCGGGCGCTCAGCGTCTCGTACCGACCCACCGTCAGTCCTGCGGCTTCGAAGGCGACCTTCATGAAGTGCTTGTCCATGCCCACGGCCGAAGCCAGCACCCCGGCCCCCACATACGGCACCCCGACGGACTCCAGCATCCCCTGCAGGGTGCCGTCCTCGCCGAAGGGGCCGTGCAGCAGGGGCAGCACGACGTCGACAGGTCCCAGCAGCGTGCTCTCGCCGGCAGGACCGACCTCGAGCAGCTCGCCGGTGCGGGCTCCGGCCCCGTCGGCGCCGCCGTGCAGCGTCACCGTGGAGGCGGTCGGCGCCACCCGGGGCAGGGCCCCGCCGTTGAAGGTGTGGGTCCGCGGATCCACGGTGGGGCGGGTCCACTGGCCGGAGGCCGTGATCCCCACCGGCACGACGTCGAACTGCTCCTCGTCCACGGCCTTGAGCACTCCGGCGGCGGTCACGCAGGAGACTGCGTGCTCCGAGGAGCGGCCGCCGTAGAGGACGAGCACACGAGGGCGAGTCTGAGCAGGTCCGGGCTGCACTGGTTCAGGCATGGAGAGGGTCACTTCCCTTCGGCTTTGAGGTCTCGGGCCAGCAGCAGCGAGGCGATGCGGTCCACCACGAGCGTGCCCTCGAGCACGGCCACGACCGCCTCAGAGATCGGCATCTCCACACCGTGGCGGCGCGCCAGGTCGACCACGGCCGAGCCTGACTTCATCCCTTCGGCGGTCTGGGTCAGCTCGGCGGTGACCTGCTCGGCGGTCAGGCCGTCTCCGAGGAGCCGGCCGGCGCTGCGATTGCGGGACAGCGGCGAGGCGCAGGTGGCCACAAGGTCGCCCAGCCCGGCCAGCCCGGAGAAGGTCTCCAGCTGGCCGCCCAGGACGCTGGCCAGCCGTGTGGTCTCGGCCAGGCCGCGGGTGATCACCGAGGCCTTGGAGTTGTCCCCGAGGCGCTGGCCGTCGCAGATGCCCACGGCCAGGGCGATGACGTTCTTGACGATGCCGGCGATCTCCACTCCGACGACATCGGTGTTCGTGTAGGGCCGGAAGTAGGCGTTGTTGCACAGTGCGGCGATCCGCTCGGCCACGGACACCTCCGCGCAGGCGACCACCGAGGCGGTGGGCTCCTCCCGGGCGATCTCCATGGCCAGGTTGGGCCCGGAGACGACGGCGACGCGCGCAGGCCCCACACCGAGCTCCTCGGCGATCACCTCGGACATGCGCATGTCGGTGCCGCGCTCGAGCCCCTTGATCAGAGAGACCAGCACGGCCTCGTCGTCCAGCACCTCTCCCACGGCGGTCAGGTGCGAGCGCAGCGACTGGGCCGGCACGGCCAGGACGACGACCTCCGCGTCCGTCACCGCTTCGGCGATGTCGGTGGTCGCCCGCACACACTCGGGCAGAGGGACGTCACCCAGATAGGAGGTGTTCGTGTGGTCCTCGGTGATCTCTCGGGCGACCTCCTCGCGGCGGGCCCACAGCACGACCTCGACCGGGCTGCCGGAGGATCGGGCCGCATCGCCGAGGACCTTCGCGAACGTGGTGCCCCAGCTGCCGGCGCCCAGCACCGCGATCCGGGCGCCGTGCTGCGCCCCGGAGGACGGTTCAGCCTGCCGGGCGATGTTCTGCACGTTCATGGATCACCCTTCCTGGACCTGACGACGCGGGACCCGCTGGCGCAGCGCGCGGTCCCAGATGAGTTCGGGCGGCTCCTCGCCGCGCAGAGCGGCCACCCCTTCGGTGAGTGCATCCTCGATGCGCTCGGTGGCCCGGGCCAGCACCTTGCGCGTGCTGGGGAGCTCCCGCAGGTCGGCGACGTCCACCGGATCCCCCACACGCAGCCGGTACCGGGGGCGTGGCAGGATCCTGGGGACCTTCCCGTAGGGAGCCAGCAGACCCTGGACTCCCCAATGGGTGATCGGCACGACGGGGACCCCGGTGCTCAGCGCCAGCCGAGCGGCGCCGGTCTTGGCACGCATGGGCCACAGCTGAGGGTCCCGGGTGAGCGTCCCTTCGGGATAGATGACGATGGCCCCGCCTGCCGCCAGGGCCTCACGGGCCTGCTGGAGGGACCGTTGCGCGCCCCGCTGGTCCCGCGCCACGGGGATCTGCTCCAGTCGGCCCAGCATGCCGCCGAACACCGGGATCCTGAACAGCGAGTCCTTGGCCAGGAAGTGCGGGGTGCTGCCGCTGCTGTACACGGCGTGGGCGACCACCAGCGGGTCGATCTCAGTGATGTGGTTGACCACCGCGATGAAGCCCCCACGCGGAAGACGGTCCAGGCCGTCCCACTGCTTGCTCAGGACCAGGTTCAAAGCTGGACGCACCGCGTTCGCGGCGGCACGGATGCTGAGCGAGGTCGGGGTGTGGCGAGGAGGTGTCACAGCAGAGAGCCTACCCAGCCTCAGCGGCCAGTCATCTCGACGTCAGCGCCGAGTCCGGCGATCTTGTCGATGAACCGCTCATAGCCGCGGTTGATGATCTCGATGCCGGTGACGCGAGAGGTGCCCTGGGCGGCGAGTGCCGCGATGAGGTGGGAGAAGCCCCCGCGCAGGTCGGGCACATCGATGTCGGTGCCCTTCAGCTCGGAGGGCCCGGAGATGACGGCCGAGTGCAGGAAGTTCCGCTGGCCGAAGCGGCAGGGGTTGGACCCCAGGCATTCACGGTGGAGCTGGATGGAGGCGCCCATCCGTTTGAGCGCCTCGGTGAATCCGAAGCGGTTCTCGTAGACGGTCTCGTGGACGATGGAGACCCCATGGGCCTGGGTGAGCGCGACGACCATCGGCTGCTGCCAGTCGGTCATGAAGCCCGGGTGGACGTCGGTCTCCAGGACGAGGGGCTTCAGCGGGTCCCCGGCGTGCCAGAAGCGGATGCCGTCGTCGTCGACCTCGAATTCCCCGCCGATCTTCCGGTAGGTGTTCAGGAACGCGGTGAGGTCGCGCTGGGCCGCACCGCGGACGTAGATGTCACCGCGGGTGACCAGCGCGGCGGAGGCCCAAGAGGCGGACTCATTGCGGTCCGGGATCGCCCGGTGCCGGAATCCGCTGAGCCGGTCCACTCCCTCGATGCGGATCGTCCGGTCGGTGTTGACCGAGATGATCGCGCCCATCTGCTGCAGGATCGCGATGAGGTCGTGGATCTCGGGCTCCACCGCGGCGTTCTTCAGCTCCGTGATGCCCTCAGCCATGACGGCGGTGAGCAGCACCTGCTCAGTGGCACCCACCGACGGGTAGGGAAGGTCGAGCTTGGCACCCTTGAGGCCCTTGGGCGCGGTGATATGGATGCCGGTGACCTGCTTGTCGACGACGGCGCCGAAGGTCCGCAGGACCTCCAGGTGGTAGTCGATCGGGCGGTCGCCGATGCGGCAGCCACCCAGATCCGGGATGAAGGCCTCCCCGTTCTTATGCATCAGGGGACCGCAGAAGAGGATCGGGATGCGCGAGTCACCCGCATGGGTGTCGATCTCGGAATGCTCCGCATTGCGCATCTGCCGCGGGTCCAGGGTGAGGTCACCGGTCTCCGGCTCGACGTCGACGGTCACCCCGTGGATGGTCAGCAGATTCGTGACGATCTCGACGTCCTTGATCTCCGGCACGTTGCGGAGCTTCGAAGGTTCGCTGCCGAGCAGAGAGGCGACCATGGCCTTCGGCACAAGGTTCTTCGCGCCGCGGACCCGGACGCTGCCCTCGAGGGGCTTTCCACCCTGGATGGTGAGCAGTTTGGCCATAGTGACTCGACGATCCCTTCGTGATGCACAGGAGATGTGGCCTTGCCACTGTATCCAACGTCGTGGACGCCGTCGGACAATTCAGCCACGCGGGAAGGCAACGATTCCATGACGGGGGATCTTCCCAGCCGGTTCCCAGCGGATCCCCAGCATCACGGCGATCCAGGTCACTGCCCCGGAGGGATCAGATCCGGGCCGGGAGCGTCCTGGGCTTCCAGCGGGGACGCGTCGCCTCGAATCGCGAGATGTCCTCGGCGTGGGTGAGCGTCAGCGAGATGTCGTCGAAGCCTTCCATGAGACGCCAGCGGGTGTAGTCGTCGATCTCGAAGGTCGACTCCACCGAACCGCAGCGCACGGTGCGGGCCGCCAGGTCCACCTCCACCTCGGCGCCGGGCTCCTTCTCGAGCTCCTTCCAGATGAGCTCGACGTCGGGCTGGGCCACCTGGGCCGTGACCAGCCCCTGCTTGCCGGAGTTGCCGCGGAAGATGTCGGCGAAGCGTGAGGCGATGATCACACGGAATCCGTAGTCCTTGAGCGCCCACACGGCGTGCTCGCGCGAGGATCCGGTGCCGAAGTCGGGACCGGCGACCAGCACTGTGCCCTCACGGTAGGCGTCCTGGTTCAGGATGAACTCAGGATCCCTGCGCCAGGAGGAGAACAGCGCGTCCTCGAAGCCGGTGCGGGTGATCCGCTTCAGGTACACCGCCGGGATGATCTGGTCGGTGTCCACGTTGGAGGCGCGCAGCGGGACGCCGACGCCGGTGTGCCGGATGATGGGTTCCATGCTCGATTCAGCTCCTCGTGGGGGACGCCGGCTCAGGCCGGCTGCGGCGCGGGGGCCAGGATGTCAGAGGGTGCGGACAGCGTGCCGCGCACCGCGGTCGCTGCGGCGACCACAGGGGACACCAGATGGGTGCGGCCGCCCTTGCCCTGGCGGCCCTCGAAGTTGCGGTTCGAGGTGGAGGCACAGCGCTCCCCCGGCTGCAGCTGGTCCGGGTTCATGCCCAGACACATGGAGCAGCCCGCGAAGCGCCATTCGGCGCCGAAGTCCTTGAAGACCTGGTCCAGCCCCTCCGCCTCCGCCTGCAGGCGCACCCGCTGGGATCCCGGCACCACGATCATGCGCACCTGCGGGTCCTTCTGGCGGCCTCGGAGGATCTCCGCGGCGGCGTGCAGGTCCTCCATGCGGGAGTTGGTGCAGGAGCCCAGGAAGACAGTGTCCACCCGGATGTCCCGCATCGGCGTGCCGGGGGTGAGGTCCATGTACTTCAGCGCTCGCTCTGCGGAGTCGCGGTCCCCCGGGTCGTCGAAGTTCTCCGGCGCCGGCACGACGTCGGAGAGGCTCACCCCCTGGCCGGGGTTGGTGCCCCAGGTGACGAAGGGCTCCAGCTCGTCGGCGTCGATGACGACCTCGGCGTCGAACTCCGCGCCCTCGTCGGTGCGCAGCGAGCGCCAGTTCTCGACGGCGGCGTCCCAGTCCTCGCCCTCCGGGGCGTGGGGGCGCCCCTTGATGTACTCGAAGGTGACCTCGTCCGGGCCGATCATGCCGGCTCGGGCGCCGGCCTCGATGGACATGTTGCAGATCGTCATCCGGGCGTCCATGGAGAGCTGCTCGATGGCGGAGCCGCGATACTCGAGCACATAGCCCTGTCCGCCGCCGGTGCCGATCTTCGCGATCACCGCGAGGATGATGTCCTTGGAGCTGACCCCGGGCTTCAGCGTGCCCTCGACCGTGATGGCCATGGTCTTGAACGGCTTGAGCGAGAGCGTCTGGGTGGCCATCACATGCTCGACCTCTGAGGTGCCGATGCCCATGGCCAGCGCGCCGAAGGCGCCGTGGGTGGAGGTGTGGGAATCGCCGCAGACCACCGTCATCCCAGGCTGAGTGAGCCCGAGCTGCGGGCCCACGACGTGGACGATGCCCTGATCGTCGTCGCCGAGCGAGTGCAGCCTGATGCCGAACTCCACGGCGTTGGCGCGCAGGGTGTCCACCTGCTTGCGGCTGATCGGATCGGCGATCGGCTTGTCGATCTCCAGCGTGGGGGTGTTGTGGTCCTCGGTGGCGATCGTGAGATCGGGACGGCGGACCTCACGACCGGCGAGCCGCAGCCCTTCGAAGGCCTGCGGGGAGGTCACCTCGTGGACGAGATGCAGGTCGATGTAGAGCAGGTCAGGCGTGCGCTGCCCGCCCTTCTCCTCGCCGGGCACGACGACATGCTCATGCCACACCTTCTCCGCCATCGTCAGCGGCTTGTCCTCCATGGGATCCTCCTGAGGTCGGCCCTATACCACTACAGAAGCATCGTTGCCAGGCGGTATCCAGACCTGGACGCCCGGGTCTCACTATATGAACTGCGGGAGCCGAATCGGCGACACGCAGCTCAGGACCCCGCGCGGAGCCAGGTCTCACTATCTGAGATATTTCCTCGGATTCGCAGTATGATGTCATCTATGTCCAGCCCTCGAGCCGGTGCTCCCCGACCCCGAGCCTCCCGACCCGCCGCTTCCGCGTCCGGCCCTCAACGGCCCGGCACTGTCCCGCAGCGCGGACACGCAGCTGACCCGGCCAGCCCCGCGGAGCCGCCGCTGGGCCCGCCCCGCCCGCTGCACTCCCCCTCAGGAATCGGCGTGGTGGACAAGTCGGTCCTCATCCTCGACGCCCTGGAGGCCGGCCCGGCCTCCCTGGCCCAGCTCGTGGAATGCACCGGCCTGGCCCGCCCCACGGTCCACCGGCTGGCCTCGGCGCTGATCCATCACCGCTTCCTCAGCCGAGATGTCCGCGGCCGCTACGTGATCGGCTCCCGACTGGCCGAACTCGCCTCGGCCGCCGGTGACGACCGGCTCGTCTCCGCCGCCGGGCCGATCCTGCTGCGGCTGCGTGACGCCACGGGCGAGAGCTCCCAGCTGTACCGCCGGCAGGGCGATGCGCGGGTCTGCGTGGCCTCTGCGGAGCGCCCCATCGGACTGCGCGACTCCATTCCGATCGGGACCCAGCTGTCGATGCGAGCCGGTTCGGCCGCCCAGGTGCTCCTCGCCTGGGAGGACCACGAGCGCCTCGTCGAAGGACTCCAGGGGGCTCGCTTCACCCCCACGGTGCTGGCCGGGGTACGTCGACGCGGCTGGGGCGAGTCGCTGGGTGAACGCGAGCCCGGCGTCGCCTCGGTCTCGGCGCCGGTGCGCGGCCCCTCCGGCCGGGTGATCGCCGCCGTGTCCATCTCAGGGCCCATCGAGCGGCTGACCCGCCAGCCGGGCCGTCAGCACGCTGAAGTGGTCGTCCAGGCCGCTCATCAGCTGACCGAGATGGTCCGGAAGAACCCCGACGCCGCCGAGCACGGACTCGGAGAGGATCCCGGGCGCCCCTGAGGTCGCCGCCGACGTCGCCGCCCCCTCGCGCATTGGCCTCGGACGCCTGGATCGTCACAGACCCGCCGCCCGGACGTTGTGCCGCCGGCTCCCCCACTCACGCACCTATGATGGGTCCGTGATCAAGAACATCAGTGTCATCGGTACCGGATATCTGGGCGCCACGCACGCGGCGTGCATGGCGGAGCTCGGCTTCGACGTGGTCGGAGTCGACGTCGACCCGGAGAAGATCGAACGCCTCTCGCGCGGGGAGCTGCCCTTCCATGAACCCGGCCTGCCGGAGCTCATCCGCCGCCACGTGGACTCGGGCAGGTTGCGCTTCACCACCGACCTCGACGCGGTCGGCAGCTGGGCGGACATCCACTTCATCGCGGTGGGCACTCCCCAGCAGAGCGGCGGCACCGGGGCGGACATGACGTTCGTCGACACGGCCGCCGCCGGACTCGCACGCGCCATCACCAAGGACGCGCTGATCGTCGGCAAGTCGACCGTGCCGGTCGGCACCGCCAGGCGGCTGCGCGACCTGGTCGCCGAGGAGTCCCGCGAGGGCGTCAGGGTCGCCCTGGCCTGGAACCCCGAGTTCCTCCGCGAAGGCTTCGCGGTGCAGGACACGCTGCGCCCGGACCGCCTGGTGGTCGGCACGGACTCCCCCGAGGACGAGGCCACGCTGCGCGAGGTCTACGCCGACGCGCTGAGCCGCGAGACGCCGTGGGTCGCCACCGACTTCGAGACCGCCGAGCTGGTCAAGGTCGCCGCCAACGCCTTCCTGGCCACCAAGATCTCCTTCATCAACGCCTTCTCCGAGGTCACCGAGACTGTCGGCGGTGACATCCGCACCTTGGCGGACGCGATCGGTCACGACGCCCGCATCGGTCGGAAGTTCCTCAACGCGGGGGTCGGCTTCGGCGGCGGCTGCCTGCCCAAGGACATCCGCGCCCTGCAGACCAGGGTCTCCGAGCTCGGCCTGGACCACACGATGAACTTCCTCAATGAGATGGACCAGATCAACCTGCGACGCCGCGACCGGGTCGTCACCCTCGCCGAGCAGATCCTAGGGGACCTCAGCGGGCGCCGCATCGCTGTCCTCGGGGTGAGCTTCAAGCCGCTCTCGGACGACGTGCGCGACTCCCCCGGTCTGGATGTGGCCAACCGGTTGTTCAACTCCGGCGCCGAGGTCTTCGTCCATGATCCGGAAGGCAATGCGAACGCCGCGAAGCGCTTCCCGCGCCTGGGCTATGTGGACTCCCTGTCCGAAGCCGCCCAGGACGCCGATCTGGTGGTGCTGACCACCGAATGGGATGAGTTCAAGGCATTGACTCCCGCCGACCTGGACGGAGTGGTGGCCGCGAAGAACTTCCTTGACGCCCGCCACGTGCTCGACGCCGCGCAGTGGGAGGGCGCCGGCTGGACTTTCGCCCAGCTCGGCCGTCACTTCCCGCAGGACTGAGAGCCGGACCTCGAGGCGGGCCCCTCGCCCTGCCGGAGCGAGTCCCATCCAGCGCTGACGGTGCCCCCGGCGAACACGCCGGGGGCACCGTCGCAACTGCGCACCTCTCCTATCCGACGGAAACCCTCGGGCAGGTCTGCCTCACCGGGGAAGGTCGCGAGCAGGGCATAGTCCTCTCCCCCGCCGAGCACCCACCCGCGGGAGCTGTGCGCGTCCAGACGGCCCAGCGCAGTGATCTCCTCGGCAAGAGACTGCTCCTCGAGGACGAGGGCGACCTCGGACGCCCGGGCCAGCCGGTCCGCGTCGCGCAGCAGCCCATCGGAGACGTCAAGTCCCGCGGTCGCGCCGGAGGCCAGCGCCCGGGGCCCCGCCGTCAGGTCCGGGGCGGGACGGCGCTGGGCATCGAGGCAGGCCTCCAGCAGAGATTCGGCGCCCCGCGCGGGCGACACCTCCCCTTCCAACACCGCCAGACCGGCGGCGGCCCGACCCAGCGGCCCGCACACGGCCAGCTGATCTCCCGGCCGCGCCCCCGAGCGCAGCAGGCTCCTCGCCCCGGTCGGCGTCCCCAGCGCAGTGATGGTCACCGACACGACATCGCCGGAGCCGAGGTCCCCGCCGGCGATCACACACCCCGCAGCGCCGGGCGCCGTGGCCGCCGCCGCGATCCCGGACATGACGCCCACTGCCCAGTCCAGGCGGGTCTGCGGAGGCAGAGTGAGGCTCACCAACAGTGCGACCGGACGAGCGCCCATGGCGCTGAGGTCCGAGAGGTTCTGAGCCGCGGCCTTGGTCCCGACGCCATGCGCGGCCTCGGCGGGATAGGCCCACCAGCCGGGACGGAAGTCCTGGTCCTGGGACATGGTGTCGGTGGTGGCCACCAGCCGAGGGTCCTCCAGCCGGAGCACTGCGGCGTCGTCGCCCGGACCCACAGGCATGCCCACCGGCACCCCTCGCCCAGGAGGGGCCGGGGCACGATGGGCATCAGGGGCGTTGTGAGCGTTGTGGGCATCGATGACCTCGCGCAGGGCCGCGAGGACCACGTCCTCTCCGAGCTGCTGGACCGTGTCAGCGCCTTCAGGGTCGGCGGGGTCGGCGGGGCGGGTCTCTGACATGGGTCCCATGATCCCATGGGACGTCACCGTCCGGCCGGGACGTCCCCTGTCATTCCAGGTCCACCAGTCCGAGTTCCATCAGCTCCATGCGGTTCCGACAGGAGAACCGCTGGAGCAGCTGGGAGATCGTGGCCTCCACCGTACGTGGTGACAGTCTCAGGATGCGGGCCACCTGGCGGGTCGGCTCGCCGCGGCGCAACAGCCCGAGGACCTGCTCCTCCCGGGACGAGAGGTCGAGCTCGGTGAAGGTGCTCAACACCCACGAGCCCTCCGGCGCCCGTCTCCGCGCCTCCAGCACGGTCCGCACGATCCAGGCCCGCTGGGACAGGTCGAGTTCATGGCGTCTCTGCCAACGGACCATGAGCACCGCCAGACCGAAGAACCTGGCCCCGGCCTGCAGCAGCACATCCGCGATCTCCAGGGCCCTCGTGTCGGACTCGGTGATCATCGCTTCCCCGAGGATCCCGATCATGCGGGCCCGGCCCGTGCTGCGCCCCCACGACGACTCCCCGATCGCGTCAGCAGCGGGAGGCCAGCCGCTGAGCGCTCCGAGCAGGAGCAGCTGCTGCTCCTGGGCCCACTCCCCTGCCTCACGGGCACGCTCCGCGAGCCGCACGAGGGCATCGGCGACCTCGAAGGCACCGGGGCCGCTCCCTACCAGGGCCATTCCGGCAGTGGCCAGGCGCAGCGCCGGGAAGCCCGCGGACTCCTCGAACCCACGGAGACGCAGATCACGATGGGCCTCGGCGGCGACCTCAGGGTCCACGTACGAGGCGCAGGCGGCGTGCACGGCGGAGGCGAACGGCAGAAGGCCGTAGGGGTCGTCCCACTCCCAGGACGCCATCGCCGAGACGGCGAACTGGGCGGCGGTGTGCATGCGGTCCTCCTGCATGGCGGCGACGGCCCCGACCGTGTCGGCCACGGCGGCGCCCGTCGCCGGGTTCGCGGCCCCGTGACGCCAGGTCCCGACGTCGAGGCGCAGGGTGTCGGTATGCCACCCCGTGACCATGGTGATCATCAGCAGGAGGCTGTGTGCGGCCTCCTCGACATCCGGCCGGCCACCTTCACGGGCCAGCTGGTCCAGCAGCAAGGACAGGACCAGGCGTCCGAGGTCCGGATGCCGTCCGAGACCGAGGCGGGCGCCGACATGGAGCTGGGCCACGGCAGCCTCGTCACAGGGGGCCTCCTGGTGGATCCGGCGCACTTCCTGGAGCCACCGGCGGGCGCCTTCGACGTCCTCAGGATCTCCTGGGCAGACGGCTTCGTCGGCCATGCCGACGATCCGGTCGAGTGTCGGAGTCGTCCCCGGCCCCAGCACCGCGGAGAGCTGCCGGACCAGCGGGGCCGCCGCAGCCGGCTGGAAGAGGCTCAGCCTACGCGCCAGGAGGAGCCCCTGCCGCAGCGCGTCGAGCCGCTCAGAGGACGGGGCGGTGTCCCCCGGAGAGTGCCGGACGAGCCGCCCGAGATCCTGGAGCGCCTCCCGCACGCGTCCCAGTCCGAGCATGGCGCGGGCACGGAGCACCCGCGCCGTGGGGCCGGGATCCTCCGCCATCGCGTCCAGCACCGCGATCCCCGGCCCGTACCAGGAGCGTGAGATCGCCCCGCGTGCCGCGCGCAGCGCCTCCTCGACACCGACCTGCTCCCCCACGCGTGCCGCCCACCAGATCAGGCCGATCTCGGCCGTCGCGCCGATCCCGACCCGGGGGACCGTCGCCCCCATGACATGCCAGAGGCGAGCCGATTCGGCAGGGCGCATCCGGTCGGCGATGCCGCTCTCCAGCAGCTCCGAGGTGATCCTGAGCTCCGGAGGGCCATGAGGAGCCGGGGCATCCACACCGATGAGGCCCTGCGCCCGCAGACTGTCCACTACGCAGACTCCGAACTCCCGGACCGCCCAGGACTCCGGCAGTCGCCAGGCACAGGAGATCAGGCGGAGGAGCTCATGCTCCTTCTCCTCCAAGCCACGCATCAGCTCCGGAAGCTCTTCGGCCAGCCTGCGGCGGAAGGCGGGCTCCTCGGGCTCCCACCTCCAGACACCGTCGACTGGTCTCAGCACCTGGGTGCGACGCGCCCGGTCGAGCACCATGTTCACCGCTTGGGGGTGGCCTCCGCTGAGCAGCACCGTGCGCCGGGCCGCCAGCGAAGTCACCGGACCACCCAGCTCTCGGACCATCGCACGAACGGTGTCCTCCGGCGTGAGCGCCCGCACGGCAAGAGTCACCACCCGGCCGGTGCGTCCGTGCCGGATGACCGACTCCGGCAGGTCCTGCTGGCTCCGCAGGATCAGCAACACGGTCAGGGGCCGGCCGGACACGAACTCCAGCAGCTCGCTGAACCGCCGTCCCTCCAGCTCTGCAGGGTGCTGGACAACGATGAAGCCCACTGCGCCCGCGTCATTCTCCACCCCTGGCGGCCCGAGTGCTGAGGCGAGAGACTCCCCCGATGTGGCGTCGTGGCGCAGCCGATGCACTCGGGTCCGCCCCGCCAATTCGCCGAGCAGCTCGTCGGCGCCCCAGAGGGCCGGGATCATCACGGCGGCCACGTCGTAGTCGTCGACGGTGAGCAGGGCCTCCGCCAGTGCACGGGAGGGGCGGAAGTCCGGGGCCTCCACAAGAAGGGGCGGCATCAGCATCAGCGAGGACTCCCCCGGGTGAGAAGGGCACGCAGTGCCGTGCGGGAGCCCACGCCGAGCTTCCGGTACACGTGACGGATATGGGTCTGCACCGTGCGGGGGCTGATCCCCAGCCTCTCAGCCACATCGGCGGATCGGAGCCCATTCATCAGAAGCGCGACCGTCTCTCGCTCACGGGGCGACAACGTCGCATAGACCTCGTTCCACCGCAGGGGGCCCTCCCCCGAGCTGTCAAGATGCTCCCAGACATGCAGCCGGGGATGGCTCGTCCCCAGCCGCTGTATGGAGGCCCTGATCTGGATTGCATCTCCTGCGATGTGCGCAGAGAGCATGTCCAGGATCTCCTCCTCGACGTCGACCCGTCGGCAGGCCTGCAGCAGCAGGACGAGGTCCGTCGTCGCGAGTTCCCGCGCGCGCCGCAGCGCCAGACAGCGGAGCATGAGACGACGCACCCCAGGGACGGTCGCTTCATCGCTCGTCTGGGACCGGACGAGGGAGCCGACGGCCTCAGCCGGGGCGTGGAGCAGCCGCGCCAGCCCGAGCATCGCCGTCACCCAGGCATCCCCGTAAGACTCCCCCACCCTCGTCACCGCGACCCCTGGCGGCCCGATGAGATCCCTCGATCGCTCCCCGTCGATGAGGAAGTCCAGCGCCTCCAGCTGCATGCGCGTGACGTGGCCGCCCGGCCCACCGGCCTCGAACTCGCTCCAGAGATCCTCCAGCCGGCCGTGGAGGCTCTCCGGGCGGACCCCGCGGACGACGTCGCGGAACACCTCGACGATGCCGACGGCCAGAGCCATGGCGAGCGTGCGCTCCGGGACCTGCCGGGTGGTCCAGTCCTCGGGGAGCAGCGAATCCGCGGCATCGAGCAGGACACGGGCGACGCTGACCCGTTCGGCGACCCAGGACAGGCACACCAGGGGGATTCCCTGCTCACCGAACTGCTCGAGAGCCTGGAGCGCCGTGCGGGCCCTGTCTCTGTGGCCGGCCAGCGCAGCGGCGTAGGCATCGAGTGCGAGCAGGGTGTAGGTCTCCACCTGAAGGGGCTGCAGATCACCGCTGAGGGCGGTGTCGCCCAGGACCGGGGCCCACGAGCCCGGAGCCGGCGCGCAGAAGCGTCGCAGATACTCCGTGGCCCGGGTCTCGCGGAAGGTGCACAGCCGACCGCTGAGGTCTGATCGCGGCCCCGACGGGTCACCCTGGTCGCCGAGGAGGCCGAAACGGATGAAGCTCCGCAGCTCGTGAGCGAGGGTCGCGACACCGCCAGTCACGGGAGGATCCCCGGCGTCCAACACCGCGAGTCCTGCAGCCGGTGCCCCCTGTGCGGCCAGAGCGGCTGCCTCGAGACAGGACACCCGGGGATCATGGGCATCCATGCGACGCAGCAGCACCCGCATCTGGGACAGGAGCCCGTTGCGCAGCAGCTGCGAGGCTCTGGTGATTCCCTCCTCCTCCCCGACCGGCTCACCGCGCAGCGCCCTACCCAGCGCGGACTCCGGCGCCGGCTCACCGCGCGACCGTTCCGACCTCTCGGTGTCGCAGGAGAGGGCATGCTGGTGCGCGGCACAGCTGAGCCCGACCGTGGAACGGTCCAGGACGACCAGACCTGCCGCTTCCAGCCCGAAGACCGCGTCCCGCGTCGTGGAGTCTGCGGCCAGCGAGGAGAGGTCGCGCGGCCCAAGCTCGGCGAGTTGCTGAAGCACGTCGAGGCCCACGGGCGTCGTGCCCTCCCGAAGTCTGCGGACCGTCCCACGCGCCGTGCGCCGATCCAGCCAGTCCGGCAGTCGCGCGATCGACGCCCGCCGGCCGGCGGCGCTGATCCAACCCTCGACGAGTCCGACCTCCACCACGTCCTCCAGCTCGAGGACATGTCCCCCGGAGACCTGGTGGAGGTAGCGGGTCAGGGTCTGGGTGGGAGGGACGCCCAAGAGCCGCGTGAGCAGCCGCTGGGTCGCGGCAACCGGGAGCATGTCCAGGCTCACGCGAAGCCCTCGCGGCGCACCCGCGACCCGGGCGAAGCGATACCCGAAGTCCGAACCGGGCCAACAGGTCAGCATCACGGGCACGCGTTCCTGCCGCAGCAGGCCATCCAGCGCGGTCAGCGAACTCGTGTCGAGGCGGTCCGCTCCGGGTACCAGGACGGCTCCGGGCCCGTGGGCAGGCGTCTCCAGGTGGGGGCACAGCACGGTGGAGACCACGGTGGAGACCGCCTCAGCCGTAACCCTCCCGTCGGCGCCGAGCAGATGCAGGCGGGTTCCCGTCGCTCGGGCCAGCTCCTGGATGAAGCGTTCGCTCGGCGCACCGTGCTCACCCTCGACCAAGAGGGCCGCCGCCGGGCGCGACTGCCAGTGGTCGAGCGCGCGCTTCCAGTCTGCCTCGACCATCATCAAGTCTGCGCCGCCGGGGGCGGCCTGGGGACGGGCACCAGTCATGGGCAACCTCTCGGAGCTTCCTCCTGCATCCTATAGATTCCCTGATCGCCGGAGAAGGGAGAAAGGCCGGTGGTGCCGGCAGACAGAAGAAATGCCTCGGATCATGTGATCCGAGGCATTTCTGAATATGGTGACCCCAGCGGGATTCGAACCCGCGTTACCGCCGTGAGAGGGCGGCGTACTAGGCCGCTATACGATGGGGCCATATTCACTTTTCAGCTGCCGTCAAGGCAGCTGACGGAGAGATGGCCTCCGCCCCTCGAAAGGAACAGGAGACCATCGACCGTGACCCCAGCGGGATTCGAACCCGCGTTACCGCCGTGAGAGGGCGGCGTACTAGGCCGCTATACGATGGGGCCCTATGTCATTATGATGCCCTCGTCGCCGAGGGCTGCACCAGCCTATCGACTGGGTTTTCGATCCGCAAATCGGATCGCGCTGGGCTACTAGGACTCGAACCTAGAACGACGGTACCAGAAACCGCTGTGTTGCCGATTACACCATAGCCCATCGGCTGTTGCTGGCCATTCGGCTCGCCTGGAGGATCTCTCGTCCCGGCTTTCCGCGCGCCCCGCAACGGGAAACTACTCTACACGAGCAGGTGCCCCGAGCACAAAATCGACGGCGGCCTCCACGGTGGCGACCTTGGTCACCCCCTCGGGGGACTCCACGATGCCCTTGCGATCCACCAGCACAGACTCCAGCCCGGCATCGCGCGCGCCCACGCCGTCGACGACGGGATTGTCTCCTACATAGGCACAGGAGGCCGGGGCAAGGTCCAGCTGCCGGGCGCCTTCGTGGAAGATCGCCGGCGCCGGCTTGACCTCCCCGACGGTGTCGGTGCCGACGACGACGTCGAATCCGCCCAGCCCTGCGATGCCCAGCTTCGCCCGCTGATACGCGGCCACGTTGTTGGTCACCGCGCCCACCGCCACGCCAGCAGAGCGCAGCCGGGCCAGGGCCTCCGGCACGTCGCTGAAGGGGCGCCAGCGCCGTCTCACCGCCTGCTCATACCCGTCCTCCCAGTGGAGCAGGCTCTGCGGATCCGGAACCGGCGCCCCGGCTGCCCGGTAGGCGTCCCGGACCCGAGCGATCCGCTGCTCCAGGAAGCTCAGCTCCCCGGCGAGGTATCGGGCGTACTGCTGACCGGCGTCGCCGCAGAAGCTGCTCTCCGCGGCCTCCCAGGCGGAGTCCTCCCAGACGACCCCCTCGCGGAGGAGGTGTGCGGAGGCCAGCTCACGGAAGGTGGCCCGCATCGCACCCTCCAGGTCGACGAGCGTGTCGTCGACGTCGAACAGGACGCCGGCCGGGCTCACCGGGCCTCGACCTCCGCACGGAAGCGTGCCAGGCGCGCCAGCGAGGACTCCCGGCCGAGCAGCTCCATGGACTCGAAGAGCGGCGGGGAGACCCTGCGTCCGGAGATCGCTGAGCGCACTGCCCCGAAGGCCTTCCGGGGCTTCAGGCCGAGGCCGTCGATCAGCGCCCCGCGCAGGGCCCCCTCGATGACCTCGGTGTGCCAGGAATCCTCCGCCACGCCCTCCAACGCCGCGACGCCCGCGTCGAGGGTGCCGAGCACGTCCTCCCCGAGACCGCTGAATGCCTTGGGCTCGATCTCCAGGTCCTCGTCGCCGACGAACAGGAACCCCATCATGTCCGCACCCTCGCTGAGCAGCGCGATGCGCTCCTGGACCAGGGGCGCGGCGCCGTCGAGGATGCGGCCCTGCCGCGCGGTGAGCTCCGCGCCCACCAGCCCCAGAGCCCGCAGATGGGGCACCAGGCGGTCACGGAAGTCCGCGGGCTCCAGTCGGCGGATGTGGGTGCCGTTGATGGACTCGGCCTTCTTGGTGTCGAAACGCGCCGGATTGCCCAGGACGTCGGCGACGTCGAAGTGCTCCACCAACTGGTCCACGGTGAAGATGTCCTCGTCCGCGGAGAGCGACCAGCCCAGCAGCGCCAGGTAGTTGAGCAGGCCCTCCGGGATGAATCCGCGGTCCCGATGGTGGAACAGGTTCGCCTCCGGATCCCGCTTGGAGAGCTTCTTGCTCCCCTCCCCCATCACGTAGGGCAGGTGGCCGAACAGCGGCATGTACCGGGCCACTCCGATGTCGTGCAGCGCCCGATACAGGGCGATCTGGCGCGGCGTCGAGGACAGCAGATCCTCACCACGCAGCACGTGGGTGATCTCCATCAGCGCGTCGTCCACGGGGTTGACGAGCGTGTAGAGCGGCTGCCCGTTGGCACGGGCCACCACGAAGTCCGGGGTGGAACCCGCGGAGAAGGTGATCTCCCCCCGCACCAGGTCTGTGAAGGTGAGGTCCTCGGCCGGCATCCGCAGCCGCAGCACCGGATCCCGGCCCTCGGCACGGAAGGCGGCGATCTGCTCCCCGGTGAGATCCCGGTCGGCGTTGTCATAGCCCAGCTTCGGGTCACGGCCGGCGGCGCGGTGCCGCTCCTCGACCTCCTCGGGAGTGGAGAAGGACTCGTAGACGTGCCCGGCGGCCTTCAGCCTCTCCAGCACGTCGGCGTAGATCTCACCCCGCTGGGACTGTCGGTACGGGCCGTGCTCACCGCCGGTCTCGACACCCTCGTCCCAGTCCAGCCCCAGCCAGCGCAGCGCCTCCAAGAGCTGCTGGTACGACTCCTCAGAGTCACGGGCGGCGTCGGTGTCCTCGATGCGGAACACCAGCTTCCCCCCGGTGTGCCGGGCGTAGGCCCAGTTGAACAGCGCGGTGCGGATCAGGCCGACATGCGGCGTGCCGGTCGGTGAGGGGCAGAACCTGACGCGGACCGGGGTGGAGGCGTCGACGACGGGGATGCTCATGGTGGTGTGGTGACTCCTGTGGGTGTTCAGCTGCGGAAGTGGTTGACCAGGGTGCCGATGCCTTCGATCTCGGCCTCGAAGCGGTCTCCCGAGGAGACCTGCCCGACGCCGGCGGGGGTGCCGGTGAGGATGACGTCACCCGGCAGCAGGGTGAAGGCCTGGGAGATGTAGGAGACCAGCTCGGGCACCCCGAAGACCATGTCCGCGGTAGTGCCGTCCTGGACCGTCTCTCCGTTGAGGCGGCCGGAGATGCGCAGCCCTTCGGGGTCCAGCTCGGTCTCGATCCAGGGGCCCAGGGGGGTCGAGCCGTCGAAGCCCTTGGCCCGGGCCCACTGTCCGTCGGTCCGCTGCGCGTCACGGGCCGTGACGTCATTGCCCACGGTGTATCCGAAGATGACGTCGGCGGCCCGCTCCACAGGCACGTCCTTGCAGATCCGGCCGATGACCACGGCCAGCTCGGTCTCATAGCTGACCTCCTCCGAGAAGGAGGGCAGGGTGATGGGCTCGTGGGGCCCGGAGACTGCCGTGTTGGGGATCAGGAACAGCAGCGGCGAGACGGGCAGGTCATGGCCCATCTCCTTGGCGTGGTCCGCATAGTTGCGGCCCACGCCGATCGCCTTGCTCCGCGGGATGATCGGAGCGACCAGCCGCACGTCGTCGAGGGCGTGCGTTGTCTGGGTCTGCTGGATC
The DNA here is from genome assembly GCF_013410745.1 of Nesterenkonia xinjiangensis. Lineage (NCBI taxonomy): Bacteria > Bacillati > Actinomycetota > Actinomycetes > Micrococcales > Micrococcaceae > Nesterenkonia > Nesterenkonia xinjiangensis. The sequence continues at coordinate 3,055,587 of NZ_JACCFY010000001.1, read as the reverse complement.
CCCTGGTAGAAGGGATCTCCGACCAGCTCGGTGATGGTCTCCTGTCCGGGCTCTCCGGTGACGACTCCGAAGGTGGGCTCTGCGTCAGTGACGAAACGTGCGATGCGCATGCTCACCACCCTATCGCGCGAGCCTCAGACGAGACGGTGCATCCAGCCGTGGCGATCCGCGACCGTCCCCGTCTGGATCCCGAGCAGCTCGGCACGGATCGACTGGGTGACCTCACCGGTTCCGGTGGAGGCGATGGTGCGGTCGCCGTCGAGCAGCTCGCCGATCGGCGTGATGACCGCGGCGGTGCCGCAGGCGAAGACCTCGGTGACGGTGCCGTCCTGCACTCCGCGGTCCCACTCGTCGAGGGTGACGCGACGTTCTTCGACCTGGAGGCCGCGGTCCCTGGCGAGCTGGATGACGGAGTCCCGGGTGATCCCCTCGAGGATGGTGCCGGTCAGCTCGGGGGTGATCAGCCGACCGTCGGCGGTGACCAGGAAGACGTTCATCCCGCCCAGCTCTTCGATGGCGTTGTCATGCAGCGGGTCCAGGAACAGCACCTGGTCGCAGCCCTTCTCAGTGGCCTGCGCCTGGGCGGCCAGCGAGGCGGCGTAGTTCCCGCCGGTCTTCGCGTCGCCGGTCCCCCCGGGCGCCGCACGGGTGAAGTCCCGGGTGACCCAGATCCGGACAGGCTTGAGCTCGCCGCCGAAGTAGTTGCCGGCCGGCGAGGCGATGACCCGATAGGTGAACTCCCGTGCCGGGCGCACCCCGAGGAAGGCTTCGGTGGAGAACATGAACGGGCGCAGGTACAGCGCCTCGCCCTCGCCGCTGGGGACCCAGTCGGCGTCGATCCCGACCAGCGCCTCCAGCGACTGCACGAACAGCTCCTCGTCGAGCTGCGGCATGGCCATCCGGCGGGCTGAGCGGTTCATCCGGCGCGCGTTCTCCCGCGGACGGAAGGTGTGGACTCCGCCGTTGGCATGACGGTATGCCTTCATGCCCTCGAAGATCTCCTGCGCGTAGTGCAGCACGGCCGCGGCCGGGTCCAGGGTGATGGGACCGTAGGGCTCCACGCGGGCCCCGTGCCAGCCGGCGCCCTGGGTCCAGTCGATCACCGCGGTGTGGTCGGTGAAGTTCGTGCCGAAGCCCGGGTCGGCCAGGATCTGCTGGCGACGGGCCTCCGTCGTCGGCTCAGGGTGTGAGGTGACGTCGAACGTCATGGGAACAGCCTTTCGCTCGTTCTCTGCGTGCGGTCCACTCTACCGCTGACCGACGGCTCGGGAACCTCTCAGCCGAGTCGGGCCAGGAGAGCCTCGCCGCGCTGGGCGGTGCTCAGCCCGCGAGCCGCCTCGGGGTCCCGGGCCCACTCCGCGAGCTGAGCGTGCACGGCCTGCTCCAGGCGCGCGGCGGGCTCGGCGAGTCCGAGGTGCTGCAGCATCAGGACGCCGGAGAGGACGGCCGCGGTCGGGTCGGCGATCTGCCGGCCGGCGATGTCCGGGGCGGAGCCATGCACCGGCTCGAACATCGAGGGCGCCGAGCCTTCGACGTTGATCGACCCGGAGGCGGCGAGGCCGATGCCGCCGGTGACCGCCGCGGCAAGATCGGTGAGGATGTCACCGAAGAGGTTGTCGGTGACGATGACGTCGAAGCGCGCAGGGTCCTGCACCATGTGGATCGTGGCGGCGTCGACGTGCATGTAGTCCCAGCTGACCTCGGGATGCTCGGCGGCGGCCTCCTCCACGGTGCGGCGCCACAGGTCCCCGGCGTGCGTGAGCACATTGTGCTTGTGGACCAGAGTCAGCCGGCCGCGGCGCTGTGCGGCACGGGAGAAGGCGTCTGCGACGACACGGCGCACCCCGTGCGCGGTGTTCAGCGAGACCTCGGTGGCGATCTCATGGGCGGTGCCGCGACGGATCGTTCCGCCGTTGCCCACGTAGGGCCCTTCGGTGCCCTCCCGGACCACGACGAAGTCGATCTCCGGGTCTCCGGCCAGCGGAGTGGCGGTGCCCGGGTAGGTGCGGGCCGGACGCAGGTTGATGCTGTGGTCGAGGCTGAACCGCAGCTTCAGCAGCAGCTCCCGCTCGATGAGCCCCGAGGGGATGCGGGTGTCCTGCGGGTCGGCGCCCACGGCACCGAAGAGGATGGCATCATGGCCGCGCAGCCGCTCCAGAGTCGCCTCCGAGAGCGTCTCCCCAGTCTCCACCCAGTGGGCGGCGCCCAGCGAGTACTCGGTCCAGGTCACCGCCACTGAGGCCGCGTCGAGCACGGACTGGAGCACGCGGCGAGCCTCGGCGATCACCTCGGGGCCGATGCCGTCCCCGGGGACGACGGCGATGTCGAACGTGGTGCCGATGGGGTTCTGCGCAACGATGTCAGACATGTCCCTCAGGCTAGGTGCTTCTCCCGCCGGGCGGCGAGAGAAGCACCTGAGCTCTCAGCATCTGAGACCCCGGGCGACACCCGACGGCCCGGTTCAGACCACGACCGGCTCCTCGTGCCGCGGAAAGATCGGCTGCGGCTTCGCGATCGGAGTGCCTGCGACGAGCTCCTCATCGAAGGCGGCGAAGCTGCGCGGACCGGTGTTGGAGGCGTTGGTGGCACCGGCGTCGCCGCCGGCATCCACGCTCAGGGCGTCCAGCAGCAGGGTGGCCGAGCCCGGCATCACCGGCTGGATGAGCAGAGCGACCCGGCGGAGGACCTCGGCGGTCACCCACAGCACGGTGTTCATGCGCTCCACATCCGTCTTCTTCAGCTGCCAGGGCGCCTGCTCGGCGAAATAGGCGTTGGCCTCCCCGAGCACGTACCAGGTGCGTTCGAGCGCCCGGTGGAAGTCCTGCTTCCCATAGGCGGCGCGGCAGATCTCCAGCAGCCCGGCGGCCTGGTCCAGGATCGCCCGGTCCTCCTCGCTGAGCTCACCCGCGACCGGCAGAGCGCCTTCGCAGTTCTTCGCGATCATCGACAGCGAACGCTGCGCCAGGTTGCCCAGGTTGTTGGCCAGGTCCGAGTTCTTCCGTCCGACGACGGCCTCATGGGTGTAGGAGCCGTCCTGGCCGTAGGGGAACTCCCGCAGCAGGAAGAACCGCACGGCGTCGAGGCCGTAGGCCTCGGTCCACGCGGCCGGGGCGACCACGTTGCCCACCGACTTGGACATCTTCTCCCCCGCATTGTGCAGGAATCCGTGGATCATCACCCGGCGCGGCAGCTCCAGGCCGGCGCTCATCAGGAACGCCGGCCAGAAGATGCAGTGGAACCGGGAGATGTCTTTGCCGATGATGTGCAGATCGGCGGGCCAGCGCCGCCGGAACTCCTCGGACTCGGTGTCCGGGAACCCGGCCCCGGTGAGGTAGTTCGTCAGCGCGTCCACCCAGACGTACATCACATGGTCCAGCTCCGTCTGCCCGGCCGTGAGATCCTTCGGCACCGGGACCCCCCAGTCGAAGGTGGTCCGGGAGATGGAGAGGTCCTCCAGGCCGCTCTCCACGAAGCGGATGACCTCGTTGAAGCGACTGGCCGGCGCGGCGAACTCCGGGTGGGACCGATAGAGCTCGAGGAGCTTCTCCTGGTAGGCGGAGAGCCGGAAGAAGTAGCTCTCCTCCTCGGTCCAGGTCACCGGCGTGCCGGTCTCGATCGCGAATCGCTCGCCGTCCTCACGGACCTCGGTCTCGTCGTCGGCGAAGAACCGCTCGTCACGCACCGAGTACCAGCCGGCGTACTTGTCGAGGTAGATGTCCCCGGCCTCGACCATCCGCCGCCAGATCGCCTGAGAGGCCACGTAGTGGTCGTCGTCGGTGGTGCGGATGAAGCGATCATAGGAGATGCCGAGCACCTCATCGTCCACCCTCTTGATCGCTTGGGCGTTCCGCGTGGCCAGAGCGTAGGGGGTGATCCCCTCAGCCTGAGCGGTCTGCTGGACCTTCTGCCCGTGCTCGTCGGTGCCGGTGAGGAAACGGACGTCGTACCCGTCGAGGCGCTTGAAGCGGGCCATCACGTCGGCCGAGATGTACTCGTAGGCATGGCCGATGTGCGGCTCACCGTTGGGGTAGGTGATCGCCGTCGTCAGATAGTAGGCGGGTCGTGACATCAGTGGTCGCCCCTCAGTTCCTCTCAGTTCCGTTCTTCGAGGTCGACCTCAGCGGCCAGGGCCGCGCCGACCTCCTGGGAGATGGTCTCCAGCACACCGGCAGGCAGGGCCGCGTCGACCGCCAGCACGGCCAGGGCGCGCTCCTCCCGGGTGTCCTGGGAGACCTGCATCCCGGCGATGTTCACCTCGGCCTCGCCGAGGATCCGGCCGAGGGCGCCGACCACACCGGGGCGGTCCGCATACTCGAAGATCACCAGGTGGTCGGTCAGCGGGATCTCGAGGTCGTAGCCGTTGACGCCCACGATCTTCTCGATCTGCTTCGGACCGGTGAGCGTGCCGCGGACCTCCAGGTTGACCCCGGAGGCCGTGGCGCCGCGGACGGTGAGCGCGTTGCGGTAGTCCTCGACGTCAGGGGTGGTGGTCAGCCGGGTGGCGATGCCGCGCTGCTCGGCCAGGATCGGCGCGTTGACATAGGAGACCTGCTCGGAGACGACATCGGTGAACAGGCCCTTCAGGGCGGCCAGCTGCAGAGCGTCGACGTTGTGCTCGGCGATCTCGCCGGCGGCTTCGGTCTCGACGTCGGTGAAGGCATCCGAGGCCAGCGCGTTGAGCACCCGGCCCAGCTTCTCGATGAGCGGGATTCCGGGGCGGACGAGCTCGTCGATGGCGCCCCCGGCCACGTTGACCGCGTCGGGCACCAGTTCGCCGGCCAGGGCCAGGCGCACTGATCGCGCCACGGAGACGCCGGCCTTCTCCTGGGCTTCGGAGGTGGAGGCGCCCAGGTGCGGGGTGACCACCACATTCTCCCGGCCGAAGAACGGCAGGTCGGTGGAGGGCTCGCTGGCGAAGACGTCGATGGCGGCGCCCCCGATGAGGCCCTCCGCCAGAGCCGCCTCGAGATCTGCCTCGTCGACCAGTCCGCCGCGGGCCACGTTCACCACGAACGCGGTGTCCTTCATCTTCTCGAAGGCCTCACGGTTGAGCATGCCCAGAGTCTCGGGGGTCTTCGGCATGTGGATGGTGATGACGTCCGCCTTGGCGAACAGCTCCTCGAGGGTCACCAGCTGGGCGCCGATCTGATGGGCGCGCGCCGAGGTGACGTAGGGGTCGTACGCGATGAGCTCCATGCCGAAGGACTTCATACGCTCTGCGACCAGGCCACCGATGCGGCCCAGTCCGATGACGCCCAGGACCTTGTCCTGCAGCTCGACGCCGGAGTACTTGGAGCGCTTCCACTCCCCGTCCTTGAGCGCTCGGGTGGCCGGCGCGATGTGCCGGGCCAGACCGAGGATGTGAGCACAGGTCAGCTCGGCCGCGGAGATGATGTTCGACGTCGGGGCGTTGACCACCATGACGCCGGCGGCGGTGGCCGCCTTGATGTCCACGTTGTCCAGTCCGACGCCGGCGCGGGCGACGACCTTCAGCCGGGGCGCGTGGCTGAGCACCTCGGCGTCGACAGTGGTGGCCGAGCGCACCATGAGCGCATCGGCGTCCGAGAGATCGGCGAAGAGACGCTGGCGATCGGTCCCGTCGGACTGACGGATCTCAAAGTCCGGCCCGAGGGCCTCGACGGTGGCGGGAGAGAGTTCCTCGGCGAGTACGACGACGGGGCGGTTGATGCTCACAGTGTCCTTCTTCTCGGTGATGGGTGGTCTGTCATGCTCCGGTCAGACGTGTGGGGCCGGGCCGGTGACCGGCCCGGCCCCACACACTCTAGCGGCTCAGCGGGCGGCTGTGCCCTCGGTGTAGTCGTCCTCCTGGGTGATCCAGGAGAACAGCTTGCGCAGCTCGCGACCGGTGGACTCGATCGGGTGCGCCTCGTTCTTCTTCCGCAGCTCGGCGAACTCAGCGCCGCCGTTGCGCTGGTCGTCCATGAAGCGCTTCGCGAAGCCGCCGTCCTGGATGTCGGCGAGCACGGCCTTCATGTTCTCCTTGACCTCCGGGGAGATGACCCGCGGGCCGGAGACGTAGTCGCCGAACTCGGCGGTGTCGGAGATCGACCAACGCTGCTTGGTGAGGCCGCCTTCGACCATGAGGTCGACGATCAGCTTCAGCTCGTGCAGGACCTCGAAGTAGGCGATCTCGGGCTTGTAACCGGCCTCTGTGAGGGTCTCGAAGCCGTACTGCACCAGCTGGGAGGCGCCGCCGCACAGCACCGCCTGCTCGCCGAACAGGTCGGTCTCGGTCTCTTCGGTGAAGGTGGTCTCGATGACGCCGGCACGGGTGCCGCCGATGCCCTTGGCGTAGGCCAGGGCGATCTCCTTGGCCCGGCCGCTGGGGTTCTGCTCCACAGCGATCAGCGCCGGCACACCACGACCCGCCTCGTACTCGCGGCGGACCACGTGGCCCGGGCCCTTCGGGGCGACCATGGCGACGTCCACGTCCTTCGGCGGGGTGATGAAGCCGTAGCGGATGTTGAACCCGTGGGAGAACAGCAGCACATCGCCGGCCTTGAGGTGCGGCTCGATCTCCGAGGAGTAGACCGCGGCCTGGTGCTGGTCCGGGACCAGGATCATGATGACGTCGGCCTCGGCGGCGGCCTCGGCCACCGGCTTGACGGTCAGTCCCTGCTCCTCGGCCTTGGCCTTGGAGCTGGAGCCTTCCTTGAGACCGACTCGCACGTCCACACCCGAGTCCCGCAGCGAGAGCGAGTGGGCGTGGCCCTGCGAGCCGTAGCCGATGACGGCCACCTTCTTGTCGCTGAGGACAGACAGGTCGGCGTCGTCGTCATAGTAGAGGTCAGTCACGTCGAGATCTCCTTGAGTGATGGGTTCTTCTGATGAGGGATGTCGTGGGTGGGGCCCGGGCCGCTCAGCGGAGCGCCCGGTCTGTCATGGACTTCGAGCCTCGGCTGATGGCCAGCGTGCCGGAGCGCACGATCTCCCGCACGCCGTAGGGCTCGAGCACTTCCAGCAAGGCGTTGAGCTTGTCCGGGGCGCCGGTGGCCTCGACGGTGAGCGAGTCCACGGAGACGTCCACGATCTTGGCGCGGAAGAGGTCCACCGCCTGGGTCACCTGCAGCCGGGTCGGCGAGTCGGCCTTGACCTTGATCAGCAGGTGGTCGCGCTGCACCGAGTTCTCCGGTGCCAGCTCGATGATCTTGATGACGTTGATGAGCTTGTTGAGCTGCTTGGTGATCTGCTCGAGAAGCTCGGCGTCGGCATCGACCACGACCGTGATGCGGGACAGCCCGGCGATCTCGGAGGGGCCGACCGCGAGGGAGTCGATGTTGAAGGCCCGGCGGGCGAAGAGGCCCGAGACACGGGTCAGGACACCGGGCACGTCCTCGACGAGGACGGACAGGGTGCGGCGCTGGGCACCGGGGTTCGGCTGAGGGCTGGTCATGGTCTACTCCTCGTCCCATTCCGGCGTCATGTTGCGGGCGACCTGGATGTCGCTGTTGGACACCCCTGCCGGCACCATCGGCCACACCATCGAGTCTCTGCTGACCACGAAGTCGACCACCACGGGACGGTCGTTGATCGCCATCGCCTGGGCGATGACGTCGTCGATGTCCTCCTCCCGCTCGCAGCGCAGGCCCACACAGCCATAGGCCTCTGCCAGCTTGAGGAAGTCAGGGATGCGCACGACGGCCTCGCCGGAGGGGTTCAGCGACGTGTTGAGGTCCGTGTTGGAGTAGCGCGACTCGTAGAACAGCGTCTGCCACTGGCGGACCATGCCCAGGGAGGAGTTGTTGATCACCGCGACCTTGATCGGGATGTCGTTGATGGCGCAGGTGGCCAGCTCCTGGTTGGTCATCTGGAAGCAGCCGTCGCCGTCGATGGCCCAGACCACCCGTTCGGGATTGCCCACCTGGGCGCCCATCGCGGCCGGCACCGAGTAGCCCATGGTGCCCAGGCCGCCGGAGTTCAGCCACTGGCGGGGGCGCTCGTAGTCGATGAACTGGGCGGCCCACATCTGATGCTGACCGACCCCGGCCACGTAGATCGCCTCCGGGCCGGCGGCCTTGCCGATGCGCTCGATGACCTTCTGCGGCGCGATCGCGCCGTCCTCGGGCTCGGTCCAGCCCAGCGGGTAGGTCTCGCGAAGACGCCGCAGCTGACGCCACCAGCCCTCGATCTCCGTCCGGCCCTCCTTCTCGAACAGGTCGGTCAGCGCGGCGTCGAGCTCCGGGACGATCTCCTTCAGCGACCCGACGATCGGCACGTCGGCGAGCCGGTTCTTGGAGATCTCCGCCGGGTCCACGTCGGCGTGGATGACCTTGGCATCGGGCGCGAAGCTGTCCAGCTGGCCGGTGACGCGGTCATCGAAGCGGGCACCGAGAGTGATGAGCAGGTCGGCGCGCTGCAGGGCGGCGACGGCTGAGACCGTCCCATGCATGCCAGGCATGCCGACGTTGAGATCGTGGGAGTCGGGGAAGGCGCCGCGAGCCATCAGCGTGTTGACGACCGGCGCGCCCACTGTCTCCGCCAGGGCCGCGAACTCCGCGGAGGCGTCGGCCTTGATCACGCCGCCGCCGATGTAGAACACCGGGCGGCTCGCCTCGCGGATGAGCTTGGCCGCCTCACGCACCTGCTTGGCATGTCCGCGGGTCACCGGCCGGTACCCGTTGAGACCGATCTTCGGCGGCCAAGAGAAGGTCGTCTGCGCGGTCTGGGCGGATTTCGTGATGTCCACCAGCACCGGTCCGGGCCGTCCGGAGGAGGCCAGGTGGAACGCCTCGGCCATGACCTGCGGGATGGTGTCGGCGTCGGTGACCAGGAAGGAATGCTTGGTGATCGGGGTGGCGATCCCGACGATGTCGGCCTCCTGGAACGCATCGGTTCCGATCACCTGCGCGTTCACCTGACCGGTGATCGCAACCATGGGCACGGAATCCATGTGCGCGTCCGCCAGCGGCGTGACGAGGTTGGTGGCGCCGGGTCCGGAGGTGGCGAAGCAGACGCCGACCTCCCCGGTGACCATCGCGTAGCCCTGAGCCGCATGGCCCGCACCCTGCTCGTGACGGACGAGGATGTGGTTCACCGTGGCGGAGTCCATGAGCGGGTCATAGGTCGGCAGGATGGCGCCGCCGGGGATGCCGAAGACATCGGTCACGCCGAGTGCCTCGAGGCTGCGGACGATCGACTGGGAGCCGGTGACCTGCACAGGTTCCACCGGCTGGCCTGGTCCGTAGAGACGACGATCGGTCGAGGTCGTGTGACTGGGGCGCGGCCTCTTCGCGGCCAGCGCCGCGGGGCTCGTCGCAGCTGGTGTGCTCATCGTTGACTTCCTGTTGTCCTGTCCCTGGGCGGGTGATGCGGGAACCCGGAAAGGAGAAACCCCGACAGAAAAGCGTCCCTGCTGGGGCTCTCTACCGGGGTTGAGCGTATACGTCAGCTCAGGGTGCGACCGTCGTCCCGCCCGCCACGAACAGGGCTCGGACCACCCTGAGGAAGGTGGATCACTCCACTTCTCCCCCGGCGGCGAGTACGGCTACTCGTAGCAGGTGACGCATGGCCTCTATGCTTCCCGGGCGCATGACGGGTGTCAACAGACCATGAACCCGTCTCACTGAGTGGACGGCTCAGATCACGGCCGTCGCCCCTTCCCGGGCGAGCCGACTCAGAGCACTCATCAGGGATCCGCCTCCACCCGCGTGCTGTGCCGGGTCGACGTCCATGACCCGGGCAGCGATGCGCTCACCCAGTGCGGCGGTGTCGCTGCCCATGCCGGGGCCGGCCAGAGAAGGCAGCTCCGCCAGCACGGAGGCTGTGGCCGCCTCCAGACACAGTGCGGCCTCCCGCTCACCGAGGCCGGCCAGACACAGCGCCGCCGAGAGGGCCGCAGCAGCGGGGTTGGCCCACCCCTTCCCCGCGATGTCCGGTGCCGACCCATGCACCGGTTCGTACATGCTCGGAGCCGAGCCTGCCACGTTGTAGTTGGCGCTGGCGGCCAGGCCGAGGCCGCCCTGCACCGTCGCCCCGAGATCACTGATGATGTCCCCGAAGAGGTTGTCCGTGACCACCACGTCGAAGCGGCCCGGATCCAGCGGCAGATGCTGGCACATCGCGTCGGCGTGGACGTAGTCGTGCTCCACCTCGGGGTAGCGCAGAGCCACCTGGTCCACCACCTCCTGCCACAGCTGCCCGGCATGCATCAGGATGTTCGTCTTGTGGCACAAGGTCACCCGGCGACGTCGCTCCTGCGCGAGCCGGAAGGCGAACTCCACGGTGTCCGTGGTGGCGGCGACCGTGGTCAGGGAGTTCTGGACGGCCACCGCATGGGGAGTGCCGGCATGGGCGAGGGTCCCTCCCCCGGTATAGAGACCCTCGGTGTTCTCGCGGATGACCACCAGGTCGCAGTTCTGGGCAGTGACTCCGCGGATGGGGCTCTGCACTCCCGGATACAGCCGGACGGGACGAATGTTGACCGACTGGGCGAAGGCGACCCGCAGCGCGACGATGAGGCCGCGTTCCAGGATGCCCGGGGGCACCCTGGGGTCTCCGACGGCGCCCAGGAGCACGGCGTCGTGGGTTCGCAGGGCGGAGACGGTCCCCTCGTCCAGCACCTCCCCGGTGCGCAGGTAGCGCTCGGCCCCGAGATCGACGTCTGCCGTGTCCAGACTGAAGCCGCAGCGCCGCGCCGCGGCATGCATCCCTCGCAACGCGGCCTCTGTCACCTCAGGGCCGATGCCGTCGCCCTTGACGACGGCGAGCCGATACGTCCTCATGGCGGTCCTGTCCTCTCCATCCTGACCTGGCTGAGAGCGGTGGCCATTCCTCATGCGAGCTCCGGACCTTGACCGCTCAGTGTGACCTGGATCAAACTATAGGGGGCCCACTACTGGCCTGACCAGTACCCCGCGCCGCTCGTCATCCCGGACCAGGAGAACCTCACCATGGACCAGCGACCCGATCTCTGCCTGGCGTCGATCCCCCACGGGCTCCCCCTCGGTCCTGGATGGGTGCAGGATGTGCCGACCTCCGAAGTCGTCTTCCCCTTCGACGGCTCAGTCGTCGCCCACGCGCCGGTCGGACTGGTGGAGCATGCGCAGCGAGCACTGGGCGCCGGAGCCGCAGCAACCAGGACCGTGGGCAGGCTCACCTCCAAGGTCCGGAGGGAGATTCTGTTGGACGTCCACGAGGCACTGCGCAGCCGCGCCGATGAGTTCGTAGCGCTGCTCGTGGCAGAGACCGGCAAGGTGCGCAGGGACTGCGAGATGGAGGTCTCGCGCACCCTGGTCACGTGGTCGGCCGCCGCTGAGGAGATCGCTCATATCCATGGCGAGACCGTGCCGCTCGACCTGCAGGCCTCCGGCGCCGGGATGCATGGGTTCTGGACCCGGCGGCCGATCGGCTTGGTGGTCGGCATCACCGGCTTCAACGCACCCCTGCTGCTGGCCAGCCACAAGATCGCACCCTCTCTCGCCGCGGGCTGCCCGGTGATCTGCAAACCCGCCCCGGCCACTCCCCTGACGACATTGTGGCTGGCGACCCTGGTCCGAGAGGCGGCGACCGCACACGGCGCGCCTCCGGAGATCATCCAGGTGGTCACCGGAGACGCCGAGGTGGGCCGCCATCTGGTCACCGACCCCCGGGTGGCAGCAGTCTCGTTCACCGGCTCAGACGCCGTCGGCCACCAGATCGCCCGGGATGCGGCCCCACGGAAGACCCTCCTGGAGCTGGGGTCGAATGCGGCGCTGATCGTCGATGCCGAGGCAGATCCCGCCAGGGCCGCGGAGGCCGTGGTTCGCGGTGGGTACTACTTCAACGGGCAGGCGTGCATCGCGGTGCAGCGGGTGGTGGTCTGCGAGGCCGTCCGTGAGGCGTTTCTGACCGAGCTCACCCCACTGGTCGAGGCCCTTCGGGTCGGTGACCCGCGGGACCCCGCCACCGATGTCGCGCCGCTCATCGATGCCGCGGCCACCGAACGCACCCTTCGCTGGGTGGCCGAGGCAGAACGCCTCGGCGCCCGGATCCTGCACGGGGGCCACGCCACCGCCGGGGCCGTGGAACCCACCGTGCTGCTGGACGTGCCGGAGTCGGCGCAGGCATGGGGCGAGGAGATCTTTGCGCCGGTGATCGGGGTCCGGTCGGTGCCTGACCTCGACGCGGCCCTCGAGATGGTGAACCGTTCCCGCTATGGCCTCCATGCCAGCATCTTCACCCGGTCGCTGACCAACGCGTTCCGGGCCATCGACGAGCTCGAGGTCGGTGGCGTCGTCGTCAACGAGGTGCCGGGCTTCCGCTCAGACATCATGCCCTACGGCGGGGTGAAGGACTCCGGCATAGGACGCGAGGGGCCCAGATTCGCCATCGAGGAACTCACCGTCACCCGGATGGCCATCATCCGGCCGGACTAGGCATCGAAGGAGCACGATGAGCACGACGCACACGTACAGGGACCTGTTCCGCCTGGACGGACGCCGGGCGCTGGTCATCGGCGCCGGGGGAATCGGCCTCGAGGCGGCCAAGGCCCTGAAGGACCACGGGGCCCACGTCACCTGCGCAGACCAGGACATCGGCACAGCACAGTCCGCCGCCGAGGAGGTGGCGGGCGACCCGCTGCAGCTGGACGTCACCGACGCCGCGGCCGTCCGCCGGGCGGCCCAGGATCTGGGCCCGCTGGACGCGGTGGTGCTCACCGCCGCCATGAACGTCCGGAAGAGAATCCTGGACTACTCCCCAGAGGAGTTCGACCGCGTGGTGTCGCTCAATCTCAAGGGCACGTTCATGGTCATCCAACAGTTCGGGGCGCCGATGGTGGCACGCAGAAGCGGCAGCATCATCGTCTTCTCCTCCATCCGCGAGGAGGTGGTGGAGCCGGGCCAGTCGGTCTACGCCGCGACCAAGGCGGGAGCCGTGCAGCTGGTGAAGACCGCCGCCGCCGAGTTCGGCGAGGCGGGGGTGAGAGTCAATGCCATCGCCCCCGGAGTGGTGGAGACGTCCCTGACGCACCAGATCAAGTCCGACCCGCAGTGGTACCAGGCCTACGCTTCCAAGAGCGCGCTGGGCCGCTGGTCCGTGCCCTCCGAGCTCGCCGGGGCGGTGGTCTTCCTCGCCTCGGACGCCGCCGGCTACGTCACCGGCACCAGCCTTCGCGTCGACGGGGGGTGGACTGCGATCGACGGCCGATTCACCCCGCCGACTCCCCCGTGAGGACTCCCCACCCTGGCCTCCTACTGGCCAGGCCAGTAACATACCTGTCCACGTGATGCATTGCACACTGAATCTCGACGCTGCGGGGGTCACTCCATGGAATCGCTGTCCGCACCTCATCTCTCGGATCTCGACGCGGGGCAGATGGCCTCGGGCTACGCCTCGGGCGAGCTGAGCCCGGTCGACGTCGTCGACTCCTGCCTCCACCGGATGGATGCCCTCGAACCCTCCCTGAGAGCGATGTACGACCGGTACGACGAGGCGGCTCTGGCCGCCGCCGAAGCCTCGGCCCGGCGCTGGGAACGGTCCAGGCCCCTGGGCTCTCTGGACGGGATCCCCCTCACCCTGAAGGAGAACCAACAGGTGGCGGGCCGGCCGACCATCCTGGGCTCAGCATCCAACCTCCCGATACCGGCCGGGCAGAACGCCCCCGTGCTGGACAGGGCACTGCGCGGCGGAGCCTGCGTGCTGGGACGGACCACCATGTCTGAGCTCGGCATGCTCTCCTCCGGCATCTCGTCCGCCCACCCGATCACCCGCAACCCCTGGAACCTGGAATGGAGCCCAGGCGGTTCCTCCGGAGGAGCCGGGGCCGCCTCTGCCGCCGGCTATGCCCCGATCAATCTCGGCTCGGACATCGGCGGGTCCATCCGTCTGCCCTCGTCCTGGTGCGGGGTCGCCGGGCTGAAACCGACCTACGGCAGAATCGCCGTGGACCCGCCCTACCCAGGACGCACGATCGGCCCGATGGGGCGCAGCGCGGCCGACCTGGCCCGAGCGATGAGCGTGCTCGCCGGGCCGCATCCGGCAGATCCCTGGTCGCTGCGTGAGGACGGCACAGACTGGCTCGACCTCGAGCTGGACCCGATCGGGCTGCACGTGGGCCTGATGCTGGACATCGGCGACGGCGCCCCGGTCGATCCGGAGGTCGCCGCCCTCATCCGGCGGGCGGCTGAGACCTTCGTCGCCGCGGGAGCGGAGGTCGTGGAGGTGCCCCCTTATCTGACGCCGGGCACGGTGGACCTCATCGACAAGTTCTGGCGCGCCAGCCATTGGAGGAGATACCAGCAGCTCGCGCCAGAGCAGCAGGCGAAGATGCTGCCGTTCATCGCCGACTGGTGCCGGGCAGCTTCGTCGATCAGCGCCGAGGAGGCTCTGGAGGCCCATGATGCTCAGATCGAGCTGGGCCGCACCGTGCTGGACGCCTCGGCCGGCCTCGACATCGTGCTCTCCCCGATCTCCCCCGGCGCGGCCTTCCCCGCGGAGTGGCCGATGCCGTCCAATGACGTGCATCGGGCCATGGAGCACATCCACTTCTGTGTGGGCTACAACTTCGCGGGCATGCCCGCCGCCTCCGTGAACGCCGGATTCACCTCGGAGGGGAGCCCTGTGGGCCTCCAGATCGCCGCCCAGCGCCACCAGGATCGCACCGCGCTGGCCGCGGCGGCCTTCTTCGAGGGTGAGCGTCCGCAGAACGCCTCCCGACCCTGGCCGCGCGGGCGAGTCACCGACCATGTCATCCCCGGACGCTGAGAGACAAGGACACCATCATGAGACCAGCCCCATCCAGCACGGCACTCACCGCGGTCCTGGCCATCGGCGCCCTGACGCTGATGACCGCCTGCGACGCCGGCGCCGATGACGCCTCTCCGGCCGACGGCACCGACAGCGACGGCGTCGTCGCCGACGACGCGAGCGTCAGCATCGGCATGTTCGCAGTGCCGGCGAACCTGGACTTCACCACCACAGGCGGTGCCGCGATCTTCGAAGCGCTGCTCTACAACGTCTACGAGGGTCTGGTGCGCGTCGACTCCCAGGGCGAGCTCCAGCCCTTGCTGGCCGAGTCCTGGGAGATCAGCGACGACGGCCTGGAGTACACGTTCCAGCTGCGCGAAGGAGTGACCTTCCACGACGGCACTGAGTTCGACGCCGAGATCGTGAAGTTCTCGCTGGAGCGGCTGGACGAGTGGTCCGCCAACACCCCCGAGGACCTGTCGGCCATCGACTCGGTGGAGGTCGTGGACGATCACGAGGTCACCGTGGTGCTCTCCGAGCCGGACTACGACGCGCTCTTCTGGCTGGCCGGTCCGCTGGGCACCATGTTCTCCCCCGACAGCGTCGACAGCCTGGCCACCGAGGCCAACGGCACCGGCCCCTTCGAATTCGTGACCTACGAGAACGCGGTGCGCATGGAGTTCGCGCGCCATGATGAGTACTGGGGCGAACCGGCCGGGACCGCCACGGTGGAGCTGGTCTACTACGAAGACGCCTCCGCCGCCGCCAACGCCATCCGCACCGGCGGTGTGGACGCCATCCTTCGCTCCGAGGCCTATGACCAGCTGGAGAGCCTCGAGGCCGAGGACGACGTCGACGTCCTGGTGGGCTCGACCCAGGGCGTGGTGGTGATGTCGATGAACCCCGACCACGAGGCCCTGGCCCAGCCCGCGGTGCGTGAGGCCCTCCAGCACGCCATCGACAGGGAATCGGTCCTCGCGGCCGCCACTGCCGGCTACGGGGAGATCCTGGGCGGACCGACCGTTCCCACTGATCCCTACTTCGTCGACTTCTCCACCACCTATGAGCACGACCCCGAGCTGGCCCGGGAGAAGCTGGACTCTGCGGGGGTCGAGGACCTCTCGCTGACCTTCACCGTGCCGAACAGGGCCTACGCGGAGGCCTCCGCCCAGGTGATCCAGGACAATCTCAACGAGGTCGGCATCGAGGTGACCCTGCAGACGCAGGAGTTCCCCGCCGTATGGGTCGAGGAGAACATGGTCGACCAGAACTTCGACCTCACTCTGGTGAACCACGTGGAGCCCCGGAACATGGCCAACTACGCCCACGCCGACTACTACTGGGGCTACGACTCTCCGGAGGCACAGAACCTCTTCGCCGAGGCCGCCTCCGCCACCGATGACGACGAGTACGTGGCGACGATGCAGGAGCTCACCGAGCAGATCGTCGCGGACACCCCCGGGGTGTGGCTGTACAACGCGCCGAACGTGGTCCTCTCCACCGAGGGCATCTCCGGCCTGCCCGAGAACGACCTGGGCGTGGGCATCGACCTGTCCGACGTCACCGTCGCCGAGTGATCCGAGCGGGTGGAGGAGAACCATGCTGCTGCACGTGATCCGTCGGCTGGGCGTCTTCGTCCTGACGGTGATGGTCGCCTCAGTGGTGGTCTTCTTCCTGCTGGGGGTGCTGCCCGGTGACCCGGCGAGGGCGCAGCTGGGCCTTCAGGCGAGCGAGGAGCAGGTGCAGGCGCTGCGCCAGCAGCTGGGCGCGGACAGGCCGCTGCCGGTCCGCTACCTGGAATGGGTCACCGGCTTCTTCAGCGGCGACATGGGACTGTCCTACGCGTCCCGCACGCCGGTGGCCCCCCAGGTCCTCGATGCGCTCCAGGTGTCGCTGCTGCTGGTGCTGGGCGGCATCTGCGTGGCAGTCCTCATCGCGCTGCCCCTGGGCATCCTCTCCGCCGTGCGTCACCACCGCCCCGACGGTGCGCTCTTCTCCGGCCTGAGCCAGCTGGGCATCTCCGTGCCCAACTTCCTGGCCGGCCTGCTCCTCATCGCGGTCTTCGCGGTGGCCCTGGGGTGGCTGCCCTCGGGAGGGTGGTCGCCGCCGGCGGCGGGCGTGGACTTCCTCCGACATCTGGCCCTCCCGGCACTCGCCCTCGGCCTGGTCAACGGAGCCATCCTGGCACGCTACACCCGTGCTGCGGTGCTGGAGGTGATGCGGGAGGACTTCATGCGCACCGCCCGGGCCAAGGGCCTCACCCCGGGCAGGACCCTGATCCGTCACGGACTCCGCAACGCCCTGGTGCCCGTGGTCACGGTGACCAGCATCGAGTTCGCCAACCTCATCATCGGGGCCGTGGTCATCGAGACGGTGTTCGTCATCCCCGGGCTCGGGTCCACCCTGATCCGGGCGGTGGCCAACCGCGATCTCATCATGATCCAGTCGATCGTGATGTGTGTGGTGATCCTGGTGCTCGTGGTCAACCTGCTGGTGGACCTGGTGCGCCCCGTCATCGACCCCCGCCTCAGGAGCACGAGATGAGCACGAGGAAGAGCAGCCCGGAGAACCGCTCCGCGCCGCAGACTGAGGAGGTGCCGCCTCTGCGCCGTCGCCGCCGCGGCGGCGGCCCGATGATCCTCGCCGGCAGCGTACTGGTCTCTGCCGTGCTGCTGATGGCGCTGGTCTCCCTCTTCTGGACCCCCCAGGACCCCACAGCCACCCACGCGGTCGACCGTCTGGCCGGTCCCAGCGCCGACCATTGGCTGGGCTCGGACGGACTGGGCCGGGACATCGCGTCGATGCTGCTGGCCGGCTCACGGGTGCCGCTGCTGGTCGGGCTCGGCACGGTGACGGTGGGGTTCGCCCTCGGTGTGCCCTTCGGCATCATCGCGGCGATGACCGACCGCGGCGCAGGTATGTGGCTGATGCGCGGCAATGACATCCTCCAGGCCTTCCCAGCGCTGCTGCTGGCCATCATCCTCGCCGCGGTCTTCGGGCCCAGCACGCTGACCGCCATCATCGCTCTGGGACTCGGACTCGCACCGGGTGTGGCCAGAGTCGTCCGCTCGGGCACTCTGCAGGTCCTCAGCCGCGAATTCGCCCTGGCCGCCCGCGCCGCCGGGCGGGGAGCGCTCTATCTGGCGGTGCGTCATGTGCTCCCGAACATCCGCGGCATCCTGATCGTCCAGGCCACCGTGGGATTCGCCATCGCCATCCTCGCGGAGGCGGCGTTGAGCTTCCTCGGCCTGGGCACTCCCCCGCCCACAGCCTCCTGGGGCCGTATGCTGCAGGACGGCCAGTCCGTCCTGCATGTCGCACCCCTGACCGTACTGTGGCCAGGGCTGGCCGTCGCCGTCGCCGTGCTGGGTTTCAATCTGCTCGGCGACGGGCTCAGGGACCGGTTCGACCCGCGAATGGAGGTGGCGCGTTGAGCGTCGGCCGTGCAGAACCCCTGCTGAGCGTGGAAGGCCTCTCCGTCCGCGCGGGCGCGGACCGGCTGGTCCGCAACATCGACTTCAGCATCTCCCGTGGGGAACGCGTGGGCCTCATCGGCGAGTCGGGGTCAGGCAAGTCCCTGACCTGCCTCTCCGTGATCGGCCTGCTCGGTCCAGGCCTGCACGCCGACGGGCGTGTCACTCTTCACGGCGGCCCTCAGCCGGTCGACCTGCTGACGGCGCAGGAGAAGCAGATGGCCACTCTCCGTGGAGACCGGATCTCCATGGTCTTCCAGGAGCCCATGACGGCGCTGAACCCTCTGATGAAGGTGGGAGATCAGCTGACCGAGAGCCTGCGGATCCACCAGCCGAGGACCACAGACCGCAGACTGCGCATGCTCGAGCTGCTCTCCTCGGTGCGCATCCCCGAGCCCGCCCGTGCCGCCACCGTCTACCCGCACCAGATGTCCGGGGGCCAGCGGCAGCGCGTGATGCTGGCGATGGCCATGGCCAATGAGCCGGACCTCCTGCTGGCCGACGAGCCGACCACCGCCCTGGACGTCACCGTCCAGAAGCAGGCCCTGAACCTCATGACCGAACAGGTGAGGCGCGCAGGCTCCTCTTTGCTGTTCGTCACCCATGATCTGGGCGTGGTCTCGGAGGTGTGCGACCGGGTGATCATCATGCGCCACGGACAGATCGTGGAGAGCGGGCCCCTCGACAGGGTGTTCACCGCACCGGAGCATCCCTACACCCGCGCGCTGATGGCCGCCTCCGCCCTCGAGACGCACCCGGCCACCAGGCGACTGGTGACCGTGGACGGACCGCCCCCGGAACGCCCGGATCCCGTCGAGACGCCCGTACCCCCGGCCGGAGCCGGGGCCGGGGCCGTTCAGCATGAGACCTTGACCGAGGGCGGCTCCTCCCCCGTCTTCAACGAGGTGGAGGACCCGGCGCTCAGGGTCCGTGACCTGACCCGCACGTACGGCAGCCCTGGGCTCCTCGGCCGCGGTCGCACCGTGCGGGCGCTGCGGGGAGTCTCCTTCGACGTGGCCGCAGGGCAGCGGTTCGGAATCGTCGGGGAGTCCGGCTGCGGCAAGTCGACGCTGCTTCGACTCCTCACCGCGCTCGACGACCCGAGCTCAGGTCAGGTGGAGGTGAGCGGACAGGTGATCAGCCGCCGTCGGGAGAAGCAGCTGCGCTGGCTGCGTGAGACCATGCAGATCGTCTTCCAGGACCCGATGGGATCTCTGGATCCCCGGATGGCAGTGGAAGACATCATCACCGAACCGCTGCGAACAGCGTCCCGGACCGAGCGGAGCCGCCGGGTGGACGAGCTCCTGCAGCAGGTCGGGCTGCCACTCAGCTCGGCCGCGAAGCACCCGCACGAGTTCTCCGGCGGGCAGCGCCAGCGCATCGCCATCGCCCGGGCTCTGGTCACCAAGCCGGAGATCCTCATCGCCGATGAGGCTGTGTCTGCGCTGGACGTCTCCGTGCGTGCTCAGGTCCTCAATCTGCTGGACGACCTCGTCGAGGAGTACCGGCTCACCCTGGTCTTCGTCTCGCATGACCTCAATGTGGTCCGTCACAGCTGTGATGTCGTGGCGGTCATGAAGGCCGGCAACATCGTGGAGTGCGGCCCCTCAGCGGACGTGCTGGAATCTCCTCAGCACCCCTATACGAAAGAGCTGGTGTCCGCCATCCCCCGACTCAGAGACAAGGTGCGTTAGATGCGCTTCGAACCGGTGAAGAAGGTGCCCTCCTACGAGATGATCGTGGAGCAGATCGAGGCTGGGATCCGCGAGGGGAGGCTGCACCCCGGCGATCGGCTCCCCGGCGAGCGGAGACTGATGGAGACCTTCTCGGTCTCACGGCCCACGGTGCGTGAGGCGATGCGGGTGCTGCACGCCACCGGGGTCGTCAACACCCGAGCGGGCGACCCGCGGGGCCCCGAGGTGCTGCCGTTCACTCCTCAGGCCCTGGAGCGCCCGCTGCTGCGCATGACGCACCAGCAGGGCACGACCCGAGCGGAGCTGATCCAGTTCCGGCTGCTTCTGGAGGGCCAGTCGGCGCTGCTCGCCGCTGCCTCGGACGACACCCAGGCCAAGGAGGAGATCTCCGCCCGGGCCGCTGACCTCACGCATCTGGCCGACCGGGCATCCACCGCGGAGCCCGAGGCGCCTGCGGATCTCCCGGAGCAGTTCGGCGTGCTGCTCTCCGGCTTCCACACGGCCATCCGCGCCGCCTCCGGCAACCAGCTGCTGCAGGCGACCGGGCAGGCCGTCGACGGAGCGCTGACGACCATCGCCCGGCAGCGACTCGGGGGCGAGACCGACAGCACGGCGCTGAGCTCGCGGCTACGCCGCTCTGCTCAGGACGCGGCCGCACTGACCGAGCGCATCCAGGCCCAGGACCCGACCGGCGCACGGAAGATCGCCACGGAGAACATCTACCGCTTCTACAAGGATCGGCTCACCGCCGAGGAGCTTGAGGCGCTGGGGCCGCTGCTCGGCTGACAGGGGCAGAGCTCAGCCGCAGTAGGCCCCTTCGGCCGCCGAACCCACCAGCTTGGCGTACTTGCCGAGCACACCGGTGGTCACATACGGCTCCAGCGGAGTCCATTCCTGCTGTCTGCGGGCCAGCTCGTCCTCGGCGACCACCAGCTCGATGGAACGTCCGGCGATGTCCACACGGATGGTATCGCCGTCGGCGATGAAGGCGATCGGACCGCCGTCGACCGCTTCAGGGGCGATATGGCCGATGCACAATCCCGTGGTGCCTCCGGAGAAGCGGCCGTCCGTGATGAGCAGGACGTCCTTGCCGAGCCCGGCGCCCTTGATGGCGCCGGTGATCGCCAGCATCTCGCGCATGCCGGGGCCTCCCTTGGGCCCTTCATAGCGGATGACGACGACGTCGCCGGCATGGATCTTCCCCTCCTCCAGGGCCTTCAGCGCAGCCTGCTCACGCTCGAAGACCCGGGCGGTGCCCTCGAAGACCTCGGCGTCGAAGCCGGCCGACTTCACGACCGCGCCCTCCGGCGCCAGGGATCCACGCAGCACGGCGATGCCCCCGTTGTGATGCATGGGGTCGTCCAGCGAGCGGATGATCTTGCCGTCGATGTCCGGCGGATTGATGGCCGCGAGGTTCTCCGCGACCGTCCGGCCCGTGACCGTGAGGCAGTCGCCGTGGAGCAGCCCCGCGTCGAGCAGGGCGCGCATGACCACCGGGACGCCGCCGACCCGGTCGACGTCGGCCATCACGTACTGGCCGAAGGGCTTCAGGTCTCCCAGGTGCGGGACCTTGTCACCGATGCGGTTGAAGTCGTCCAGGGTGAGGTCGACGCCGGCCTCCCGGGCGATGGCCAGCAGGTGCAACACGGCATTGGTGGAGCCGCCGAAAGCCATGGTCACAGCGATGGCGTTCTCGAAGGCAGGCTTGGTGAGGATGTCGCGGGTGGTGATCCCCTGGCGGAGAAGGTTCACCACAGCCTCGCCCGAACGATGGGCGAAGGTGTCTCGACGACGGTCCGCCGAGGGCGGAGCCGCGGAGCCCGGCAGGGACATGCCCAGCGCCTCACCGATGGCGGCCATGGTGTTGGCGGTGTACATGCCGCCGCAGGCCCCCTCGCCGGGACAGATGGCGCGCTCAATGACGTCGAGGTCGGCCTCACTGATGGCGCCGCGGGCACAGGCACCGACGCCCTCGAAGGCGTCGATCAGGGTGACCTCCTTCTCTGTGCCGTCGGCGAAGCGGGCGATGCCGGGCATGATCGATCCGGCGTAGAGGAACACCGAGGAGAGGTCGAGACGGGCCGCGGCCATGAGCATGCCGGGCAGGGACTTGTCACAGCCGGCCAGCAGGATGGAGCCGTCGAGCCGCTCGGCCTGCATGACGGTCTCCACCGAGTCGGCGATGACCTCGCGGGAGACCAGCGAGTAGTGCATTCCCTCGTGGCCCATCGAGATCCCGTCGGAGACGGAGATCGTGCCGAACTCCAGCGGATAGGCGCCTCCGGCGTGGACTCCCTCCTTCGAGGCACGGGCCAGGCGGTCCAGCGAGAGGTTGCAGGGGGTGATCTCGTTCCAGGAGCTCGCGATGCCGATCTGCGCCTTGGAGAAGTCCTCATCCCCCATGCCCACGGCGCGGAGCATGCCGCGGGCGGGAGCGCGGGTGTAGCCGTCGGTGACCTGCCAGCTGCGGGGCTTCTCGGCGGTCGACGGGCCGGTGACCGGCTGCGGAGGGGTGAACGGGGTGTCCTCACTGGTGCTCTGTGCCATAGGCAGATCGTATACCGGGCTCGGAGGGCGCGGGGAGGCACCTCGCCGCCGTTCTGGAATGTGAGACGAGCGCGGAGGTGGTGGAGGGCTCGCCGATAAGGTCAGGCACAGGGTCAGGCACAGGTTGCGCAGGTGGCCGGCGCCGGGCCCGGCTGTTGGCCCAGAGCACCCCTCCGATCACCAGGACCCCACCGAGGATCTCCCCCTGCAGCGGCACCTCCCCGAGCGCCGCCCACGCGGTGAGGATCCCGACCACCGGCACGAGCAGGGAGAAGGGCGCGACGGTGCTGGCCGGGTGGCGGGCCATCAGCCAGACCCACACCGCGGAGCCGATGACGGTTCCGGCAGTGATGGTGTAGAGCAGGCCGAGCCAGGCCGGGACGGCGGCCGCGGTGAAGGCGGTGGTCAGGGAATGGGCGATCTGCTCCGGTCCCTCGACAGTGAGCGAGAGGGCAAGCATCGGAAGCGGCGGGATCACGGTCATCCACAGCACCAGGTGCATGGGCTTCTCGGACCGGGCCTGTCGCGAGGCGATGTTCCCCAGGGCCCAGCCGAAGCCGCCGAGCACCACCAGCAGGAAGGGCGCCCAGCCGTCGAGGCCCCCGCGGGCCAGCCCCACGACGACCAGCCCGGCCACCGCGACGGAGACGCCGACGGCCCGGCGGAGTCCGAGCCGCTCATGGAGCAGCAGCGCGCCGAGCAGCACGGTGAAGGGTGCCGACGACTGCAGCACCAGGGAGGCGAGTCCTGCAGGGAAGCCCGCCGCCATGCCCAGATACAGCCCGAAGAACTGCAGGGTGCCGAAGCCCAGCCCGTAGCCGATCAGCCAGCGCAGCGGCACGTCCGGGCGCGGCACCAGCATGAGGGTCGGCACGGCCAGGACGGCGAAGCGCAGAGCGACCAGGAAGAGCGGCGGGAACTGCTGGAGCGAGAGATGGATGGCAAGGAAGTTCAGGCCCCAGAGCAGAGCGACGGTGAGCGCGAGGAGGACATGACGGATGGGCATGGTTCAGTCTCTCCTCGCAGCACTCATCAGCACCAGCGCATCATTCTGCACCTGCAGTGAAGCAGAACTGACGAATGGGTGGGATGATGCCTCCCATGGAGCACCGACATCTTGAACTCCTCCGCGAGCTCGCCGCCCGCGGAACACTGGCTGCTGTGGCGAAGGCCACCCACCGCTCTCCCTCGGCAGTGTCCCAGCACCTGCGCGCGGCAGAGCGGGACCTGGGGGTGCGGCTGGTGGAGCCGGCGTCACGCACGGTGCGGCTGACACCGGAGGGAGAGCTGCTGGCCGCCGGGGCGGCGGACATCGCCGAGCGCATGGCCGACCTGCAGGCCCAGCTGGACGCTCGGCGCGGCGCCCCTGCCGGGACCGTCACCCTGGGCACGCTGCCCAGCGCCGGCGAGGCGCTCATGCCGGGCCTGCTGGCGCGGACCGCTGGGACAGGGATCGTAGTGGACCTGGATGACTTCGACCTGGCCGAGGCTGATTTCGCGGCGCGCGCCCACGACTCCGACATCGTGATCGCCCACAGTCTGAGCGGAGACGCCCCCGCGGGCACGAAGGAGCTGAACGTCACCGTGGTGGCGCATGAACCCCTCGTGGTGGCGCTGCCGGCCGACCACCCGATGGCAGGCGCCGAAGCGATCGGCCCTGAGGAGGCGCAAGCGCTGGAGTGGATCGGGGTGCCCCCGGGCTACCCCTTCGACACGGTTCTCGTGGCTCTGGAGAACGAGCTCGGAGCCCCACTGTCCCGTCGAGTGCGGCTGCGCGACAACCGCCTCGTGGAGTCGCTGGTGGCTGCCGGAATGGGCGCCGCCCTGCTGCCGGGGTTCACCACCCGCCCCCGTGAGGGTCTCGTGCTGCGTCCGCTGACCGGTGTCCGGGCGCAGCGCTCCATCGTGGCTCTGAGCCGCCCCGATCGGCATGCCCGGCTTGCCGTCCGCACCGTGACCCGGCTGCTGCAGGAGACCGGCGCCGCGCTGGAGGACGCCCACCGTGAGCCGTCCCCGGGCGAGGTGGCAGGACCCGTGGTGGACGACGAGACCCGCTGTGTGCACTACGCCTCCGCACTGGACGTGGTGGCGATCCGATTCCACTGCTGCGGACGCTGGTACCCCTGCCTGCACTGCCATGCCGGGGCCGAGGACCACTCTGTGCTGCCTTGGCCCGCGGATCGGCATGACGCCGAGGCCCTGCTCTGCGGCGTGTGCCGACGGCGGTTCAGCATCACCGAGTACCTCCAGGCCGAAGGATGCACCGGCTGCGGGGCGGCGTTCAACCCGGGGTGCAGCCGACACCACCCGGTGTACTTCGAGATGGGCCCACCGAGCTGAGAGCACCCGCCGAGCTGAGAGGGGCGTTCAGGCGGCGCAGACGTACTCCACCTGCTGCGGCGGG
This sequence comes from Nesterenkonia xinjiangensis, assembly GCF_013410745.1. NCBI lineage: Bacteria > Bacillati > Actinomycetota > Actinomycetes > Micrococcales > Micrococcaceae > Nesterenkonia > Nesterenkonia xinjiangensis. Next base: position 3,030,784 of record NZ_JACCFY010000001.1, on the reverse strand, counting down.
AAGACCAGGTCCACGGTGCGGGCGGGAGGCCCGGCGGCACGACCCACGTCCGGACGATGATCGCCGGGGTGCTGAACGCCAGGGTGTTGAACGTCGGGTCGCTGGTCCCGCGTGTCTTCTGCCTGAGGCAGCACACCGTGAGACTTCATCCGGTGATGCCGCCGGCACAGCATCTGCAGATGGGCCGCCGCGGTGGAGCCTGCGGGCCAGGGCAGCCGGTGGTCGGCGTCGCATCGTTCTGCGGGCACGGTGCAGTCCGACGCCTGGCAGGTGCCGTCACGGAAGGACACCGCATCACGCAGCACACGCGGCACGAATCGTCCGCTGTATTCATGGGCGAGCACGTCGAACTCCACACCCGTCGGACCGAGACCGGGATGCGCCGGTGAGGCTCCGGAGTCAGACGGTGGGTCCGTCGTGCTCAGCAGATCGCCCCTGCGCCCATCACGGGCGGGCGGGCCGATGGCGGGCCCGTCTGACGGAGCTTGCAGATCGGGCGAGTCGGGATCGGATTCCGCAAGGTCAACGATCATCGTGTGCCACCGAAGGCGGGTGGAAGGATCAGCCAGCAGCCCGAGTACCTGGTCCGGCGGCACCGGGCGGGACCGGTCGCGCATCACAGCCGGCGCATCGCTCTGTCCGGCCAGGGGCGCCAGCGGCACCATCACGGCCACTGACGCCTCGACGGACGCGTCACGCACGGTGCGACCGTCGAGCAGCCAGGCGGCAAACAGGTCAGCCTCACGCTCGGCGAGAGTGCGCGGGTCGCCTCCCGCACGCGTCTCAGCGAGTCCACCGGCCGGGTCAGAATTCTCCGACCCGTCCGGGGTGAGTGTCGAGTGGTGAGGGATCGGCTGAGTGGGACTGACGGCCACAGCACGCAGGCGGTTCCGGATGGCCTCGGCGGTCAGTGTGGGGAGCAGCGCGTGCAGATGGCTCATCCCATCGTCCAGGTGCTCCAGCCACAGACCTCGGGCGCGTTCGGCAGCCTGTGCCCGGCGCCGATGCTCCTCCGGCTCACGCACAGCCACGAACCGGCGCAGCCAGGCGTCGATCTGTGCGGGACGCCGCTCTTCGGCGCAGGCCGTGGCCCGCGCGTCGAGCGCCTCCAGGCTGGCAGGGTGGACGAGCTGCTCACTGGTCTCCACGATGCGGCGCAGGGTCCGGGCATCGAGCCGCCCCTCGCGGAAGCCCCGCCAGGTCCGAGGCAGGTCCCGGCGTGCCGTGCGAGCCTGCCTCAGCAGCGTCGCCACGGAGTGCTCGCTCAGGCACATCGCGCCTGCGATCTGGGCACGGACGGCCCGGCGCTCCAGCTCACGCAGCTGCCCGGTGAGATCCTGCGCGGCGAGGCGACGGTCGGCGTCGTCGACCACCTGGAGGGCGGCGCAAACCTGCTCAGCTTCAGCACGCCGCAGCGCCAGCGTGGCACGCCGCGAACGGCGTCCGTGCCGGGGTCCTGCCACACGGCGTGTGGCGCCGCGGTGTCCATGTCTCACACCCTAGGCGCCACCCCTGACACGTCCGACGGAAGACGGCGACAGGTGGACGAGTCCGTCAGGACATCTGGTCGACGACGGTCTCAGCGACCTCGCGCATCGAGAGCCGGCGGTCCATGGAGGTCTTCTGGATCCAGCGGAATGCCTCAGGCTCGCTCAGCCCCATCTTGCTGGTCAGCAACGACTTCGCGCGGTCGACCAGCTTGCGGGTCTCGAACTTGTCAGCCAGGGAGGTGACCTCCTCTTCCAGCGCTCGGATCTCATCGAACCGTGCGGCCGCGACCTCGATCGCGGGGATGAGGTCGTTTTCGGTGAACGGCTTGACCACGTAGGCCATCGCGCCGGCCTCGCGGGCGGACTCGACGAGATCACGCTGCGAGAAGGCCGTGAGCATGACCACGGGGGCGATGCGCTCCTCCGCGATCACCTTCGCCGCGGTGATGCCGTCCATCTTGGGCATCTTGACATCCATCACGACGAGTTCGGGCTCGTGCTCCCGCGCGAGCTCCACCGCCTGCTCGCCGTTGTCCGCCTCGCCGACCACCTGGTAGCCGGCGCCGGTGAGGATCTCGACGATGTCGAGGCGGATGAGGGTCTCGTCCTCGGCGACGAGGACGCGACGGCCCTGGGTCTCCGCGGGGGCGTCGCCCGATGGGGCGGACTGCTGCTCTTCAGTCACCGTTCTCCTTGGATGAGGTCCGGGCCGTCCGCACAGGGCAGACGGCTGATGGACGGGCCGGTTGTCCCCTTTAGGGTATCGCCCGCTATGCTGTTCAGGCACCTCAGGGTCGCCTCCATGAGACGAACAGACGCCCTGAGGACTGGCACCGGCCCGAATGGCGGAATTGGTAGACGCGCCGCACTCAAAATGCGGTACCTCTGGTGTGTGGGTTCGAGTCCCACTTCGGGCACCAGAAATGCTGCAGGGATCTTCCTGCGGCACCTCGTGGAAGCCTCGGCGGCCTAGACTCTGACATCATGCGTCGTCGCGCTCGCCTCCGCCTCGCCCAGCTGCTCACCGACGTGCTGAGCCCCTCCCCGCTCATCGCCGTGCTGCTGGTCCAGGTGGCTGTGCTCACCGACCCCCTGTGGTGGTGGGCATCGCTCATCGCGGTGACGTTCCTCGCGGTCGTCCCGTGGGCGATCATCCTCGTGCTGGTCCGTCGCGGGGCGGCCACTGACCGATACGTCCGCCACCGAAGCCAGCGGCACCTGGTCTATGCCCTCGCCCTGGGTTCCATGCTGCTCGGGACTGCTCTGCTGCTGATCATTCCGACCACCGTCGACGTCCGCCTCGCCGCAGGCCTCGGGGTCGGGACGCTGCTCGCCGTCATGGTCGTCAACACCCGCGTCAAGATCAGCGTGCACGCGATCCTGGCTGCGCTGACCGGGCTCGTCGTCCCCGCCGGACTTCCCGGAGACACCTGGTGGGCGCTCGGGGCAGCCTGTTGGATGCTCGTGTGCTGGGCCCGGCTCGTCCTGCAGCGCCACAGCGCCCTCGAGGTGATGCTGGGGAGCCTGCTCGGCGTCGGGGTCGGAGCCGCCTTCCTCACCTGGGCTCCGCACTACCCCGGATAGCTGGCCACGGCGGACACACCGACCCGGGCATGACGGAGCCCCGTGGCGAGATCGCCACGGGGCTCCGTCATGCAGAGAGGGGACGAGCCCCTCAGAGTGCGCTGTCCGCGCTGCGCGCCGGCCACGGCCCCACCGGCTCGCGGTTCGGCGGGGCGTCACCGCGCCGCAGCGAATCGATGTCCGCCGCGTCCGAGATGTCACCGATGCGGTGCACCTTGACCATGTTCGTGGTGCCGGCCTGACCTGGAGGCGAACCGGCCGCGATGACCACCAGCTCCTCCGGCTGGGCGATGCCCTCCTCCAGCAGAAGCTTGTCCACCTGTGCGGTCATCTTGTCCGTGTGGGAGGCGAACTCCACCCACCGAGGCTGCACGCCCCAGCTGAGGCACATGATGTTGTGGGTGTGCTCCACGTGGGTGAAGGCGAAGATCGGCTGCTCACGACGCAGACGGGACAGCCGCCGGGCCGAGTCGCCTGAGCGGGTGAACGTGGCCAGATACTTCACACCCAGCTGCTCCGCCATCTCGGCGGCCGCGCGGGTGACCGCGCCTCCACGGGTACGAGGGGTGGAACCCAGCGGTGGGATCCGACCCAGGCCCTTGCGCTCGGTCGCCTCGATGATAGAGGCCATGGTCTCTACGGTCTTGACGGGGTACTTGCCCACCGAGGTCTCCCCGGAGAGCATGACCGCGTCAGCGCCGTCGAGCACTGCGTTGGCGCAGTCCGAAGCCTCCGCGCGGGTAGGACGGGGGTTGTCGATCATGGACTCCAGCACCTGGGTGGCCACGATGACCGGCTTCGCCCAGCGGCGGGCCAGCTCGATGGCGCGCTTCTGCACCATCGGGACCTCCTCCAGCGGAAGCTCCACACCCAGGTCACCACGGGCGACCATCACCGCGTCGAAGGCGTCCACGATGTCCTGCAGCGCGTCCACCGCCTGCGGCTTCTCGACCTTGGCGATGACCGGCACGCGCCGGCCCTCCTCATCCATGATCCGATGGACAGCCTCGATGTCCGTGGCGTCACGCACGAACGACAGGGCGACCATGTCGAAGCCCATGCGCAGGGCCCACCGCAGGTCCTCCTCGTCCTTCTCGCTCAGCGCCGGCACGGAGACGGCCACACCGGGCAGGTTGATGCCCTTGTTGTTGGAGACCTTGCCAGGGACCTCCACCTCGGTCAGGACGTCGGTGTCGGTCACCTCCAGGGCCCGCAGGGAGACCTTGCCGTCGTCGATCAGCAGAGTGTCGCCGGGCTTCACATCACCGGGCAGACCTTTGAAGGTCGTGGAGCAGCGCTCCTTGGTGCCGTCGATGTCGTCGATGGTGATCGTGAACCGATCGCCCTCGGCGAGCACGTGCTCGCCCTCGATGAAGCGCCCCAGGCGGATCTTGGGTCCCTGCAGGTCAGCGAAGATGGCCACCGCCTGGCGCAGGTCCTTGGACACCTCGCGGACGGTGCGGTAGGTCTCTTCATGGACGGTGTAGTCGCCGTGGCTCATGTTCACCCGGGCGACGTCCACCCCTGCTTCGACGAGCTGGCGCGTCACTTCATAGCCGGCGGTCGCCGGTCCGAAGGTGGCGACGATCTTCGCGTGTCTCATGCCTCACCCTTTGTCGTATAGGACTGTCAAGTTCTCGATCCTCTGGCACGACGCTGGGCCAGCTGGAGGGCACGCCGGAGATCCGGCGGCCGACACCATGAGCCTATCTCACGGAGGGCCGGACGCTCACCCGCTCAGCGAGATCGCCCGGTCCGAAGGCTTGACCGGGGCCGGCAGGCGGGAGGACCCCTCCAGGTACTCGTCGACCTCCTTGGCGGCCGCGCGCCCCTCGGCGATGGCCCAGACCACCAGCGATGCCCCCCGTCCGGCGTCGCCCACGGCGAAGACGCCGTCCGAGGACGTCATGTAGTCCTCCGAGCGGACCACGTTGCCGCGACGATCGAAGGTCGTGCCGATCTGGTCGGACAGGGAGGCCTGCTCCGCGCCGAGGAAGCCGAGCGCGAGCAGCACCAGATCCGCAGGGATCTCATGCTCGGTGCCTGCCTTCGGCGTGCGCGAACCGTCCGCGTTGTACTCGGTCTCAGCCACGCGCAGCGCACGCACCCGACCGTGCTCATCGCCGAGGAACTCGACGGTGGAGGCCAGGTAGCGACGCTCCCCGCCCTCCTGGTCGGCCGAGGTGACCTCGAAGATCTTCGGATCCATGGGCCAGGGCTCATGAGCCGCGCGGGACTCCGGGGGCTGCGTGCCGATGGCCAGCGTGGTCACCGAGGCCGCGCCATGACGATGCGCGGTGCCGATGCAGTCCGCACCGGTGTCACCACCGCCGAGCACGATCACGTGCTTGCCCTCGGCATGGATCTGCTCCGGCACCGAGTCTCCGTGCGTCGCCCTGTTCGACTGCACCAGGTACTCCATGGCGTAGTGCACGCCGTCCAGGCCTCGACCCGGAATCGGCAGGTCTCGCGGCACCATCGCGCCGGTGGCGACCACGACGGCGTCGTAGCTCTCGCGCAGCGAGTCCCAGGTGATGTCCTCACCGATGGCCGTGGAGGTGTAGAAGCGCGTGCCCTCCGCCTCCATCTGCTCGACCCGGAAGTCGACGTGGTGCTTCTCCATCTTGAAGTCCGGGATCCCGTAGCGCAGCAGTCCGCCGAGCCTGTCGTCCCGCTCGTAGACGGCCACGGTGTGTCCGGCACGGGTCAGCTGCTGGGCCGCGGCCAGGCCAGCCGGCCCGGAACCCACCACCGCCACGGTCTTGCCGGTCAGCCGCTGCGGCAGGACAGGCTCCACCCAGCCGTTGGCGATGGCCTCGTCGGCGATGAAGACCTCGGACTGCTTGATCGTCACTGCAGGCTGGTTGATGCCCAGCACGCAGGAGGTCTCGCAGGGGGCGGGGCAGATGCGCCCGGTGAACTCCGGGAAGTTGTTGGTCATGTGCAGCCGGGCGGAGGCCTCCTCCATCTGATCCCGCCAGATGAGGTCGTTCCACTCCGGGATGAGGTTCCCCAGCGGGCAGCCCGTATGGCAGAACGGAATGCCGCAGTCCATGCAACGGCTGGCCTGGGTCTGCACCGTGCCCTTCTGCTGTCGCTCGTAGACCTCCTTGAAGTCCATGATGCGTACGGGCACGGGGCGTGAGGGCCGGTCCTGGCGCTCACGGTGCTTCATGAATCCGCGCGGATCAGCCACGGGTCACCTCCAGGATCTTCTGCCACGTCTCGTCCCCGTCCGGGTCCAGCCCGTCATCCAGGGCGGAGGAGCGGGCACGCAGCACGGCGTCGTAGTTGCGGGGCAGCACCTTGGTGATGCGCCCGAAGGTGCCGGCAGGGTCTGCCAGCAGGCGCTCGCCCACTGCCGAGCCGGTCTCCTCCACATGGCGGCGGAGCAGGTCCAGGATGATCTGCTGGTCCTCCTCGTCCGGAGGGAGCAGGAGCAGGTCACGGGCGGAGCGGGCCTGGTTGTTCATGCGGTCCTCATCGAAGTCCAGCACGAAGGCGGTGCCGCCGGACATGCCGGCGCCGAAGTTCCGGCCCGTGGGGCCGAGGATCAGCGCCTGACCACCTGTCATGTACTCGCAGCCGTGGTCTCCGATTCCCTCCACGACGGCGGTGGCCCCGGAGTTTCGGACCAGGAACCGCTCCCCCACCTGTCCACGGAGGAACAGCTCGCCGGAGGTCGCTCCGTAGCCGATCACGTTGCCGGAGATGACATTGGTCTCGGCGACCAGCGGCGCCGAGGGGTCCGGGTGGACGACGACGCGTCCTCCCGAGAGCCCCTTGCCGACGTAGTCGTTCGCATCGCCGGAGAGCCGCAGGGTGATCCCATGCGGCAGGAAAGCCCCCAGGGACTGGCCAGCCTCGCCGACCAGGTCCACCTCGATGGTGTCCGGGTCGAGGGTCCGGAGCCCCAGCGCCTTGGTCACCTCATGGCCGAGCATGGTCCCCACCGAACGGTCGGTGTTGATGATCTTGCGCTGCAGCGTGACGTGCTGCCCGTGGCGGATCGCCGGTTGGGCCTGCTCAATCAGCGCCACATCGAAGTGCTTCTCCAGCTCGTGGTCCTGCCCGCCGGTGCGACGCAGTCCCCCGCGGATCGCCGGGTCCTCCGGGTCATAGCCGCCGAGCACGGAGTCCAGGTTGAGGCCGTCGGTCTTCCAGTGACGCTTGGCATCATCGAGGTCCAGGGAGTCGATGTGCCCGATCGCCTCGTCCAGGGTGCGGAAGCCCAGCTCGGCCAGGTACTCGCGCACCTCCTGGGCGACGAACTCGAAGAAGTTCACCACATGATCGGCCTGGCCGGTGTAGCGCTCACGCAGGACCGGGTTCTGCGTGGCGACGCCCACCGGGCAGGTGTCCAGGTGACACACGCGCATCATGATGCAGCCCGAGACCACCAGCGGGGCGGTCGCGAAGCCATACTCCTCCGCACCCAGCAGCGCAGCGATGACGACGTCGCGGCCGGTCTTCAGCTGGCCGTCGACCTGCACGGTGACCCGCTCGCGCAGGCCGTTGAGCATCAGCGTCTGCTGAGCCTCGGCCAATCCGAGCTCCCAGGGGGCGCCGGCATGCTTGAGCGAGTTCAGCGGGGAGGCGCCTGTGCCGCCGTCGTGCCCGGAGATGAGCACGACGTCGGCCTTGGCCTTGGTCACGCCGGCCGCCACCGTTCCCACTCCGTTGAGCGCCACGAGCTTCACATGGACCCGGGCACCCGTGTTCGACCGCTTGAGGTCATAGATCAGCTGGGCGAGGTCCTCGATGGAGTAGATGTCATGGTGAGGAGGCGGGGAGACCAGCGAGACACCCGGTGTGGAGTGACGGGTCTCGGCGACCCAGGGATAGACCTTCTTGCCCATCAGCTGGCCACCCTCACCGGGCTTGGCGCCCTGGGCCATCTTGATCTGCAGGTCGTCGGCATGGGTGAGGTACTGGCTGGTCACGCCGAACCGGCCGGAGGCGATCTGCTTGATCGCGCTGCGGCGCTCCGGATCCACCAGTCGGGCCGGGTGCTCCCCGCCCTCCCCTGTGTTGGAGCGCGCACCCAGGCGGTTCATGGCGATCGCCAGGGTCTCATGGGCCTCCTGGGAGATGGAGCCGTAGCTCATCGCCCCGGTGTTGAAACGCTTGACGATCTCGCTGACCGGCTCGACCTCGGAGACCGGGATCGAGCTGCGGTTCCCCTGCAGCTTGATCAGCCCGCGCAGCGTCATCAGGGCCTGGGACTGATCGTCCACCGCCTTGGTGTACTGCTTGAAGACGTCGTAGCGCCGCGTCTTCGTGGAGTGCTGCAGCTTGAAGACGGTCTCCGGGTTGAACAGGTGCGGCGGGCCCTCACGGCGCCACTGGTACTCTCCGCCGACCTCCAGCTCGTCGCCGCGGCCCATGTCGTTGCCATCCTGCGGGTAGGCCTTGGAATGCCGAGACATGGCCTCCGCGGAGATGACCTTCAGACCCACCCCGCCCATCGGCGAATGGGTGCCTGAGAAGTACTGGTCCACCACGTTCTGCGCCAGACCGACCGCCTCGAAGGTCTGCGCGCCGCAGTAGGAGGCCACAGTGGAGATGCCCATCTTGGACATGATCTTCAGCACGCCCTTGCCCAGAGCGGTCAGCAGGTTGTGCACCGCCTGCGACTCGGAGACGCCGGTGATCTCACCGCGGCGGACCATGTCCTCGGCCGACTCCATGGCCAGGTAGGGGTTGACGGCGGCCGCGCCGTAGCCGATCAGGCAGGCCACATGGTGCACCTCGCGGACGTCGCCGGCCTCCACGATGAGCGAGGCGCGGGTCCGGTTGGCGGACTTCAGCAGATGATGATGGATGGCCGAGAGCAGCAGCAGCGAGGGAAGCGGGGCCCACTGCGCATTGGAGTCACGGTCGGAGACCACGATGTAGCTGACGCCGCGGTTCACCGCCGCCGAGACCTGCTCGCACAGATCACGGATGCGCTGACGGAACTCCTCCTCGGTGCTGCCGACCCGGTAGAGTCCGCGCACCTTCATCGCGATCTTGTGGCCGTCCTCGCTGCGGATGTTGGCGATCTTGGCCAGCTGGTCGTTGTCGATGACGGGGAAGTCCAGGGCGACCTGCTTCGCACTCACCTTGTCGGTGGTCAGCACGTTGCCGTTGGGGCCGATGTGCAGCCCCAATGAGGTCACCAGCTCCTCGCGGATCGCGTCCAGCGGGGGGTTGGTCACCTGGGCGAAATTCTGCACGAAGTAGTCGAAGAGCAGCCGCGGACGGTCAGCGAGCACCGCGATCGGAGTGTCGGTGCCCATCGCACCGAGCGGCTCCGCCCCGGTGGAGGCCATGGGACCCACCAGGATGCGCAGCTCCTCGTGGGTGTAGCCGAAGGTCTGCTGACGCAGACGCACCGATTCCTTGGGGTGGCGCACGTGGAGACGCTCCGGGAGGTCCTCCAGCTCGATGAGGTTCTCGTCCACCCATTCCTGCCAGGGCTGGGAGGAGGCGAATCCGGACTTGATCTCCTCGTCCTCGATGATCCGGCCCTCGACCGTGTCGAGCAGGAACATCATGCCCGGGGCCACCCGACCCTTGCGGACGATGCGGGAAGGCTCCAGGTCGACGACGCCGACCTCCGAGGACATCACCACCAGTCCGTCGTCGGTGACCCAGTAGCGGGCCGGACGCAGGCCGTTGCGGTCCAGCACCGCGCCGACCTGCTGACCATCGGTGAAGGCGATGGCGGCAGGTCCGTCCCACGCCTCCATGAGCATGGAGTGGTAGCGGTAGAAGGCGCGCAGATCCGGGTCCATGGACTCGTGGTTCTCCCACGCCTCCGGCACCATCATGCGCATCGACTGGGCCAACGGACGACCGGAGAGCATGAGCAGCTCGGCGGCTTCGTCGAAGGATGTGGAGTCCGAGGCACCCGGCGTGCAGATCGGGAAGAGGTACTCCGGGTCCTCCCCCAGGAGCTCGCCGGCCATCATCGACTGACGGGCGCGCATCCAGTTCCGGTTGCCCTTGACCGTGTTGATCTCGCCATTGTGCGCGATGTTGCGCAGCGGCTGGGCGAGCGGCCAGGACGGGAACGTGTTCGTGGAGAAGCGGGAGTGGACGATGCCCAGGGTCGTCTTGAACCGCTCGTCAGAGAGATCCGGGAAGAACGGCTCGAGCTGCGCGGTGGTCAGCATGCCCTTGTAGGTGATCGTCTTCGAGGACAGCGAGGGGAAGTACACACCGAGGCGGTTCTGGCCGCGCTTGCGCAGACGCCAGGCGCGCTGGTCCAGGGTGCCCGGAGCGGAGAAGCTGAACTCCTCCGAACCCTCGGGTGCCAGCGCCACGAAGAGCTGCCGGAAATGCGGCATGGATTCCCGGGCCAGGGTTCCGATCATCGAATCGTCGATGGGCACCTCACGCCAGCCGAGCACCGTCAGGCCCTGCTCTGCCGCCAGGTCCTCCAGCGAGAGGCACATCTGCTCACGCTCAGACTCCGACTGCGGAAGGAACGCCGTGCCGGCGGCGTAGCCGCCGACGGCGGGGAGCTCGAAGTCGACCACAGCACGGAAGAACTCGTCCGGGATCTGCGTCAGCAGTCCAGCACCATCACCGGTGCCGACGTCGCTGCCGACCGCACCGCGGTGCTCGAGGTTGCGCAGCGCCACCAGGGCATGGTCGACGATGTCGTGGCCGGGCTCGCCGCGGAGTGTCGCGACGGCGGCCATGCCGCAGTTCTCGTGCTCGTTCTCCGGGCTGTAGAGGCCGTTCTTCTCCGGGTAGGCGGAGAAACGCACGAAGGGGCTCACGACCCCCTCGGCAGGACCCTGCGCGCCATCGGCAGGAGCAGGGCTGTATGTGCCCAGCGATCCCTGTGTGGACATGACGGTGTTCCTTCCTCCGCATACGGACGTTCCATGGGAGGGGACATCATCGACCCCTGTGTGCTGGAGGGACGCGTTCCGCCGGGGCGGTCGCACCGCCCACCGCTGTTTCTCGCGAACGGGCCGGGCGCCCTCGTCGTGCGTCTCATGCTTCTCGGCGCTCAGGCGGAGCAGCGTGGTTCGCGCTCGCGCATGGGCCGTGGCCAGCCTCGGGTGGCCGTCGTCAACGGATGCGAGTCGACGGGCACACCGGTGTTGCCTGAGTCTCAGGCTGATCAGACCAATCTTCCGCGCGCAGGCACCGTGGACGCAAATCGCATCTCACGATCTGGAACACGGAGCGCCTGCGGCGCGTGGCTCAGCTCTCCTTCGCGGAGCCTCCCGAGGCTTGTCCTCGCGGATCCGAAGAGACAGTCTCAGGATCCGGACGGGAGGAGGCATCCTCGGCGTCGACGTCGTCGGCAGCCTCACCGTCGGCATCGGCAGTGTCCTGGGCGTCTGCTGCGCTGTCTTCATCACCGTCGCCTGCGCTGTCGTCATCACCGTCGGCCGCGCCGTCTGCGATCTCCGCGCGGGGGCCGTGACCGGGGGTGAACACCTCCTGCTCCTCGGCGAGCTGCTCCGCGGTGCGCGGACGCTTCGACCACAGCACGTAGAGCATCGCGACGGCGACCAGGAAGGTGAGCACGGCGGCCCACATGTTCAGGCGCCAGTTGAGCCCGAGGATGTTGATGAACTGTGTCGACTTGTCCAGCTCGTCGATGCGCAGGCTCTCGATCCAGAAGCGGCCCAGCGTGTAGTAAGCCACGTAGGTCCAGGCCAGCATGCCCTGCTTGAACTGGAACCGCCGATACAGGAACAGCAGCGCCACCACGCCGAGGAGGTTCCAGATGCTCTCGTAGAGGAACGTCGGGTGGAACAGGGTGGATTCGCTCATGTGCGAGACCTGCGGCACCCGGTGCTCCATGTCCACCGTCAGGCCCCAGGGAAGGTCCGTCGGACCGCCATAGAGCTCCTGGTTGAACCAGTTGCCCCAGCGCCCGATGGCCTGGGCCAGCAGCACCCCGGGCACGACCGCGTCGGCGAATCCGCCGAACTTCATGCCGTAACGGCGGCAGGCGAACCAGACACCGACCGCGCCCAGCAGGATCGCACCCCAGATCCCCAGACCGCCCCGCCAGATCTGCGGGATCAGCGAAAGATCGCCCGAGCCGTCGAAGTTCGGGCCGAAGTACGCGTCAGGCGAGGAGAAGACGTGGTAGAGCCGCCCTCCGATGATGCCCAGCAGGACGGCCCACAAGGTCGCGTCCATGACGTTGTCGGCGCTGCCGCCCCGAGACTTCCACAGGCGCGAGGTCAGCAGGATCGCGGCGACGATGCCCGCCACGATGCACAGCGCATAGAAGTTCAGGGTGATGGGTCCGAGGTCGAGACCGCTGGAGGGCGGTGCGGGGAACCCCGCGAGCAGGTCGCCGTCCGTCGCGGCAGCCGCTGCAGTGGAAGTCATTGACGCGTCGTCCTCTCCGTGGTGAATGCCCGGTCGCTCCTGACGTGGAGCCGACCGGGGAGCAGTCTAGGCGCTCAGGCTGTGCAATGTGATCAGGCAGGATGCCCCGGGCGCGGCCGGGACGTCGCTCAGGCCGGACGGCCGGAGAGCTCGCCGGCCAGGCGGCCGACCTCCTCCGGCCCTCCGTCGCGCAGGGCGGCGACCAGCGCCGTGCCGACGATCACCCCGTCGGCGTAGCGGCCGATCTCCTCGACATGCGCCCGTGTGGACACGCCGAGCCCCACGCAGACCCGTTCAGCACCTGCGTCATGGGCGGCACGCACGACCCGCTCCGCAGCGTGGGAGACCTCCGAACGGGCGCCGGTCACACCCATCAGGGAGACCGCGTAGACGAACCCGCGGGAGGCCTGGACGATCTCCGCGACCCGCTCCGGGGACGAGGTCGGCGCGGAGAGGAACACCCGGTCCAGACCATGGGCCTCGGTCGCCGCGATCCAGTCCTCAGCCTCGTCCGGGATGAGGTCCGGGGTGATCGCCCCGGCTCCCCCGGCCTCGGCCAGACGGCGGGCGAACTCCTCAGCCCCCATGCGGTCGATGAGGTTGTAGTAGGTCATGACCAGCACGGCTGCCTCCGTGGCGTCAGTGACGGCCTGGACGATCTCGAAGACCTCGTCGATGCGGAACCCGCGCGCCAGGACCTCCGTGGTGGCCTGTTGGATGACCGGGCCGTCCATGACCGGGTCCGAGTACGGGATGCCGATCTCGATGACGTCGGCGCCGTTGCGGACCAGCTCGAGCGCCGCAGCGATGGAGGACTCCTTGTCCGGATAGCCGGCGGGCAGGTACCCCACGAACGCGGCTCGGCCCTCGGCCCGGGCGGCTTCGATCCTGGCCGCGGTCTTGGAGGAGCGCGCAGTGCTCAACGATGCTGCCGCGCCGGAGATCTTCTCTGCGCTCATGCCTGAACTCCCGTCTCCGGCGCGCGGCCGGCATCCTGGTCCGTCTGTCCGGCCTCGGCCGCATCGGCCTGGCCGGGGAGCAGCCGGAACCACTCCGCAGCGGTGGCCACGTCCTTGTCCCCACGGCCGGAGAGGTTCACGATGATGATCCGCTCGGCGGCGGCCTCCGGATCCGCCTCGGTCCAGCTCGACGAGAGCCGGGCGGCGCCCGCCAGGGCGTGGGCCGACTCGATGGCCGGGATGATGCCCTCGGTGCGGCACAGCGTCTCGAAGGCGACCATGCACTCCGCGTCGGTGACCGGCTCGTAGACGGCACGACCGACGTCGGCCAGATGCGCATGCTCCGGACCCACCGAGGGGTAGTCCAGACCGGCGGAGATCGAGTGCGAGTCGACGGTCTGCCCGTCCTCGTCCTGCATCAGGTAGGAGCGCGCTCCGTGCAGCACCCCTGACCGTCCCAGGGTGATCGCCGCCGCGTGCCGACCGGTGTCCACGCCGTCCCCGCCGGCCTCGAAACCGTGGAGGTCCACGTCGGCGTCGTCGAGGAAGCCGTGGAAGATGCCCATCGCGTTGGAGCCCCCGCCCACGCAGGCGCAGACCGCGTCCGGGAGCCGGCCGGTCTGTTCGAGGATCTGCTCGCGGGCCTCCTCCCCGATCACCTGATGGAACCAGCGCACCATGGCGGGGAACGGGTGGGGACCGGCGACGGTGCCGAGCAGATAGTGGGTGGTCTCCACCGTGGCGACCCAGTCACGCAGCGCCTCGTTGATCGCGTCCTTCAGGGTCTGGGCTCCGTGCTCCACCGGGACGACCTCTGCCCCGAGCAGCCTCATCCGCGCCACGTTGAGGGCCTGGCGACGAGTGTCCTCTGCGCCCATGTAGACCACGCACTCCATGCCCATCAGAGCCGCGGCGGTGGCGGTGGCCACCCCGTGCTGACCGGCGCCAGTCTCCGCGATGAGTCGCGTCTTGCCCATCCTCCGGGCCAGCAGCGCCTGGCCGAGGACGTTGTTGATCTTGTGCGAACCGGTGTGGTTGAGGTCCTCACGCTTCAGGAAGATCCGAGCTGCCCCCTGTTCTCCGGCGAAGCGCGGCACCTCCGCCAGCAGCGAGGGCCGGCCCGTGTAGTCCCGGCAGAGCCGGTGGAACTCCGCCAGGAACTCTTCGTCCTCACGGGCCTCGAGGAAGGTCGTCTCGACCTCGTCGAGGGCCGCGACCAGGGATTCGGGCATCCATCGCCCGCCATAGGGCCCGAAGTACGGACCCGCGGCGTCGCGGAAGCTCCCGGAGGCGGACTCTGCAGTCATGAGGTTCTCCTGTTCAGGTGGTGAAGCGTGCCGCACGCCCGGGCCCGCCGAGGCCCGGGGTTCAGGAGCGGCTGGCGGCGCGAAAGCGGCCCAGTGCGGCGGCGGGGTCCCCGTCGCGGACCAGAGCCTCCCCCACGAGCACCGCATCGGCTCCCTGGGCGGCGTAGTCGGCGACCACCCCGGGTCCGTCCACGCCGGACTCGGCGATGCGGACCACGCCCTCGGGCAGATGGCGCGCCATGGTGCCGTAGTGGGCGACGTCGACGTCGAGGGTCTTCAGATTGCGTACGTTGACTCCCACGATGCGCGCGCCCACATCGACGGCGCGAGCGATCTCCTCCTCGGTGTGCGCCTCGACCAGCGCCTCCATCCCGAGCTCGTGGGTGAGCGCGAGGAAATCGCGGAGGCGTGCGTCGTCGAGCGCGGCGACGATGAGCAGCACGAGGTCGGCGCCGTGGGCCCGCGCCTCGTGGAACTGATACTCCTCGACCATGAAGTCTTTGCGCAGGATCGGCAGGTCGACGGCCGCGCGGACCGCATCGAGGTCCGCCAGCGAGCCGGCGAAGCGACGCTGCTCGGTCAGCACACTGACGACGGCGGCGCCACCGACCTGGTAGGCACGTGCCAGCTCGGCCGGATCCGGGATGTCGGCCAGTGCGCCCTTCGACGGCGAGGACCGCTTGACCTCGGCGATGATGCGCACACCGTGAGCGTCCGAGCGGCCTCCCTGCAGGGCGGCGAGACCATCCCGAGCAGCGGGGGCATCGGCGGCACGGGCGACGAGATCGGCCAGCGGGACCGCGGCCCGGCGGACGGCGAGATCCTCACGCACGCCGGCGATGATGCCGTCGAGGACGGTACCTGTGGCCGCGGCGGAGGAGGGGGTCTCGGTGCTCACCGGCGGCTCAGCTGGTGGAAGCGTCAGGGACGCGCTGGCTCGTGCCGGAGGTGTTGTCAGGCATGGCGGGCCCCTGGTGGTCACGCGGGTCCTCGCCGCGTTCCAGTACGGACCAGCTGTCCATCTCCACACCGTAGCCGGCCTTCTTCAGGCCCCAACCGAGGATCAGCGCGAGAGGGACGCAGGCCGCACCGATGTAGGCCAGCACCCAGACCTCGATCACGAAGCCGATGCCCGCCACGATGGAGCCCACGATCAGGGTGAGGCTGAGAGCCCAGGCGGCAGGGGTCGATCCATGACCGATGTGGTCGTGGTGGATGTGGGCGTCGCCGGGCTGTTCACCGGCGGCCGGCTGCTGCTCGACGTCGCGCACGGTCCGCTGCTGCGTGGTGGTCATCAGAGTCCTCTCTCGATCACGTCTGCTCGCCCTCCATTCTGCCATGCCCGCCCGCCGGACTCCGACCAGATGTCCTCCTGCGCACCAGGGGGCTCCCGGCCCTCTGCTCCTGCTGGACAGCGCCCCGGATGCGGAGCAGGGTGGTGTCCATGCCGACACTCATCACCGCCGACGAGCTTCACGCGCTGCTGTGCTCCCCCGTTCCTCCGACCGTGCTGGACGTCCGTTGGCGGCTGGACAGGCCGGACGGGCGGCAGGACCACCGTGCGGGCCACATCCCCGGCGCGGTGTTCGTGGACCTGGACCACGAGCTCAGCGCCCACGGACGGCCCGCCGCCCAGGGACGGCACCCGCTGCCCGACCGGGCCACGCTGCAGCAGGCGGCGAGACGCTGGGGGCTGCGGCCCGGCACCACCGTGGTGGTCCATGACGATCTGCAGAACCTGGCCGCGGCGCGGGCCTGGTGGCTCCTCCGGCGTGCCGGAGTGCAGGACGTGCGGGTGCTCGACGGGGCCCTCGAGGCGTGGCGACGGGCCGGCCTGCCGCTGGAGACCGGGGAGGTCGCCCCCGAGCCCAGCACCATCCTGCTCGAGGACCCGCTCCGGGAGCCGGACGGGGTGCCGTCCGCCGCCTCTGTGGATCGTGAGACCGTCCGCCGGTTGTCCGCAGATCTGCAGACGGGGCGCCCGGCGGCGGGTGTGCTCCTGGATGTGCGTGCCCCGGAGCGGTTCACCGGCGAGCATGAACCGGTCGACCCTCGGGCCGGACACATCCCGGGTGCCGTCAACCTGCCCACCGCAGGCAATGTCGACGACGCCGGCCGCTTCCTGCCCGCCGAGGAGCTGCGCTCCCGGCTGCACTCGGCCGGGGCTGAGGAGCACCGGCCTGTGATCAGCTACTGCGGATCCGGGGTCAACGCGGCGCATGCCACCCTGGCGGCCCATCTGGCAGGCTTCGAGGCGGCGCTGTATCCGGGCAGCTTCAGCCAGTGGGCCCAGGACCCTGAGCTGGAGGTGGAGGTGGGGAGCTGAGCACCCGCGAGGACGACCGGGGAATCCCGGGGCAGGAGATCCTCAGCGACGGCCGGACGTGGGGTCCTCCCCCGCGGTGAGTCCGTCCCAGAGGTCGAACTCGTCGGGGTCGTCCTCATCCTCCTCGCTGCCCGCAGGTGCGCGGGACTTCTCATACCGCTTCGAGCTCCGGTCCGGCCAGCGCCGTGAGAAGACCAGCAGTGCGAGCGCGGCGAGCACCAGCAGGAACGCTCCGGCCAGTCCGACCCACACCGCCGGTCCGAGGGCATAGTGCTGGGCCAGCTCGGTCGTCCCGGTGACCTCTCCCAGCGCTCCCAAGGACGCCTCACCCGGTGCGGCGATCACCTGCAGCAGCGTCACGGTCACCACCGCGCCGGCCCCTAGCTGGAGCAGACCGATCACGAACCGCGCCATGCGCCTGGCGATCGTCACCGCGACCGCGGAAGCCAGGCCCACCAGCGCCATCGCGGTCACCGTGTCGGCGATGTCGGAGCCGGGGATCTCCACCCGATCCATCGCCGAGACCTCGCCCAGCCCGGAGGCGATCACCCAGGGCTGCGTGGCCGATGCGAGCAGCAGCACTCCGGCGACCAGCCCGGCCAGTACCACGGTGCGTCGGCTCATCGCACGTCCTCCATCCGATCCGCAGCCAGCACCGCACGCAGCGGGGCCGCCGCCTTGTTCACAGTCTCCAGACGCTCCGCGTCGTCGTCGCTGTCCGCGACGATCCCTCCGCCGGCCTGCACGTAGGCACGGCCGCCCTTCAGCAGCGCGCTGCGGATCGCGATGGCCGCGTCCATGCGGCCGGAGAAATCGAAGTACCCGACGACTCCCCCGTACACACCCCGACCGGTCGGCTCCCAGGCATCGAGCAGCTGCAGAGCACGAGGCTTCGGCGCCCCGGACAGGGTACCCGCGGGGAAGGTGGCTGCGAGCACGTCATAAGAGGAGGATCCGGGCGCGAGCTCACCCTGGACGTGTGTGGTCAGATGCATCACGTGGCTGAAGTGCTCCACCGCCATGAACCGGGTGACCTGCACCGAGCCCGGCACACAGACCTTGGCGAGATCGTTGCGCGCCAGATCCACCAACATGATGTGCTCGGCCCGCTCCTTCTCGTCGGCGAGCAGGTCCTCAGCCAGCCGCTCGTCCTCCGCCGGGGTCTCCCCGCGCGGGCGGGTGCCGGCGATCGGGTGGGTGACCACGGTGCCGTCCTCCACGGTGACCAGCGCCTCCGGAGAGGCGCCCACCACCTGGTACGGCTCGCCCTCGGGCGTCTCGAAGTGCAGCAGGTACATATAGGGGCTCGGATTCAGCAGACGCAGCATCCGATACACCGCCAACGCGTCCACCTGAGTGGCCACCTCGAAGCGGCGCGAGACCACGATCTGGAAGACCTCGCCGTCGACGATCGCCTGCTTGGCCTTTCCCAGCGTCGCCAGGTACTCGTCCTGGTCCCAGGCGAGCTCGACCCGATGCTCCAGATCGCCCTCCACGGCCTCCTGCCAGTCCGGCTCGCCCACGGAGACTCCCGGCTGCACCGGCTCGGCGAGCGCGGCGCGCATCTGCTGCAGCCGTGCCACCGTGTCGGCGTAGGCATGCTCCACCCCGGTGTCCCGCCCGTCGCGGTTGAAGGCGTTGGCCACCAGGGTGACGGTGCCGTCTCGGTTGTCATGGACGACCAGGTCGCTGACCAGGTTCATCGCCATCTCCGGGACGTGGAGATCGTCCACCGGAGGGTGCGGAAGCCGCTCCCAGTGCCGGACGACGTCCCAGCCGGCGTATCCGACCAGTCCGGAGGTCAGGTGCGGCAGCTGCCCGATGCGCGCCCTGCCGTTGTCCCCGCCGAGGAACTCGAGGCTCTCCCGCAGCACCTCGGCGGTGGTGCCCTCCTGCGGCGTGCCGGCAGGCGGCTCCCCCAGCCAGACGGCACGACCCGCCCGCTCCGAGAGCGTGGCCTGCGAGCGCACCCCGATGAAGGAATGGCGGGACCATGCGGCCCCCGGGGCCGCAGACTCCATCAGGAAGCTGCCGGGCCGGCCGTCGGCCAGCGCGCGGTAGATGCTCAAGGGGGTGTGCCCGTCGGCGAGCAGCCGCATCGTCACCGGGATGACGCGATGGTCCTGGGCCAGCTCGGCGAACTCCTCGGCGCTGGGAGAGACGGTGCCGAATCGACGATCAGGTCTGGTCATCATGTCCTCCCTCCAGGACGACCTCGCGCCCGGAGAAGCAGGTCCGGGTGCCGGTGTGGCAGGCCGGACCGGTCTGGTCCACGGTCAGCAGCACGGTGTCCCCGTCACAGTCCAACGACACCTGACGGACCTGCTGCACATGCCCGGAGGTCTCCCCCTTGCGCCAGAGCTCCCCCCGCGACCGGGACCAGTAGGTCGCCCGGCCCGAGGACAGCGTGGACGCCAGCGCCTCCGCGTTCATCCAGGCCAGCATGAGCACCTCGCCGCTGGCGGCGTCCTGAGCGATGGCCGGCAGCAACCCGGCATCGTTGAAGGTGACCTTCTCGCGGATCTCGGCGGGAAGCGGGGTCTGGGTCATGGCGAGCTCCTCGGCGGATGGGCGGGTGGCGGGCGGACGAGCCAGGTCAGCGGACGGGGTGCCCGGCGGCGCGGATGGCTTCCTTGACCTGGGCGATCATGTCGACCGGGCCGAAGTGGAACATCGAGGCGGCCAGCACTGCGTCGGCGCCGGCGTCGATGGCGGCCGGGAAATGCTCCGGGCGGCCGGCTCCCCCTGAGGCGATGAGCGGGACGGTGGTCACGTGACGGACCGCGCGGATCATCTCGACGTCGAAGCCGTTCTGGGTGCCGTCGGCGTCGATGGAGTTCAGCAGGATCTCTCCCACTCCGCGCTCCGCTGCCTCGCGGCACCAGGAGATCGCATCGATCCCGGTCCCCCGGCGTCCGCCGTGGGTGGTCACCTCGAAGCCGGAGGCGACGCCGAGATCCTCGGTGCGCCGGGCGTCCAGGGACAGGACCAGCACCTGGGAGCCGAAGCGGCCGGTGATCTCGTCGATGACCTCCGGGCGGGTCACCGCAGCGGTGTTGATGGAGGCCTTGTCCGCCCCGCAGCGCAGCAGCGCGGCGACGTCCTCCTGGGTGCGGACCCCGCCGCCGACGGTCAGCGGGATGAAGACCTCCTCCGCGGTCTGGGTGACCACGTCATAGGTGGTCTCCCGGTCCGCGGACGAGGCCGTGACGTCCAGGAAGGTCAGCTCGTCCGCTCCGGCGTCGTTGTACCGGTGCGCGAGCTCCACCGGATCTCCGGCGTCGCGCAGGTTCTCGAAGTTCACGCCCTTGACCACCCGGCCGGCGTCGACGTCGAGGCAGGGGATCACTCTCACGGCCAGTGACATCTCGTGGAGCCTCCCCGCTCAGACCCGGCAGGCGTGGATGGAGGTGACCAGGATTGCTCGGGCGCCGAGCTCGTAGAGCTCGTCCATGAGCTGGTTGGTCCGCTTGGCGAGCACCATGGAGCGCACGGCGACCCAGTTCTCGTCGGCCAGCGGCGAGATGGTCGGCGACTCCAGCCCCGGCGTGATGGCGCTGGCCGCCTCGAGGTGCTCGCGGCGGATGTCATAGTCCATCATCACGTACTGGCGGGCCACCAGGACGCCCTGCAGACGCCGGCTCACCCGGTCGATGCCTGCGGGACGCTCCCCGTGGCGAGAGATCATGATCGCCTCGGAGCGCATGATCGGCTCTCCGAAGGTCTCCATGCCGGCGGCCTTGAGGGTGTTGCCGGTCTCCACGACGTCGGCGATCGCGTCGGCCACCCCGAGGCGCACGGCGGTCTCCACCGCGCCGTCGAGGTGCACGACCTCGACGTCGGGGAGGTCCTGGTCCTCCAGCCAGCGGCTCAGCAGACCGTCATAGCTGGTGGCGATGCGCTTGCCCGCC
This sequence comes from Nesterenkonia xinjiangensis, assembly GCF_013410745.1. Lineage (NCBI taxonomy): Bacteria > Bacillati > Actinomycetota > Actinomycetes > Micrococcales > Micrococcaceae > Nesterenkonia > Nesterenkonia xinjiangensis. Next base: position 3,009,853 of record NZ_JACCFY010000001.1, on the reverse strand, counting down.
AGATCCTCGGCAGAACGGAATCTGCCGGCCGGGCCGGCCAGCCGGAAGGTGGACCCGCCGAATCCCAGCCCCATGATCTCCTCGGCGCCATGGTCGACCCGGGCGTCCTGGAAGAGGTCGCGGCCGGTCATCCCGACGTCGAGGGTTCCGGAGCCGACGTAGACGGCGATGTCGCGGGGACGCAGGTAGAAGAACTCGACGTCGTTCTCCTCATCGATCATGACCAGCTCGCGCTTGTCACGGCGCTGGACGTATCCGGCCTCGGAGAGCATGGCCATGGCTGCCTCGGAGAGGGCGCCCTTGTTCGGTACAGCTACACGCAGCATGGAGGTGTCGTTCCCTGTTCGGATGTCGTTCGAGTATGGTTCGCGGGCTGTCGGCCCAGGGGCCGGCTGCTCACAGATGTCGGTAGACATCCTCCAGGCTGAGGCCCTTGGCGAGCATCATCACCTGGAGGTGGTAGAGCAGCTGGGAGATCTCCTCCGCGGCGGCCTCGTCGGACTCGTGCTCGGAGGCCATCCACACCTCTGCGGCCTCCTCGACGATCTTCTTGCCGATGCTGTGGACGCCGGCGTCGAGCGCGGCCACCGTGCCGGACCCCTCCGGGCGGCTGGTCGCCTTCTCGGCGAGTTCGGCGTAGAGCTGGTCGAAGTTCTTCACCGTCCCAGGGTATTCCCTTCCGGGGGTCGACGACGATTCTGGCCCGTCATACGTCGCCTCCCCCGTCATGAGGCGAGCCGGGCCGCCTCGACGGCGGCGGAGACCGCGGCGTGCGCCGCTTCGAAGCCCTTGTCCTCCTGGGAGCCCTCCAGACCTGCGCGTTCCAGGGCCTGCTGCTCGTCATCGCAGGTCAGCAGGCCGAAGCCGACAGGCACACCGGTGTCCAGGGCGACCCGCAGCAGGCCATCTGTGGCGGCCTGGCAGACGTAGTCGAAGTGCGGGGTCCCCCCGCGGATGACCACTCCCAGCGCGACGACGGCATCGTGTTCGGAGGCCGCCGCGGCGCTGAGCACCGGCAGCTCGAAGCTGCCCGGGGCTCGGACCAGGGTGATGTCCTCCACTCCGATCTGCGTCAGGAAGCGGCGGGATCCGGCGATCAGGCCGTCCATGACCTGGGTGTGCCAGCGTGAGGCCACCACTGCTACACGCAGCGGCTTCTCGGCGGCGGCGCGCAGACTCTCCAGCTCGGCGGTGTCGATCTCAGGGGTTCCGGTGCTGCTCATCTCTCTCCTTGTTCGTCGAGCGGGCGCGAACGCTCCGCAGGCTCCTCATGGTCGGCGATCTGCTCCTCCGCGGCCCCCGGATCCTCTCCTGTCCAGGCCCCACGGGCCTCGCGGTCCTCCAGGCCGAGATGGTCCAGCAGGTGGCGCATCCGGTCCCGCTTGGTGCGCAGGTACCTCCGGTTCTCCTCGTGCACCACCCCGTTGGAGGGGACCTGCTGGACGTCGAGCCCCGCCTTCAGCAGGGACTCCACCTTGTCCGGGTTGTTCGTCAGCAAGGTCAGCCGGGTGATCCCGCAGCTGTGCAGGATCGCCGCGGCGCCGGTGTAGTCACGCAGCTCCGCGGCAAGGCCGAGCATCTCGTTGGCCTCCACCGTGTCCGCGCCCTGCTCCTGGAGGCTGTAGGCGCGCAGCTTGTTGGCCAGCCCGATGCCGCGTCCCTCGTGACCGCGCAGGTAGAGGAGGTGGCCGCCGTCGCGCTGGATGGACTCCAGGGCCGAGGCCAGCTGGGTGCCGCAGTCGCAGCGGTGGGAGCCCAGCACGTCTCCGGTCACGCACTCGGAATGCATGCGGATCAGCGGTCGGTCCTCCGCGGCACCGGTCTCCGAGGCGGGCCGGGACCGGGCGGAGATGAGCAGGTGCTCGTGGCCTGTGGCGTGCTCGGTCCACACCTGGGCGGCGAAGATCCCGTGCACGGTGGGCAGCGTCACCACCGGACCCGGAGTGACCAATGCGCTGGACTCCTCCTCGGGGCGCTCCCAGGAGGCCTGCACGGCGTCCATGACGGCTTCCGGGCGAGGCTCTCCCCCGCGATACGCGATGAGGTCGGCGATGGAGATCAGCGCCAGCTGGTGGTCGTCGGAGAATTCGCGCAGCGCCGGGAGCCGCATCATCCGGCCGTCGTCATGGACGAGCTCGGCGATGACCCCGACCTCCGGGTGTCCGGAGAGCCGGCAGAGATCCACGGCGGCCTCGGTGTGGCCGTCCCGCCCCAGCACGCCGGCGTCGTCGGCGATCAGCGGGAACAGGTGGCCGGGCCGGGTGAGGTCGTGCGGCTCGGCGGCGGCGTCGGCCAGCAGGGCGGCGGTACGCGCCCGGTCTGCGGCGCTGATGCCCGTGCTCACCCCGGAGCCGGCGTCGCAGCTGATCGTGTAGGCGGTGCCCTTCGGGTCCTGGTTGGCCTCCACCATCGGGGGCAGACGCAGGTGCTCGGCGCGCTCCCGGCTCATCGGCACGCAGATCACCCCGGAGGAGTGCCGCACGGTGAACGCCATGAGCTCTTCGGTGGCCGCGGCCGCCGGGAAGATGATGTCACCCTCGTTCTCGCGGTCGGCATCGTCGACGACGACGACGGGTCGCCCCTTGGCCAGCTGGTTCAGCGCGACCTCGATCGGGTCGAGCACCGGAGCCGGAGTGTCCGGCCGCCGGACGGCCGGCACCGGAACCTCGGGGGCGCCCGGGTCATCGTGCTCAGCGACCTCAGCGACCTCAGCGGCCTCAGCGACAGCGTCGAGGTCGAGCATCCGGCGGGTGTACTTGGCCAGCACGTCCACCTCGAGGTTGACCTGTCCGCCGTCGGGCAGCGCGCCCAGCGTGGTCTCGACCAACGTGGTGGGGATCAGCCCCACCTCGAACCATGCCTCGGACGCGCCCGCGTCCGACACCGCCGTGACGGTCAGCGACACGCCGTCGACGGCGATCGAGCCCTTCTCTGCGATGAACGGGGCCAGATCCCGGCCCACCGCGAAGCGGTGCCGGCCCTCGTTGACGTCCCGCTCCAGCAGCGACCCCATGCCGTCCACGTGGCCCTGGACCACGTGTCCGTCCAGGCGGGCGCCCGAGGGGAGGCAACGCTCCAGATTGACCCGGGCCCCGACGTCGAGCTGTCCCATGGTGGTGCGTTTGAGGGTCTCGACGATGAGGTCCACGCTGACGGTCTCACCCTCGATGGCGGTGGCGCTCACGCACACGCCGTTGACGGCGATGGACCCGCCCAGGGCGAGGCCCTCGACGTGTCCGGGCGCCTCGAAGCTCAGTCGTTCGACCCCGCGGGCCGGGTCCGGCCGCCGGGAGACCACCCGGCCGAGGCCTGTCACGATTCCGGTGAACATGCTGGTCAGCTGCTCCTGTCTGCTGGTGCACCGGCCTGATCGGCCGGAGCGTCGGATGAGTCGGGGACATGGGCGTCCTCCGCCGGCTGGAGGTGGACGCAGACGTCGTCGTCGAGGATCCGGACCGCCCCGCCCTCGGCGGGGTCCTGGGCGTAGCGTCGGGCCGCGGAGAGCGTGGTGACGCCGATGTCCCCCACGCTGGAGGGTCCGGCGCCGAGGATCAGCGGCGCCTGGTAGGCGAAGATCTCGTCCACCAGATCCTGGGCGAAGTAGGCGGCCAGCACGCGGGATCCCCCTTCGATGAGGACATGCCGCACCGGGTGTCCCTCGTGCTGGATCTCGCCGAGGCGTTGCAGGGCCTCGAGCGGGTCATGGGTGCGCAGCTGGACCCAGCCCTCGCCTTCGGGGCGGCCCCGGCGCAGCCGGGCGTCCTCGGACAGCGGACGCCGGCCCATCACGCAGCGCAGCGGCTGATGCTCGGAAAGCGTCCCGTCGGGCAGCCGGGCGGTGAGCCGCGGATCATCCACTGCGGCCGTGTTGCTGCCCACCAGGATCGCATCGATCCGCCGGCGGATCCGGTGGGTGTGCTCCCGCGAGGCCGCCGAGGTGATCCACTGGCTGGTGCCGTCAGCGGCCGCAATGCGACCGTCCAGGCTCTGCGCCAGGTGGACCGTGACGAAGGGGCGCCCCTCACGCTGGGCCCGGGCCCAGCGCTGATTGATCCGCCGGCACTCCTCGGCGAGGACGCCGGCCACGACGTCGACCCCCTCCGCGCGCAGCACCGTGGCCCCTCCAGAGGCGTCGGGGGTGGGATCGTCGGCACCGTAGAGGACGCGCCCGACCCCGGCGGAGAGGATCGCCTCGGTGCACGGAGGTTGGCGCCCGTGGTGGCGGCAGGGCTCGAGGCTGCAGTAGAGCGTCGCGTCCGAGAGGTCCATGCCGGGTGAGGTGCGGGCGATGCGGGTCAGTGCCTCCCGCTCGGCGTGGAGGTTCCCGGCACCACGGTGATGTCCCACGGCCAGGACGGTGCCGTCCGCGGCGACGAGCACGGCCCCGACCAACGGGTTGGCACCGCGCGGACCGCGGTAGGCGGCCTCCACCGCCGCGCGCATGCGGGTCTCGTCCAGCTGATCAGCCATGCCGAGCCTGCTCCTGGGCGCGGACCGGGACGTCGGCGGCAGACGGCTGCAGGAGACGTCCAGTGCTCGGAGTGGCGGCTTCGAGGAGCCGGCGCAGACCGTCCATATGAGCGATGTGTCCTTCCCAGGCCCGACGGTGGAGTCGGCTCCGGGGCGACGATGCCTGCGCGGCGGCCGGCCCGACAAGGGGTGCACAAGGCGCCCCGGTCGTCGACCGGCCTTCGTGCTTCTCCCATCCAGACTCTGACTGTCGGTACCGGAGTTTCACCGGTTCAACCGTGGCCGCGAACGGCCTCGGGTCGCGGACTTTCACCGCCGGTTCGGACTTTCACCGACCCCGGAGCACGAAGTGTGTCGTGGACAAGTCTGCCACACAGACGAGAAAGGCCCGGAATCCTGAGGATTCCGGGCCCTTCTTCTGGAGCGGATGACGAGATTCGAACTCGCGACCCTCACCATGGCAAGGTGATGCTCTAGCCAGCTGAGCTACATCCGCACGAGTGATCAGTATAGACCACTCAGTGCGCGATACTGGGATCGAACCAGTGACCTCTTCCGTGTCAGGGAAGCGCGCTACCGCTGCGCCAATCGCGCCTATTCAATTCAGCTGTTCGGCCCGCCGAGGCGGCCCGAGCGAGGTGGGGACGGGAATCGAACCCGCGTTGACGGCTTTGCAGGCCGCTGCCTCGCCACTCGGCCACCCCACCGTACCCGTCTCCGGGAGTCGGGATCGACTCCTTCGAGCCCATCGAGCGGATGACGAGATTCGAACTCGCGACCCTCACCATGGCAAGGTGATGCTCTAGCCAGCTGAGCTACATCCGCACGTCGGCTTCCAGCTGACCTTCTGACGCGCCTCTCGGCCTGCCCGAATGTCCGCTCTCCGACGACATGAAACTCTAGCCCAGCCCTCGGCCGCTCGTCCAATCGGCGTGGCGTGTCCGCCGTCACACTCGGCGCTGTGACCTGGCGAATCCCCGTCCTTCCAAGGATCCGGAGCAGCTCAGACCGTCCTGGATCGGTTCGGACACGACGCCGCGGCCCCGCTGCGCATCAGAGGCGCGTGGCAGACTGGGCCGTGATGACACAGCCCACCCTCGCCCATGCCACAGAGTTCGGCCGGATGTACTCCCGCTCGCTCACCTCCGCCCCCGAGGTCCCCTCCATCACCACGGTGATCGGCCAGGAACCCAAGGACCTCACCGGCTGGGCCGGACACCTGGCCACCACAGAGCTCGTCCAGGACGACCGGCTGACGGGGGCGGTCGGCTCCGCCTCCCAGCTGAAGACCCTGGCGCGACATGCCTCCTCCGCCGCCGAACGTTTCCGGGACGCCGCCGCCCGCCGCGGAGACCGGGTCCACCACTATGCGGAGCAGGTGGCGCTGCGCTCCCTGGGAGGTGCCCACGAGGCCGAGTCGGCCCGCGCAGTGCTGACAGAGCACGGGGAGTCCGCCTTCGCCGACCGGTTCGACGAGTGGTGGCAGCTCTATGACGTGCGCCCGATCGCCGCTGAGATCACGGTCTGGAACCATGCCGTGGGCTACGCCGGCACCCTGGACCTGGTCGCCGAGATCGCCGGCCGCACCTGCGTCATCGACTTCAAGACGAAAGGGCTTGACCGGCGCGGACGGGCGAAGCCGCTCAATGAGTCGGTGGTCATGCAGCTGGTGGCCGGGATGCAGGCCGAGGAACGCCTCGTCGATGCGCAGGCCGGCATCTGGGAGCCCTGGACCCACGGGAAGGAGTCTCTGCTCATGGCGGTGGCGATCTCCGAGGCCGAGGTGGTCCCCGTCCAGGCCTCGCCTGACGCGCTGAAGCCCCACTGGCACAAGTTCTGGGCGCTGCGACAGGTCTGGGAGCACACCCGACGCACTGCCGAGGCCGGGCCCGCGCTGCGGCCCCTGCCTCCTCCCCCGGCCCCCGCGGCTGCACGGGCGGCCGTCGGCGCCCCGGCACCGGCCGGCGCCGGATCCCCCACCGACGCTGTGCCACCTGTCACACCGAGGGTGTGAGCCCGGGGCCACCGCATGTCCCGGCAGTAGGATCGTCTCCATGGCTGTTCTCCCGCTCCGCAAGCTCGGCGATCCCGTCCTGCGCACCCCCGCCGCGCCCGTAGGCGCGCTCGACGCACGCATCTCCGAGCTCGTCACCGCCATGTACGAGACCATGGACGCAGCCGGGGGCATCGGCCTGGCCGCCCCGCAGATCGGCGTAGGGCTGCGGATCTTCACCTATGACGCAATGGGTTCGCGAGGCGCCGTGATCAACCCTGAGCTCGTCTCGGTGGGGCCGATCGGCCCCACCCCGCGCGACGCGGACCACCCCGCCGAGGAGGAGAACCTGCTGCGCGAGGGATGCCTCTCGGTGGGCGGCGTCTACTCGCCGGTGGACCGCGCTCAGCGGGTGGTGCTCACCGGCACCGCCCCGGACGGCGCTGCACTTCGGATCGCGGCCGAGGGTCTGCTGGCGGCCTGCTTCCAGCACGAGACAGACCACCTGGACGGCCGGCTGTTCATCGATCGGCTCACCGGCGAGGACCGACGCCGGGCCATGCGCACACTTCGCGAGACCGCCGCACCGTCACCTCCGACCGGAGTCGGCGCCGGCAGCAGCTTCTTCGCCGCGCCGCCCGCCGCGCCGCACAGCGGACCCCGTCGATGACGCGAGAGGACACCATGACCGCTGCTCCGAGCCCCCGCACCTTCACCCTCGACGAACTCCATGAGGCCCATGCCGCCGTCACACGGGACCAGCTGATCACCGGCCCGCGGGAGGGCCGGGTGCTCTTCGCCGGCACCCCGCAGATCGCCGCAGACTGCCTCCACACGCTGATCGCCGACGGTGTCGCCGTCGCCGGTGTCCTCACACGCCCCGATGCCCCGGTGGGGCGCAGACGGCGTCTCACCCCCTCCCCGGTGGCCCAGGCCGCCGACGAGCTGGGGCTGCCGGTGGTCAAGGCCGACCGGATCGATCAGCAGACTCTGGCGGCGATCACCGCCTGGGACGTCGACCTCGGTGTCGTCGTGGCCTACGGGGCGCTGCTTCCGCGGACCGCGCTGGAGGCGCTGCCGCATGGCTGGGTCAATCTGCACTACTCCGCCCTGCCCCGCCATCGCGGGGCCGCCCCGGTGCAGCACGCGATCCTGGCGGGCGACGCCACCGCTGCGGCCACCGTCTTCCAGCTCGAGACGGGGATGGACACCGGCCCGATCCACGCCGTGTGCGAGGTTCCGCTCTCCCCCGAGGCCAGCGCCGGGGCGGTCCTGCAGGACCTCACTCGGCTGGGTTCGACCCTGCTGACCGCGCTGCTGCCCGAGCTGCTGCAGGGCACCTCCGTGCCGGTGCCCCAGCGTGGCGAGCCCACCTTCGCCGGCAAGCTCGGTCGTGAGGACGCCTTCATCGACCCGCGGCAGGAGGCCGAGGCCGTGGCGGGTCGGATCAACGCCACCATCCCCGAACCTGGCGCCTGGACCCTGCACGGCGAGCAGCGGATCAAGCTGGGACCCGCCCGGGTCTACGAGGCCGAGCTGCCGGAGCCGCTGTCCCGCGCCGTGCCCGGCGACGTCGCCCGGGCTCCCACGGACCGCGCCGCTGCCCACGATGTGGTCGTCCTGCGCACCGCCGAGGGCGGCGTCGTGCTCAGCGCGGTGCAGCCGGCCGGCAAACGGATGATCAGCGCCGCCGACTGGCTGCGCGGCCTGCGCGGCCGCGTCGTGCTGGGCGGCCACGACGAGGAGGATCAGGCATGAGCGACCAGCGACCCGCACGAGGCGGCCCGCGACGCCACAGCGGGGGCACAGGCGAGGGCCGGAACCCGACAGACCCCCCGAGCGGGGGCGCCGACCGCCGGGACGCCGCCGGTCGACAGCGGCACCGCGGCGGGGCAGACGGCTCGCGGGCACGGAATCGCAGTGCGGAGGCCCCGAGCCGCCGTCGGCGCGAAGCCGATGCGGCCCGGCGCACCGCCTGGCGGGTGCTGCGTGCCGTGAGCCGCGACGACGCCTATGCCAACCTCACCCTGCCCGCGGAGATCCGCCGTGCACGGCTGGATCGCCGAGACGCCGGCTTCGCCACCGAGCTCGCCTATGGCGCGCTGCGCGGCCAGGGCACCTACGACGCGATCATCGCCGCCTGCGTGGACCGCCCCCTGAAGGATCTCGACGCCCCGGTCCTCGACGCGCTGCGCCTCGGAGCCCATCAGCTCCTCGGCATGCGCGTGGACGCCCACGCCGCGGTCTCGGAGACCGTGGCCCTCGTGCGTGGAGAGATCGGTGCCGGCCCGGGAGGGTTCGTCAACGCCGTGCTGCGTCGGATCAGCGCCCAGGACCGCGACGCCTGGCTCGCGCAGCTGATCCGGGAGCGGGGCCTCACCGCCGGCTCCGATGAGGAGCTCGGCCTGCGCCACGCCCATCCCGCCTGGGTGGTCCGTTCCCTGAAGCAGGCGCTGCGCCTGGCCGACCGGAGCGAGGAGCTGCCCGAACTGCTGGCCGCCGACAATGCCGCCCCGGAGGTGCATCTGGTGGATCTCCCAGGTGCCGGAGAGGACCGGCTCACCTCTGCGGTGGAGGCCGGCGCCGAACGCAGCACGCTCCTCGACGGTGCCGCCGTGTTCCGCGGCGGCGACGTGGGGCGCCTCCCCGGTGTGCGTGAGGGTGAGCTGCGTGTCCAGGACATCGGTTCCCAGTGGATCGCCCGTGCGCTGGCCGCCGCCCGTGCCCCAGAAGCTCGGGAGCCCGACGCCGCCGGGGAGCACTGGCTGGACCTGTGTGCGGGCCCGGGAGGAAAGGCGGCGCTGCTGGCGGCACTGGCCGCCCAGCAGGGGGCCGTCCTGCTCGCCAACGAGCCGGCCGCACACCGCGCTGAGCTCGTGCGCCGCGCGCTCTCCCCCGTGAGCGACTCGGCGTGGCAGGTCCGCGAAGGTGACGGCCGCGGGATCGCGAAGGACCCGGAGGTGCGCGGGCGCATCGCCGCGCGCGGCGGGTTCGACCGGATCCTGGTGGACGCGCCATGCACCGGACTGGGTGCGCTGCGCCGTCGTCCGGAGGCCCGCTGGCGGCGCAGCCCCTCAGACCTGGCCGAGCTGACCGTGCTGCAGGAGGAGCTGCTCGACGCCGCCGCCGAGGCCCTCGCGCCCGGCGGGCTGCTGGGCTACGCGACCTGCTCGCCGCATATGGCGGAATCGGTGGTGCAGGTCGAGGACCTACTGCGACGTCGCCCCGATCTGCGCCTGCTCGACGTCCACGACGCGATGCGCGGCACCGGGACGCCGGAGGCGGCGCAGCTGCTCACCCCGGCCCCTCAGGGGGCTGACGACGGGACTGGCGGGACCGCCGGTCGCATGGTCCAGCTGTGGCCGCACGTCCACGGCACCGACGCGATGT